>JBDUDM010000045.1:0-15778 GCA_040002925.1 Spartobacteria bacterium | reverse complement strand
CGGCGACGCAAAACCCGCGCGCGGGCGGTGCGCGCAATGCGTCCGTCCGTGACCAGACATCCCGCCACGATCCCTCGGCTCAAACCAAAAACCTGTTTCACTTCGGCGTGGCCAATGACGCTTTCGCGATGCTCCGGATCGAGCAGTCCAGCCATCGCTTCCTTCATCTGATCGATCAATTCGTAGATGATGCTGTAAAGTTTTACCTGCACGCCTTCGTGGCGCGCCGCGCTCACCGCGTTGCTTTCGACCTTGATGTTGAAACCGACGACGACCGCGTTCGAAGCGCTCGCCAGCAAAATATCGGACTCCGAAACGGGGCCGACTGCTGCATGCACAATCTCAAGATCGATTTTCTTGCTGTCGATCTGGCCTAACGCGCCCACCAAGGCTTCGAGCGAACCCTGCGCGTCGCACTTGAGCACGATGCGCAGAAGTTTCTTCCCATCGGCCGCTTCGAGCAGACTTTCCAGCGTGGCGCGTTGCGGTGCGCTTAATTTATCAGTGCGTTTTACCTGCAATCGTTCTTCGCTCAAAACTTTGGCCGAGCGTTCCGATTCCATCACTAGAAATTCATCGCCCGCGTTCGGCAATCCGGTAAACCCAAGCACCTTCGCCGGAGTCGATGGCCCAGCTTGTTTGATCGGTTTGCCGTCATCATCGAGCAGCGACTTCACCTTGCCGCTGTAGTTTCCGCAGATAAACGCGTCGCCGATTTTTACCGTGCCCATTTGCACGATGATCGTCGCGGTCGGTCCGCGGCCCGCTTCCACCGTCGCTTCGATGACCGTGCCGCGCGCTTTCGCGGTCGGCGATGCTTTCAATTCCATCACTTCAGCTTGGAGCGACATCATCTCGAGTAATTGATCGATGCCGGTGCCTTTCGTCGCCGAAACCGGAACGACAATCGTGTCGCCACCCCAATCTTCCGGGCTGAGCTCGCGATCCTGAAGCTGCTTTTTCACTCTGTCGATGTTAGCGCCCGGCAAATCGATCTTGTTCAGCGCGACCATGATCTTCACATGCGGCGCAGCCTTGGCGTGACTGATCGCCTCGAGTGTCTGCGGCATCAGTCCGTCATCCGCCGCGACGACGAGCACAACAATGTCCGTAACATTCGCGCCGCGCGCGCGCATGGCCGTGAAGGCCGCGTGGCCCGGCGTATCCAAAAATGTAATCTTCGTTCCCTTATGCTCGACGCGATACGCGCCGATGTGCTGCGTGATTCCGCCCGCTTCACCCGCCGCCACCCGCGTTTTGCGGATCGCATCCATCAACGAAGTTTTGCCGTGATCGACATGGCCCATGAACGTGATGATGGGACCGCGCGGTTTTAATTCCTCTTCCTTCGCGATGACCGGCGGAGGAGGCGCGATAACGACTTCCTCTACCTTGTGCACGCCGCCGCCTTTTTCGCGGCGCTCTTTTTCCAAAATGAATCCGTGCGTCTCGGCAATCTTAACCGCGATATCGGGCTCGATCGTCTGATTGACGTTCGCGAAAATATTAAACGCCATCAGCTCGGCGATGACCTGATGCGGTTTTAATTTTAGCTCGGCCGCCAAATGCTTCACGATGATCGGCGGCTTGATGTGGATGACGTTCTCCGGCTCTTCCTCTTCCACCGGCGCAACCACTGGCTCTGGTGCAAGATCGACATCTACCTTTGGCGCTGCTGCTTTCGGCGGCTCGGGTGGGGGAGCAACCGGTTTCGGCGGAGCCGCCGGCGCTTCCATCGAAGCGCGAATGCGCGAGATCGGCGGAAGCATTTTCTTTTTCGCTTCGCCGCCGTCCATTTTTTTCCGCGGCGCCTGCTTGTCGATCAACGAAACAGTTTCCATGGTGCGCTTAGGCGCCGGAGCAGGCTTCGGCGCTTCCGCTTTAGCCGGCGCCGCCACATGAGCACGCGCCGCCACATGCGCGCGCGCGGCCGGTTTATGTTCCGGCTCTTTTTTCTTCGGAGCGACCCTGGCTTTGCTCGCAGCCGGCTTATGCGCAGGCGAAGGCCGGGCCGCCTTGTGCGCCGGTTTTTTCGCTGCCTTTTTGCTGCTCGTCTTGGTTGGCATTTCTGTTTCTAAATCTTTTTTCGCTCATGGCCGGAGCGGCTCAAGCCGAAGCCATGTTACTGCGCTACCTCTTGTCTCGGTACCGCGTCGTGAATTTCCTGCGCTTTCGCTTCGTCGACCGTGAGGATGTCGACCAAATCAGATACGTCGGCATCGCGCAATCCTTCCAAATTCGTGAAACCCGATTTCACCAATGTCATCGCCTGCTCTTCGGTGATCGGAAGCGCGGCCGCTAAAGTCTGCGCCGCTTGCGCGACTTTCTGTTCGACCGCGGTCGTCGCGGAAACATCCTTGTCGATGTTGATCTCCCAACCGGTCAATCGCGAAGTCAGTCGCGCGTTCTGTCCTTTTTTCCCGATCGCGAGCGAAAGCTGATCTTCATCGACCGAAATCTGCACACTCTTCTTCTCCGTATCGAAAACGAGATTTTTCACTTTCGCCGGCTTCAACGCTTCCAGCACAAAATCCTTCGGGTCCGAGCTCCAGCGAATGATGTCGACCTTCTCGTTGTTGAGCTCGCGCACGATATTTTTCACCCGCGAACCGCGCATGCCGACGCACGCGCCGACCGGATCGACTTTGTCATTCGCGCTCCAGACCGCGATCTTGGTACGATAACCCGCTTCGCGCGCGATCCCGCGGATCTCGACCGTGCCGTCCGCGATCTCGCTCACTTCCAATTCGAAAAGGCGGCGCACAAAATTCGGATGACTGCGTGACACAATAATTTCAGGTCCGCGAATTCCGTTATCAACGGCGACGACATACGCGCGCAGCCGATCGCCGACGTTGTAATCCTCGACCACCACGCGTTCGCGCTGCGGCATGATCGCTTCAAATTTTCCAAGATCGAGAATCACATCTGAGCGATCGAAACGACGCACCGTGCCGCTAACGATTTCGCCGGCGCGATCTTTGAACTCCTCGTAAATCATTTCCTTCTCGACCTGACGAATGCGCTGCATCATCGCCTGCTTCGCCGTCTGCGCGGCGATACGTCCGAAATTTTTTGGCGTCACTTCCACCTCGACCGCTTCGCCGAGTTGCGCGTCCGGCTTGATCGCGCGCGCTTTGTTCAGCGAAATTTCATCCTGCGGATTAGTTACGTTTTCGACTACGAGCGGCTGCGCGAGGGCGCGAATCACGCCGGTCTTCGGATCGATGTCGATGCGCAGATCACGCGAAACGCCGACGCTCTTTTTCGAGGCCGAGAGCAATGCAGTCGAGACCGCCTCGAGCAGGATCTCGCGTTTGATTCCGCGTTCCCGCTCCAGGTAATCGAGCATGGCGATAAATTCAGCGTTCATAAAAACATCCAGTCCGCAGACTAAAAAGAGTGGGACACTGCTCCCACTCCTTCCACTGCGGACTAGGCCGCTAAGTTAGTTTTTGTGGGTCGCTCCGTCAAGTTGCCAAACCGGCGCTCGCCTCGGCGAGTCCGTCCGGTGGCGGACAAGATCGACAATAAAGTGGCGCAAGCCTCTGGCTTGCGAATTTGCGAGATCGCAAGCGGGACGCTTGCGCCACCATGCGCAGAATCGGATTGCAACGCGCAGCCCGTTCGACACAGTGCAGCCCATGTCGCGCGTTCCGCCGCTGGTTTTAGTGATTGCAGTCTGGGCTGCACTCTATTTGCCATCGCTCGGCTCCTTCGAAATCAGAGGCGAAGAAGGCCGCCGCATTTTGCCCGCGATGGCCATGCTTGAGAGCGGCAATTACATCATCCCGCAAGTCGGCAGCGATCCCTACTTTCGCAAGCCACCACTGATCAACTGGCTCGTGGCCGCTTCCTTCAAACTCTCCGGCGTGCGCAATGAATGGACCGCGCGACTTCCATCCGTCCTTTGCATTCTGGCGGTCGCGATTGCGTTCGTCACCATCGCAAAGGCGAGTCTTGGTTCGTTTGGATCGACAATCGCCGCAATCATTTGGCTAACGAATCTCGGAACGATGCAAAAAGGGCGACTGATCGAAATCGAGGCGCTCTACATTTCGCTTTGCGGCCTGGCCATGATTTGCTGGCTGACCTGGTGGGACCAAAAACAATCGCCGTGGCTGACGTGGATCGTCCCGTGGATTTTCCTCGGGCTCGGCTGGCTGGCGAAGGGTCCGACGTTGCTGGTGTTTTTTTACGCGCTCGTGCTCGCAGTGCTGTGGCAAACGAAACAATGGCGCGCGCTATTTCATCCGGCGCACTTGGTTGGCATTTTGATCATGATGGCAATCTTCGCCAGCTGGGCCATTCCGTTCAGTCATATGACGGCGGGGTCGCGCGCGATGCGAACGTGGTCGAATCAATTCGTCGGCCGGGTCACGGGCGAATTTTTTCACTTCGGCGTTTGGATTCTGACCATCCCGCGCGCACTTGGATATTTATGTCCGTGGCTGCTCTTGTTTCCCTGGATTCGATTCCGAAAACTTCCGCAAGATCGACAACGACAACTCGCGCGCGCCCTCGCTTGGGCTGTAGCGTTTCCGTTAGTCGTCGTCTGTGTAGTGCCGGGCGCCGCGCCGCGTTATTCGCTCCCGGTATTGACCCCCTTCTGCTGGTTGCTCGGAATGATCTTCGCCGAAGATGCATTCGCGCGGCCGCTTTGGTTCCGCCCGTCCGAGAAACCGCTTTGGGCGCGCCTCGCCCCGACGGTCGTGGCATTGTCGATCTTAGGTGGCGTGATCGGATATCCAGTCGCTGCGAAATTTTTCCGTCGCCCCGAAAAAGTGCGGAGCGTGGCGGCGAAGATCAACGCGGCAATGCCGGAAAACGAAACGCTCTACGCCATCGATCCAAATTATCAGCCGCTCTTCTTCTATGTAAAGGCGCCGGTGAAATACGTGAGCAGCATCGAAGAGCTTCCTTTTGAGACGCAATATTTTCTGGTTCGGCCGGACAATGAGCAGAATGCGTTAGCCTGTGAGCATTGGGCGCCGCGACATGCGCATCCGGTATTGCGAGTGAAGGATTATCGGAAACAAACGGTGATCCTGTTTGCGGTCGACCGAGCTTGAATTGAGATTGCGGGATCGATGAAGGAGAGGCGGATTCCGAAGTGGGTGTATTGGCTCGCTGGCCTGCTGGTGGTTTTGTTTTTACTTCGCGGTTGGTTCGCGAAGAAGCCGGTCGCGGCCGGACCGCCGCCCGCCCCGGTGATTGTCGATCTTGTAAAACAACAGAACGTGCCGGTGCAATTGCACGCGGTCGGGAACGTGCAGCCGTTCACATCGGTGACGGTGAAGTCGTTAGTCTCGGGTCCGATCGTGCAGATTCATTTCAAGGAGGGCCAGGATGTGAAGAAGGGCGATCTCCTTTTCACGATCGATCCGCGGCCGTACGAAGCGGCGGTAAAACAGGCGCAGGCAAATCTGGACAAGGACATGGCGCAGTCGGTCAATGCGCAGAAGGATGCGGTGCGGGCTCAGGATCTCGTGAAGAAAGGCGCAATCGCCGCGCAGCAAAATGATCAGACTATCTCGAACGCGATTTCGGAAAGCGCGACAATTCGCGGCGACCAGGCCGCGCTCGATACGGCGAAGCTGCTGCTCGAGTACGCCTCGATTCGTTCACCGATCGATGGGCGCACTGGCGCGGTGTTGATTCACGAAGGCAACCTGGTAAAAGCGAATGACGACGCTTCGATTTTGGTGGTGATCAATCAGATTCATCCGATTTACGTGCAGTTTTCGTTGCCGGAACAAAACCTCGAGGACATTCGCAGCCACAAAAAGGATGGCGAACTGGAAGTGATGGCAAATCCGCCTAACCAACAGAATCAGATTTCGCGCGGCTTGCTTACGCTGGTGGATAATGCGGTCGATCAAACCACTGGCACGGTGAAATTAAAGGCGACGTTTCCGAATGAGGACGAGGCGCTGTGGCCGGGAGAGTTCGTCAATACGACGTTGACGCTGGCGCAAGATCCGAATGCGCTCACGGTTCCGGCGAAGGCGGTGCAGCCGGGGCAGAAAGGACAATACGTTTTCGTGGTGAAGCCGGATCAGACGGCGGAGATGCGCCTTGTCGATGTTGCGCGGATGGAAGGGCCGGTCGCGGTGATCGCGAAAGGCGTGCAAGCGGGAGAGAAGATTGTGGTTGATGGCCAGATCGCGGTTCGTCCTGGCGGGAAGATTCAAGTCAAGCCGGCGAGCGATGCGGGTGGAACGCCGACAAAGCCAAGTCAGCCGTGAGCATCCCCGAACTTTTCATTCGTCGACCGGTCATGACCACGCTGGTGATGAGCGGCGTGATTATTTTCGGATGGGCTGCGTACCGATTGCTGCCGGTGAGCGATCTGCCGAATGTCGATTTCCCGACGATTAACGTCGGCGCGAGTTTGCCGGGAGCGAATCCGGAAACGATGGCGTCGTCGGTCGCGACGGTGCTCGAGCAGGAATTTTCGACCATCGCCGGCATCGATTCGATGACTTCAATCAGCGCGCTCGGGAGCACGAGCGTCACCATTCAATTTAGTCTCGATCGTTCCATCGATTCCGCCGCACTCGATGTGCAATCGGCGATCTCGCGGGCGGCGCGGCGCTTGCCGCAGAACATGCCGAGTCCGCCCTCGTATCAAAAAGTTAACCCGGCGGATCAACCAATTCTGTATTTGGCGCTGATCTCGCCCACGCTCCCACTTTCGCAGGTCGATGAGTTCGGGCAGACGACGATGGCGCAACGCATCTCGACCGTGAGTGGCGTCGCGCAGGTGCAGGTGTTCGGCACGCAGAAATACGCGGTGCGCGCGCAAGTCGATCCTAACAAACTCGCAGCGCGGGGAATCGCGCTCGATGAAGTTTCTGAGGCGATCAGTAAAGCGAACGTGAACCTGCCGACCGGCGCGCTCTACGGAAAAGAGCAGGCCTTCACCGTGCAGGCGACGGGGCAACTCCAGGACGCGGCGGCGTTTCGCAAGTTGGTGGTGGCGTATCGCAACGGTTCCCCCGTGCACTTGGAGGAGCTGGGCAACGTCATTGACGGCACGCAGAACGATAAGGTCGCGAGTTGGTTTAACGACACCCGCGCGATCGTCCTCGCGATTCAGCGGCAGCCGGGCACGAACACCGTCGCAGTCGTCGATGGCATTCGGAAATTGCTCCCGACGTTCCAGAAGCAAATGCCGGCTGCAATGGAGCAAAGAATTTTGTTCGACCGCTCGGAATCGATTCGCGCCTCGGTCCACGATGTGAAGTTCACGCTCGTGCTCGCGATTTGCCTGGTCGTGCTCGTGATCTTTTTGTTTCTGCGCACCCTGGCGGCCACGCTCATTCCGAGCGTTGCCATGCCGCTGTCCGTCATCGCGACATTTGGGGTGATGTACCTTTTCGGGTTCAGCCTCGACAATCTTTCGCTCATGGCGCTGACGTTGTGCGTCGGCTTCGTCGTCGACGACGCCATCGTGGTGCTCGAAAACATTATTCGGCATGTGGAACGGGGCGAGCCGGTGATGCAGGCGTCGCTGCGCGGCTCGAGCGAGATCGGTTTCACGGTCATCTCAATGACGGTATCGCTCGCCGCCGTTTTCATTCCGATTTTGTTCATGGGCGGATTGTTCGGGCGATTGCTGCACGAGTTCGCTGTCACTATCACCACCGCCATTCTCGTTTCCGGATTCGTTTCGCTCACGCTCACGCCCATGCTCTGCAGTCGCTTTTTGCGCCCGCACGATCCGAACAAACATCACGGCCGGTTTTACGAAGCGATGGAACGCGTCTTCGATGGCATGCGAAACTTTTACGAACGGACGTTGCAAACGGCGTTGCGACATCGGCTGGCAGTGTTGATCATCGCGCTCGCGCTTTTACCGGCGACCGCGTTTCTGTTTACCCTGAGCAAGACCGGAATTTTTCCGACGGACGATCTCGGCGCCATTTTCGCGTTTACCGAGGGATCGCAGGACATCGCCTTCGACGCGATGGTCCAGTACCAGCAACAGGCCGCGGCGATCGTCAAAGAAAATCCTTACGTCGATCGGTTCATGTCCACCGTCGGCGCCGGCGGTCCGAATGTTTCCGGAAATTCCGGCCGCATTTTCATGCTGCTGAAACCGCGCTCGCAGCGGCCATCGGCGCAGGCGGTGATCGAGCAATTGCGGCCCAAGCTCGCCCAGATCCCGGGCATTAAAATGTTCCCCCAAGTACTGCCGACGATTCGTATCGGCGGCAACCTGACGAAAGCCGCGTATCAGTTCACCGTTTTCGGAAGTGATCTTAAACAGCTTTACGACGTCGAGCCGAAGCTGGAGGAGAAAATCCGCGGCATCTCCGGCCTAGCGGATGTGAATTCGGATCTTTATCTGAAGACGCCGCAGGCGATGGTGAACATCGACCGCGAGAAAGCGGCCGCCCAGGGCGTTTCGCCGGAACAGATCGAGAACACGCTCTATAACGCTTATGGGGCGCGGCATGTCTCGACCATCTACACGCCGACGAATCAGTACTGGGTCATCCTCGAAGTCGAGCCGCGCTTCCAACGCGATCCCGCATCGCTTTCGCAGCTGTATGTAAGATCGACAAATAGTAAGCTGGTCCCGCTCGGCGCCGTCACCAAGGTTGAGCGCACAGTCGGCCCGCTCACCGTCTCGCATCTGGGCCAGCTTCCCGCCGTCACCATTTCCTTTGGCTTGAAGCCGAACGTTTCGTTAGGCGAAGTCCTTCCGAAAATCCAGGACCTGGCGCGCCGGGAATTGCCCGCCACCATCAGCACCGGTTTTCAGGGCACCGCGCAGGCCTTCCAAAGTTCCTTCGCCGGACTCGGGCTTCTTCTGTTGATGGCGATCCTGGTCATCTATCTCGTGCTCGGAGTTCTTTACGAAAGCTTCATTCATCCGATCACCATCTTGTCCGGACTGCCTTCGGCCGGATTCGGCGCGTTGCTCACGCTTTTGGTGTTCGGACTAGAACTGAATATTTATTCTTTCGTCGGCATTATCATGCTCATCGGCATCGTGAAGAAGAACGCCATCATGATGATCGACTTCGCCATCGACGCGCAACGAAGCGAAGGCAAAAGTGCGGCCGACGCGATTTACGAAGCCTGTCTGGTTCGGTTTCGTCCGATCATGATGACGAGTGTGGCGGCGTTTATGGGAACGTTGCCCATCGCGCTAGGATTTGGCGCGGGTTCGGAATCTCGACGCCCTCTCGGCATGGCTGTGGTCGGGGGTTTGTTATTCTCGCAGCTGCTTACGCTTTACATCACGCCGGTGATTTATCTTTATCTCGAGCAATTGCAGAACTGGCGGAAGAACCGGCGCTCCGCTTCAGGCGGACAAGATCGATATATTGAATCGCCGCCGCGTGAAGTTTCCGGGCACGTCGCGGAGCCAATCGGCGCGCGTTAAGATCGACATCTTCATTTCGCCCGACTTCGTTAGGCGCGCCCAAGGAAACGCCATCGGCGCTTTCCAGCATCGTCACCAGGATTGAATCAACGACTTCCTTGTTCATTTTTCGCAATCCGCTGATCGCGGCATGTGCGCAGCGTTTCTTAGCAAAAAACGCGCCCACTCCTTCGCCGAAGGGGCAGTACCGATACGGCTAGTCGCGCGGTTTAACACGAATCAGAGAACGTCCATACGCGCTATGAAATTTTTCCTTACCTTCGTCCTCATTCTATCGATCGGTGTTCTCTCCGCGGGATCGCTTCGCCATCGGCGACGCTCGGCAGCGCAACAAATTGCGCCGACGTCGCCCGCGGTCGTCACACCAGTAACCGTCGGCACGAAGGGGAATGAGCCGATCATCGCCAGAGCTCCCGACGGCACGCTCTACATCAGCGCGTTGCAATATCTCTATCATTCCATCGACAACGGCGCGACCTGGGTCGCAACGCCGCGACCGCCCGAAGCCGCGCAGTTAAATCTCGCATCGGACAGCTCCATCTCGATCGATCCCGGGAACCGTCTTTACTTCACCTTTGATTATCCCTACGCGGGGAACACTGCGGTTTGTACCAGTGATGACAAAGGCGATACCTGGTTTTGTAATCCGGCCGTCGTTCCCGGCGGCACCGATCGCATGTGGATCGTCGCGCCGACGAATTCGACCGCCTACGAAGTGACCAACGAAGGTCTCTATGAAACTGCGTTTCTGAGTAGCACCGATCGCGGTGTCACCTGGACGCCGAAAGCGGTCGGCAGCGGAGTGCTCGAGCCACAAAGCGGGCCGTTATTGCAAGGACGTTGTAGCAACAAAGTACTACAGCCGGTAAAAATTTACGGCACCAGCCCGAGCGACATTCCCGAGCTAAAAATTTACGTCTACGATCCGACCGGAAGCGGTTCCATTCTCTCCGATGCCCGCGGCACCGGACTGCCGTTGCCACTGGCGTTACCGTCAGGATCGCTCAGTCCAGACGGCGTCCTCTACACCAGTTCGGAGGAGGCTAATATTGTCGGCGGCAAGCAAGTGGTCGTCGCGCGATCGAACGATGAAGGTGTCACCTGGACAAAACTTCCGCCCATTCCCGCGACCACATCAGGCACCGCGGCTTTCACCTGGGTCGCCGCGGGCGCGCCCGGTCATATCGGCGTGCTCTATTATTACACTGCCGACAATGGTGACCCGGGAACATTGGTAACGTCGAACTGGTCGGCGGTCTGGGCGGAATCTTTCGACGCCGACACCGCGACGCCTACTTGGAATGTCACCACCATCGAGAGTCTCATTCATACCGGAGCGATTTGCATCGGGGCGGATTGCCTGGGCGCGAATCGTTTCGCGGGCGATTTCATCAGCGCAATCATCGATCCCGCTGGCGCTGGTCACATGACTTGGATGCGCAGAGCGAATGGCACCGGCGCAGTTTCGATTGGTTACGCTCGCATCCAATCCGCCCCGACTTCGACCTACATCGCGCCACCTTGCGGAATCACCATCCCGCCAGTTCAACTCAGCACCGTCGTCTCCCGGAAAACGCACGGAGCGCAAGTTCACAATCTCCCGTTGCCAGTGACCGGTCCGCACGGAATTGAATGCCGGAGTGGCGGCGCGAATGGCCATCACACCGTCGTCTTTAAATTTGCCGATACGCTGACCGCCGTCGACGGCGCGAGCGTCACGAGCGGCTCCGGCCAGGTGCAGAGCGCGACCATCGGCGCCGATGCGCATGAGTACCTTGTCGATCTTATCAACGTCACCAACGGTCAGTACATTTTCGTGACCTTGCATGGCGTGCACGATTCCGCCGGGGGTTTCAGCAACGCCGTCTCCGCCCCGATGGGAGTCTTGCAAGGCGATACCAACGCCGATCGCAGCGTGAACTCCGCCGACATCAGCCAGACCAAAGCGCAATCGGGCCAGACATTGAGCGGTTCGAATTACCGCGAAGACGTCAACGTCGACAGCCAGATCGACAGCGCCGATATCTCCGCTGTGAAAGCCGCGTCCGGGACCGCGTCGCTTCCCTAGTTAGAACTTGTAGCTCACGCCCGCCTCGACCGAATGCAGGCGGGCTCTGGTTTGGTACTGCTCGCTGTCCACGCTCAGCCTTCCTCCGACACTGCGGAAGTCCTGGCTCCGATTGCCTCTGATGATTTTCCAGCCGTAGTCCGCGAAATCATATTCGACCCGCGCCGTCCAATGGCGACTGAAAGCGTATTCGATTCCGCCTCCGAACAGCGGAGCGAATCGGCTCTCATCGGTTTCGAAGTGGCGCGCAATTCCACCGGTGTCCCGATCTGCCCGATAATTAATGTGCGCGTCTGACATACCGCCCTTGCCATAAACTAGGAAGCGCCCATCGAGGAAATGCGGACAAGCCACGCCGACGCGTAGCGCGGTCGAGGCCATCCATTCGATGTTGGTTTCGGCATTATGCGCTTCCCGATGCCCGGTGTTTGTTTCCTGGCCAATATCCGTCCCGGAGAACTTCGCCTCCGTTCCGATAACGAGCCATTGCCAGAGCTGTGTGTTAATGCCTAGCTGCGCTCCGCCGAAGATGCCGGATTGATGGTGATCGACAATCGCTTCATTAGTCTCGTTCGGTTCATCATACCAGGCGAGTCTTCCCTTGCCCCAGCCGAAGTTCAAACCAACGTAAGGGCCAGTCCAGGTGAAAGCTGGCTCCAGCGCCACGGGTTGCACGACTGACTTTCCGGATTTGTCGTAACCCGACGTCGGCTCGGGCTGTGGTGCGCACGCCCCGAAATGATAATTAATCCCGAGCCGCGCGATGTGGCCGTGGGACTGATGGTCGAACTGAAATACGCCGCCGTCTCCGCCAACGGTCCGAGTGGAGTTAATGTCGATCGTCCCATTTTCCAGTTCGAAATAAAGGTACTCAGCCTTGAGTGACCAACGATCGTTGAACGCGTACTCGATTCCGCCCCCACCCGTCCACCCGGGCCGCAATTCTTCATGAGAACCATGATCTCCGTTCGCGGGATTCCGGATCGAGGCATCATAGTTTACCGTAATCGACCCGCCGGTGCCGTATAGTAAAAGCCGTCCGAACGCCCAGCCCAGCCGGCCTCTCGTGGACCAGTAAAAATCGCTCTGGGTCGAACTGACAACGGCGATGTCATCGCCTTTATGGAATCCGTCGCCGTCGATATTAAGATAGCCCACATCGGTCTCGAGTCCGTAGACCAGGTGACCGCGCTGCCAATTGTATCCCCATTGAATCCCTCCGGTGAAACCAGATGCATCGTACGTCCACGAATCAGCGTGCTCGTCTCTTACGTCCGTAAAATTTGTGTATTCCCGAGTGTCGTTCGCCTCGGAAAAACCGAAGGCCCCCCCGGCATTGAGTCCGATATAAGCGCCTTCCCAACTAAAAGGATTGGGCGGCAACTCTTGCCGGACTTCTTTGGAAATTTGTTCCTGGCCGGCAAAGACCAGCGGTGCAAGCGCGAATATCGCGAAAAAGAGTAGGGCTTTTTTCATGATGAACGCATCTAATAGCGCGTTCTGTGCGAGCACAAGGCTTTTCTTGGAGGACGCAGCCGGTGCAAGATCGACAATCGATCGGCGCGATGTTCTGCTAGTTCGCGCATGGGTGTGTCCTCCGAAGAGCGGCGCTTAGCCGCCATCATGTTCACCGACATCGTCGGCTACAGCGCCATCGCCCAACGCGACGACGCGCTCGCCCTCGAGTTGCTCGAAGAACATCGAGAAATATTGCGCGCGATTTTTCCCCGCTTTCACGGCGTCGAAGTTAAAACAATCGGCGACGCCTTCATGGTCGAATTCCAAAGCGCGCTGGCAGCGGCGCAAAGTGCCATCGAGATCCAACGCGCTTTGGCCAAACGAAACCATGATGTGCCTAACGAACGTCACATCGATTTACGGATCGGCCTGCACCTCGGCGATGTCGTTCACCGCGCCGGGGACGTTTATGGCGACGGCGTGAATATCGCCTCCCGCATTCATCCGCTGGCCCGTGCCGGCGGCGTCTGCGTCTCGACCGACGTGGAGCGTCAAATCCGCAACTCGCTCGATGCGCGTTTCGAGAAACTCGCGCCGACCGAACTGAAGAACATCCAATTGCCGATGGATTTGTTCCGGATCGTTTTGCCCTGGGAAAAAGCGGCGAGTTCGGTCGCGAAACCGCCTGTAGGCAAGCGTGGCTTGCCGATGTCGATCTTAGCATTGTCGATCTTGCTCGCGGCCGCCGGTCTCTGGTTTTGGCGATCGCATTCGGCCAAGGCGCCGCCGCTGCCGGCATCAAAATCGGTCGCCGTCCTGCCGTTCGTGAACATTAGTGCGGACAAGGAGAACGAATATCTGAGCGACGGAATTACCGAAGATCTCTGCACCGCCCTAACGCAGATCAAAGGTCTGCACGTGCCCGCGCGCACCTCGTCGTTCGCGTTCAAAGGCAGGACCGAAGACATCCGCAAAATCGGTGAGCAACTTAACGTCGCGACCGTACTCGAAGGCAGCGTCAGCAAGGCGGGAAACAAATTGCGGATCGCGGCCCAGCTTATAAACGTCGCCGATGGCTTTCATCTTTGGGCGAATAATTACGATCGTGAGATGACCGATATCCTCGAAATCCGCAGTGATATTTCGCGACAAGTGGTGGAGGCACTGAAGGTGCAACTCGGCGTCGAAGAAACGCAGCGGCTGGCCAAACAGCCGACCGAAACTTCCGAAGCGTACCAACTTTATTTGTTAGGGCTTTTTGAGTTCAACAAATTTACCGAGCCCGGTTTCAATAAAGCGGTCGAACATTTCAAACGCGCGATCGAACTCGATCCCGCTTTCGCGCGCGCCAATGCCGGCCTGGCCGAAGCGCACAACATGCTCGCGTATTGGAATTGCGTGCCGCCGGGAATCGGTTTCCCGGAAGCGAAACGGGCGGCGCAACGCGCGCTCGAGCTGGATCCGGGATTGGCCGAAGGCCACAGCGCTCTCGGTTTTGTTCTGTATGAATATGAATGGCGCTTTGCCGAGGGCGAGCGCGAGTTCGCTGAAGCGGTGCGGTTGAATCCGCGGTCGGCCAGTGCGCATTTGTGGTACGGCGAATTTCTTGTCGTGATGGGTCGGTTTCCCGAAGCGCGCGAACAATTGGATCGCGCCCGCGAGTCCGATCCGCTTTCCGTTCGGCTAATTGTCGATCTTGCGACCTGGCATTGGTTTCAACGCCAAAGCCAGCCGGCCATTACTGAATTACAGAAAGCGATCGAAATGGATCCGACCAATCACTTGAGCCATCATTTCCTCGCCTTCGTTTTGTTAGGAACGCACAAGGTTCCGGATGCCGTCGCCGCCGTGCAAAAAGCGAATGCGTTTGAAGGCGTATTCAGCACCGAGGAAAATACTGAGCTCCGGAAAGTGTTTGAGAGCGCGGGCCCGGCGGCATTTTTTCGCAAAGAGGCTGAGGTGCAGCAAAGATGGATTGCGCGCGGCCGATACCGTTCGCCGCTTTTGATTGCGTTGCAGTACGCGGCCGCCGGGGACAAGGCGGAAGCGCTCAATTGGCTGGAACGGGCCGTGCGCGAACGCGCGGGATGGTTGCCGGAATTGAAATACGAGCCGACGTGGGATCCGTTGCGCGCCGATCCGCGCTTTGTCGCGCTAATGAAAGCAGTAGGTTGGGAAAAATGAGCGCTCAGTTTGCCAATGAGCAATCGGAGGCCGGCGAATTCCAGCGGCAGGAAGACACTTTCCGCGAATGGATTGGAAGATCGACATTTCATCCTGCGGTGGCCGGGCGCTATCATCTTTATGTTTCGCTCGCCTGTCCGTGGGCCAGTCGCACGGTCATCTTTCGAAAGTTAAAAGGACTCGAAGACGGGATCGGTATGACCGTGGTCGATCCGATTCGAGACGAGAAAGGCTGGGCCTTTCGATTGGAGCCCGATCCGGTAAACGGCTTCCAATATTTAAGCGAAGCCTACGCCGCGACCGATCCGAATTTCGACGAACGTGTGACGGTGCCTGTTTTGTGGGACAAGGAAGCGAAGAAGATCGTGAACAATTGCGAGGACGATATCTGCGTGATGTTCAACGATGCTTTCAGCGACGTGGCCGCAAATAAAGATGTCGATCTTATGCCGAAAGAGATCGAAGCCGAACACGCCAAGATTTCCGATTTTATTTACGACAACGTCAACAACGGTGTTTACAAGGCCGGCTTCGCCACCCGGCAGCGACCGTACGAAATCTCCTGCCGCAAACTTTTCGAAGCGCTCGATGAAATGGAGAAACGTCTAACGAAGGACGATGCGCGTGCGCGACCACCGGCAATTTGCGCGCGTGCGCTTCTTCCACCA
>JBDUDM010000126.1:0-4667 GCA_040002925.1 Spartobacteria bacterium | reverse complement strand
TACCTCATCCGTGTAAGTTTCGAACGGGTCGCTCATGACCAGAAAATCGCGGCTATCGTAGGCGATTGAATCCCAGTTGATGACGTAGGGCCGGTCAGCGGTTTGAAAATGCTCAACGGCACGGGCGCGACCGGCCGCCCGCGTGTTCGCGGGAGGCTGGTGCATGGCGGCGGAGCGACGCACACTGTCGTTCCATTCGCCGATGCGTTTCGCCGGCGTTACGCCGAAGAAGAGGCCTTTGGCGGGATCGATGTTGTGATACTCGAGGTCGATGCTTTGCAGCCACGGATCGCTCCATTCCAGGTTCTCGGACTCGATGAAAGTGTCGAGCAACCACTTTTTCGTAATCCAGTCGACGCCGCCAATCAGCGCGTGCTGATTTTGTTCGAGCGCTTCGAGGGTGAAACTCCAGCTCTCGAGCAGCCAATCGGTTTCCTCATTGCGATTGCGCAAATGTTTCGCGGCCAGTTGATGAAACTGCCATTGCACATCGAGCGCGCTGATGGTCTTGCCGTTTTCAAGATCGACAATCCAACGTCGGGTCGGATCGCGTGAGATATCGCGCGTACTTTGCACGGCATCGTTGAGGACGAGATTGCGTGGCAGCCGGCCATCCTCAAGCAGTGCGAGCACGCACGCGGTCGTCCCGATTTTTAATGCGTTCGCGAACGGACTCATGTTCGAGTCGCCGATGAGCAAATGCAGACGCCGATATTTCCGGTAATCGGCCAGCGGCTCGTCGCGAGCGTTGATAATGGCGCGATTGAATTGCACCCATTGATAGATGTCGTTCACGATGTGGTCGGCGCGCTGGCTCAGCTGAAAATCGACGGCCGTTTGCGCCGGCGGCGGTTCGAAGTCGAAGGCGAGCGGATTGGCCTGACCGACGCGGCCGGCCCCGGTGAAAAGCTGGCGCGTCGCCAGAAACGTGAGCAACGTGCCGAGCACGGGCGGCGTAAACTGCGCCTCGCGTTTCATCAGGTAGTTCTCGTGGCAACCAAACGTGGCGCCAGTGTGATGATCGACATTGTTCTTGATGAACGAGACATGGCCGGCCGTGCCAAGAGCTTCGAGTGACGATTGTAGAAGCTCGTCACCGGCCAGGTCATAGGAAACCAAGTCGCGTAGATCCAAGCACTCCGGCGACGCGTACTCGATGTGTCCCATATCGAGGTAAAGCCGGCCGCCATTGAGCAGAAAGCCACCATTACCTGGCGGCTCTTCGTAATCGCGGTAATGAAGATCGATCGTGCCGAGGCGAGCTTTGCGGAAGACGTAATTCTTAACCTTGGCCGGCCAAATGTCGGCGGTGCCGTGCTGCGCTTCGTCGCTAACGAGACAGCCGTACTCGGTTTCGATTCCGACGACGCGATCCATTCGAGCGAGCATCCGCGAAGAGGCCGGAGCGGACAAGCGGCAATCAGCACGTTCCCTGCTCAGGCTTGGCCTGGTGGAAACGGTTTTGAATCAGGCGCGCACCAGTTCTCATTTCGTGACTGTCGTCGCCATCCTCATGTCGATTTTGCACGCGGCGCTCGCCGTGACCGCAACGATCGACAAATCACCGACGTTCGATGATCCGACGCATCTCACGGCGGGATACAGTTATTGGCTGCAGAATGATTTCCGCATGGATTCGGAAAACGGAAACTTTCCGGCACGCTGGGCCGCGATTCCGTTGATTTTTGAAGAACCGAATCTCATCCCGCTCCGAAATTCGTCGTGGGAGGAAGTAAACATCGGGGCGGCGAGCAAACAGTTTTTCTACGCCAGCGGCAACAACCCCGAACGCGTGCTGCTGCACGGCCGCATCATGATGTCGATCTTGAGCGCGGCCTTGTGTCTGGTGGTGTTCTTCTGCGCGCGAAGTCTTTTCGGATCGATCGCCGGTTTACTCTCGGAGGCGCTTACCGCGTTCGATCCAAATCTGCTCGGCCACGGCGCGCTGGTCGCCTCCGACGTAACGGTTGCGTTATTTTTTATCACCACGCTCTGGATGACCTGGGAGCTTCTTCATCGCGTCTCAGTTCGGAGCCTCATTCTGACGGCACTGAGCGTTTCCGGATTATTCCTTTCTAAAATGTCGGCGCCGTTGTTCGTCACCATGGCTGCAGCCCTCATCGTAGTGAGGATGGTTTCCACCGAACCGGTGCAGATCACACTCGACGGGCATGAGCGATTGATATCGACCGTGCGCGGCAAGATCGGGACGATAGCCTCGTTAGGCCTGATCATCGGCTTCGCAGTTGCGATCTCAATTTGGGCGTCGTTCGGCTTCCGTTTTTCCGCGCTGACAGAAAATGGACGACCGCGCGAAGTGCTAAACGAGCGCTGGGATAACATCCTCATCAGTCATTCCCCCGTCGAGCGCGCGCTAAAGTTTGCTCGCGATTTCCGGCTATTGCCGGAAGCGTATTTGTACGGCCTCGCTTACATCGAAAGTAACGCTGACTTTCGCCCGTCGTTCCTCAACAGCCGTTGGAGCAACGTCGGCTTTCCGTCGTTTTTCCCGCGCGCGTTTCTTTATAAAACTCCACTTCCGGTTCTTGCTTTGCTCGGCTTGGCGTTCTTGGCCTGCACGTGGCGACGTCGGATCACCTCATCCGCCAATCGATAAACTTCCAGACGCCTGTCGTGACCACAACGACGAGGATCGTCGCGATCCAAAGCCGCGTCGCCGAAATGGCGACGGCATCTTTCGGTTCCACGTTACTCCGCAAGAGTATCGATCCGCTCCGCCAAACCGAAATCCATCTCGGTTAATCCGCCCTTACTATGGGTCGAGAGGACCAGTCGAACCTTGTTGTAACGGATATCGATGTCCGGATGATGCTCTTCCTCTTCCGCCACCTCCGATACCGCGTTTACGAAATCGATCGAATCGGAGAAGTCGTCGAACTCAAACGTGCGCTCGATGTGCTTCTTCTCCAGTTCCCATTCCGGGATTTTTTTGAGGCGCGTTTTTGCCTCTTCCGCTTTCAACACGTCCGCCATAAGGGGGAATGAGTAACACCCCAAACTGCTTTTGCAAATGGGGAATCAAGCCGCCTAAAGATCGACAATCGCCTTCAGATTCTTCGCTGAATCGAACACCTCGACCGCGCAGGCCCGCGAAATTTTCGACCACCGCCGCCAATCTGCCATGACCGTCTTCACCGCCTCGGTTGCCTCATTTAGATTGCGCACGAACTGAAAACCGCTTTCCGCCGGCAGATACTTTGCCGCGCCGGTGGCTTCGGTGATGACCGGCCGTCCCATCGCCAGAAACGCGGCCGCGCGATCACTTAACCATCCCGTCTTCCAGCTCACGTCCACACCTTTGATCGCGGTAAACTCGCTGGCTGCACTCGCGAGATACCTGCGATAACTCCGCGGCGTTCGCGCGACTTGATGTGGATCGACAATATGCCAGCCGCGCTTTTGTAAACGCGCCCGCTCGGGATCGTCAGCCTTTATGTTCATCGCGAGTTCAAAGCGCGCTTCCGGAACGCGCCGCGGAAGATCGACATATTGTTCGAAGGCAAATTTCTTAGAGAGGTCGGGGAACCCGCCGTCCACTTCCACTGCTCCTCCCCAATACCATTGTCCCACCGTGGTAAACTTCACTTGTCGCGGCCGCGCCTCTAGCTGCAACAGTTCGGTGTCCACCAGCGGATAAAATGTTCGCCATTTGAGTTTCGATTTGGGGAGCTCACAATTCGACGCGTTGGCATTAAGGCCAATCGTCCAAAACTCATGATGATGGGACTGGCCCATCTCCACCTTCGTCATCCAATAGAAAATCTCGCTGGGATCGAGATCGCAAAGGATTCGCCGTTCGAATCGCAACAAAAGCGGCGGATGAATGGAGTAACTTAAATTTAGAAGCACATTCGGTCCGGCCAGCCGTTCTCGCAGAGCGCGCTTGGACATACCGATGCACTCCATCGCATCCAGATCGTGCGCATCGTGCGCTGGTTTTTGGAAAAGCAGGCAGTAGCGTCCGGCCAAGTCGTGCGCGCGTAGCTGCCGTTGGAAGTTGTCGATCTTAGCGCGATCGTCACGCGCGTTCCCCGAAGCAGGCAAAAGCTCGAGCCAAACCGCGTCCAATCCCAGCCGACGCAGACCAAGCATCCACTGCAGGGGCACGGACAGATTTCCGCCACCTTCGCGATACTTGGCGGCAAACCCGCAACCTAGGAAAATAGTCACCCGAAGAGAATCGCTCGCGCACCGTTTCGCTCAAGTGTGGCGACTGGACGAATCGGTACACAAAAAGCCGCACCGCGAATTGCTCACGGTGCGGCTCTGAAGCCTTACGGAATGTAGTGAGGAGGATTTCCCGGGGACGATCCCCCTCCGCCACCACCGGTGTTTCCACCCGAGGAGGCACCACCGCCTTGAGGCTTGTGGCTATGTCTGCCGCCCTTTGGATCTTTGGCCGGCTCTTGGTCACGCACCTCTACTTTTTTCTTTTTGTCTTCTGGCATAGTTACCTTTCTTGTTTTGGGATTGCTGCTGACTTTATCGCATCGTGAAAAATTGCGCTGACCGGTATTTCTTCTTTCGAGGCGGCGAGTGACGCGATCGAGTTGTCGATCTTGTCTCCTCTCACCCCGCTCACCGGTCCTTGCTCTTTGTTTAACGATGCATTCACTTCGGCTATGTCTTATCAGTACACATGCCAC
>JBDUDM010000125.1:0-4677 GCA_040002925.1 Spartobacteria bacterium | reverse complement strand
TCCGCGGCTCGTGTGGCCCGACAGAGACTTGCCTACCCGGTGAATTCAGTTGCAACGAGTGTGGCGTTGTGGCCGCCAAATCCGAACGAATTGTTGAGCACGACGCGCAGTTTTTTTTCTTTCGCGACGTTCGGCGTGTAATCGAGATCGCACTCTTCGTCGGCGTTCTCGAGATTGATGGTGGGCGGAATTACGGAGTCCCGAATTGCCAAAGCACATACCGCCATCTCCACCGCGCCGGCTCCGCCTAACAAGTGGCCGGTCATCGATTTGGTGGAGCTTATTGAAACCCGCTTCGCGTGTTCGCCGAAGACGGTCTTAATCGCACGCGTTTCGCAGATATCACCCAGCCCCGTCGACGTGGCGTGCGCGTTCACGTAATCGACTTGATCAACAGGGATTTTCGCGTGATCGAGCGCGATCTGCATGGCGCGTGCGGCGCCTTCGCCGTCCGGCGGCGGCGCGGTCATGTGATAAGCATCCGCCGAAAGGCCGTAGCCAGCGAGCTCGCAATATATTTTCGCGCCACGCGCTTTCGCGTGTTCGAGCTCCTCGACGACGACAACGCCCGACCCTTCGCTGATGACAAAACCGTCTCGATCGCGGTCAAATGGGCGAGACGCGCGCTCCGGCTCGTCGTTGCGAGTGCTGAGTGCTTTCATCGCGGAGAAACCGGCAACACCGATCGGAATGACGGAGGCTTCGGAGCCACCGGCGAGAAAGATATCGGCGTCTCCGAATTTAATCATGCGCCACGATTCGCCGATCGCGTTGTTCGAGGTCGCGCAGGCGGTGACAATGCAAAGATTCGGGCCGCGCAAGCCGTATTCGATCGAGATCAGCCCGCTCGCCATGTTGCTGATGAGCATCGGAATCGTGAACGCCGAGACGCGCGACGGCCCTTTCTTGAGCAATGCGCCGTACTGATCTTCGAGCGTTTTCAGGCCGCCAATCCCACTGCTGACGATGACGCCGAAACGGTTGCGATCGATCTTGTCCAAATCGATACCGCTGTCTTCTTTTGCCATTTTCGCGGCGGCCATCGCCAGCTGGGTGTAGCGATCAGTGCGGCGGACGTCCTTCGGGTTGGGCAGGAAATCTTTCGGCTCAAAATTGCGCACCTCACCGCCGATGCGGCAATCATATCCCGTGGTGTCGAACGCAGTAATTGGCCCGATGCCGCTGACGCCATTTTTCAGATTTTCCCAGAACGTCACGATATCGTTGCCGATAGGAGTGACGACGCCGAGACCGGTGATGACGACTCTTTTGTTCATTGAAGGACTTAGCGCGTTAACGATTTAAAGACTGCAGTCAATGATTCTCTAACGCGCTAATTCGCTGAATGTCTAACGCGTTCCCATTCCGACGCTTTGCACGGTTTGGAATAGTTTGCCTTCTGTCTTAATCGACGGCGCGATGATGATCTCCGTCTGCTGGAATTCGGCGATCGTTCGCGCACCGACATTTCCCATGCAGGTGGTGATCGCGCCGATGAGGTTTTGCGAGCCATCGTCCACTTCTGCCGGGCCGAACAGGATTTGTTTTAGCGACCCGGTCGCGCCGACTTTAATGCGCGTGCCACGGGGCAGGTTTGCATGCGGTGTTGCCATTCCCCAATGGTAACCGGCGCCCGGAGCTTCGTAGGCTTTCGCGAATGCGCTGCCTACCATGACGGCATCCGCGCCGCACGCGAGCGCTTTGCAGACATCGCCGCCTTTGCTCATTCCGCCATCGGTAATGATTGGAACGTATCGTGATGTTTTCTTGAAATACGCATCGCGCGCGGCGGCGCAATCGACTGTCGCGGTCACCTGCGGCACGCCCAGGCCGAGGACCCCGCGCGATGTGCAAGCCGCGCCTGGACCAACCCCGATCAGGACCGCGGCCGGGCCGCATTCCATGATCTCGAGCGTAACGTCATAACCGACCGTGTTGCCGACAATTACCGGGATACGCATGTCGCTGCAGAATTTTTCCAGTTCGAGCGATTTGTACTCGGATGAAATGTGCTTCACGGTCGAGACTGTGCTTTGGACGACGAAAATGTCCGCGCCCGATTCCTGCGCGATTGCGCCGAACTCCGCCGCGCGCTGTGGAATGGAACTGACCGCCGCGATTGCGCCATTGTCCTTGATCTGGCGAATACGAGCCGCGATGAGATCGGGCTGGACCGGCTCCTGATAGATACGCTGCAGAATGCCTGTGACTTCGCTCTTGTCGGCATCAACAACTTTTTGCAGGACCTCCTTTGGATTTTTGTAGCGCGTCTGCACGCCCTCGAGATTCAGCACCGCCAGGCCACCGAGCTGGCTCATTTCGCTTGCGAACTGCACGTCGACGACACCGTCCATCGCGCTCGCGAGGATCGGTATTTTAAATTCAATCGGCTCAGCCTCGACCCGGGACAGACGCCAGGTGATGTCTACTTCATTCGGGTTAATCGTGACGTGCCCCGGTACAAGAGCGATTTCGTCGAAACCGTAGGTTACTCGTGCTTTGCGATTGCGACCGATCCACATTCCCATTTTTAAATTTGCTCCGGTTTAAAACGTTCGTTCAAGCTGCCACAGCGTGGACACCGCGGAAGCAAAGCCGGCGTTCGATCTTCAAATTCGAATGCGCAAATCACGCAACGCAGTCTATAACGCAACGCACGACGCTCGCGGCGGCGGCGATTCCACTCTCCGATTATCCAGAGGAGAAAAACTGCCGCAAGGAAAACCAGCAGATAGATAGTGACCAGCGCGGCGAGGCTGACGCGAATCACCGCCCTGCGCTTCCAGTTTTTGCGGTGGGCGGCGGGGCGGCATCAGTTCCCCACATTACAGTGACACGGCCCCAGATGAGGGCATCCGGCGTGCCGGGGATGTTTCCTTTCGCGGGATTCAAGCGGCATCGCACGATGTAGTTTCGTGCTTGCTTGTCGAGAGCAGCGTCACCGGAAGTGAGATGCAAAAAACAGTACCGGATCGCACCGGCCGAATCGACTGCGATTTGGAACTCCGCGGCTTCGGGCGGCTCCGCGCGCGAAGCGGTGAACTGCATCTCGGGGATCGCCGCTGCGCCCCGAGGTTCGAATTCACCGGAAAAGTTGAATGTTGTGGGCACGGCACCGAGCGGCGCGCCTGGCTGCGTCCGCCGGAAAACGATTGGCCCGGGCGGGTGCGCACTTAGTGGCTGCGAATCCGCTTCCAGCTTGAACAGTTGTTTTAAAGGGGGCTGCGCCGTCAGGTAAGAGGGCACGTGCTGCACAGGGGGCAATGCAATACCTTTCGCGTCCGGCGGTCGTTGCGTTATGGAGGCGAGTGCCGGGTCCTCTGCTTCCAGCCATCGAAGCAGAACCTGCCCGTCCTGTGATTGCGCCGAGATCATCGCGACGCGGCCCGGCGGCGGAAGGAGCGCGACAGTCGGCGGATAGATGATTTGGAAAAGATAAAAGGAAAACGCATGGAGCGCGATCGACGCGAGAATGAACATTGTGATCGCGCGCTTCCGGGGTCGCGGAGGCTCCCATGGGAAAATCAGATCCGGCTCAGATGCTGAGAGCGCGCGAGTTGTCATTTTGGCAATGCCGTCGCCAGCGACACTGATGCAATGCCATGCTCCAGCGCCGCGTTTGTCACTGCAACGACGAGCTCATACGGCGTAAGTCGATCTGCTTTAATAATAACCGGTCGGCCTTCTTTTTTCGCGATCTCGAGGAGCGGGCCGATTTGATCGAGCGTAACTCTTTGATCGCGGAAGTATATCGTCGGCGCAGCACCTCCGGTGATGCTGATGATTTGCGGATTAATTTGCGGCGCGAGTGTGAACCGCGATAACGGCACTGAAACCGAGATGCCCGGCTGCAGGATGAAGTTCGAACTCAGGAGCAGGAAAAATATCAGAAGAAATATGACGTCGAGGAGCGGGATGACCGCAAGCCATCCGAAGTGATATTCCTTCGTCCGGGAAAGCTTCATCTCACGCAGGGCGGCGCGGCTGCGTCTAGCGCTCAACGCGCGCTTCGCGTTCCGAGACGAGCTTCGCTTCCGGTGTCTGAAAACTAATGATGCCGCTCATCGGCTCGCGATCCGCAAGCATGTGGACGACTTCAATTCCGGCGCGTTCCATTTCGTGCATCAAAGTGTTGACGCGGGCCGAGAGATAGCTGTAGGCGACGAAGGTGGGCGTTGCGACCACGAGACCGGCGGCGGTCGTGAGGAGGCTTTTGTAAATGCCACTGGAAAGTTCGCTCATCGTTGCATAGCCGCCGTTGGAGGAAAGCGTGCCAAAGGCGTCGATCATTCCAGCGACGGTGCCGAGCAGTCCAAGCAGCGGGGTCAGAAACGCGAGCGTCACCAGCACGCCGAGAAAACGCTCGAGCTTCGGCACTTCGAGTTGGCCTGCTTCCTGCACGATCTCGCGCAGCTCCGACCGGGGCGTTTCATGGCGGATGATGGCAGCGTGAATAACACGCGCGACTGGGCCCGGCGTTCCGGCGCATTCGTGCAAGGCCTCAGCGAAATTGCGTCGTTGAATTAGATTTGAAAGCCCCTGGAGAAACTCGCCCACGTGGATCGTGGCCCGGTGCAGATAGAAGAGCCGCTCGGCAAAAACAGCGATCGACAGGATGCTGCAGACGAGGATCGGCCACATCAGCAGGCCCCCCTTCTGAATGTAATCGATCATGGT
>JBDUDM010000124.1:0-4685 GCA_040002925.1 Spartobacteria bacterium | reverse complement strand
GCGTCTAAACCCAGACACATATGAAAATATTCCTCAGCATTATTTCCGCGACGGCGCTGGCATTGACGCTTGCACGAGCAGAGCCGCCGGCGGCGCAAACAACCACGACCACCACGACGACGACGGAAAACGTCGGCACCATCACTGAATTCACGCCCGGGGCGAACATCGTTCTGAGCACCGGCGCCGGCGAACCGGTGCATTATAAATTCGGCAAGAACGTCACCTTCGTGAATGGCCGCGGCAAAGTGATCAACGCGTCGAAGTTCAAGAAAGATCGCAAGGTGCGCGTCCATTATGTCAAAGAAGGTAACGACATGGTCGTGGACAAGGTGACCATCGTTAAAGACTAACTAACGCGACAAACGAAATTCCCGCGCCTGGCGAATCGAGTTCTGCTCGACGCCAGGCGCATCTGCGTTCGGGCCGGAGGCGTGGAACGCTTTCGGCTATCGTCCGCACTCATAAGATGAAAAGATCGACAAAGTGGACCGTCGGAATCCTGGGACTGCTCCTGATCCTCGCCCCTTGTCTCTACTTTGGTTTCCATTACGCGCTCGGACGGGCGCTTGAAACGAACGGGCTGCGGAAACTTCTCGGTGGCAAAACCGCAAAGGTGCTCGATTGCAACGCGGGTTATTTGCCGCTGACGTCGACCGGATTGTCTATTTCATCGCGCGGTTTTCTGGCGAAAGCTTCGCCACCGCGCGCGCTCACGGAAATGCGCGCCTCGCGCTTGTATGCGCGTTGCAACCTGAATGAGCTCTGGCATGGCAAATGGAAGATCGACAATCTCTGGGTCGCGCATGTGCAGGCGGCTTATGGCGAAGCGGCCGCGCAATCGATTAACCGCAAGGAATTTCCCATCCCGGAAATGTTCCCGCCATTGCTGGAGGAATCGCCGATCGATCTCGATCTTCGCAACATCGAGATGGCGCGTACCGATTTATCCTGGGGCTCAACGCCGGAAGCGGGCGGCGAGTTCCGCGATGTGCATGCGAATTTTTTCCGTCGCGACAAAAATCTGGTGGTGCACGGAAATGGCGGAACGTTTCACCAGTCGAGATGGCCGGTCGTGCAGGTGCAGCAATTCAAACTGTTCTTCGCCAAACCGGAATTGCGCATCGATGAAGCGTCGCTCACGCTCGGCGGTCAGAGCCAGATCGAAGTGCTGGGAAATTTTCGCTTCGAGCAACAGCAATCGTTTGATTTACAGCTGACGGCGGCGCGGTGCCCGATCACGCCGTTTTTAAGCGAAGGACAGCGGTCAAAGCTCGAAGGCGAGTTCGATGCGAATGTGCATTTGCAAAAGGAATCCGCGCAAGCGCAGTCACCGCGCGCCGCCGGTGCCATCAATGTGACACGCGCCGTTTTAAAAAATATCGAAGCGCTGAAGCGGGTGGCTGACTTCACCGGGCGGCAGGACCTCGCTCATATCAATATTAATCAGGTAAAGGGAGATTGTGATTGGAACGCGCCGACGCTTTCCGTGAAGAATTTTCTCGCTGAATCGAAGCAACTGCTGGTGCTGAAAGGGGAGTTCACGGTGAAAGAAAACAAGATTAACGGCGAATTCGAGCTCGGCGTCTCGCCCGATTTAGTCGAGAAGTTTCCGGGTGCGCGCGAGGAAGTTTTTAAACGCAGCGCGGACGGTTATCTCTGGACGGAGATGGCTTTAAGCGGCGCGGTCGATAACATTCGCGACAACTTGAAACCGCGATTACTGCGCGCCGCCCAAAATCATTTCTCGAAAGGTTTGCTCGCGCCCATTTTCAAACCGGGCAAAACCGTGATCGAAGCGATCGAGGAATTGTAAGATCGACATGAAAAAAACCGCTGCGTTTTTCGTAACGCTCGCGCTTGCCTCCTGCACCACTTTCGAAAAACGCGAGCACTACAAGGTGAGTCACGAATACGCGACGAGCGATCCACAGTTCGAGCGCACGATGAATAATCTGCTCGGTCCCGGATTAGTTTCCGGCAACGAAGTGCGCACGCTGCACAATGGCGACGAAATTTTTCCCGCCATGTTGAGCGCGATTCGCAGCGCGAAACGTTCCATCGATTTCGAGACCTACATTTATTGGAAAGGAAATATCGGCGCGCAATTTGCCGAAGCCCTGGCCGAACGCGCACGCGCCGGAGTCAAAGTTCACATCATTCTCGATTGGCAGGGAACGCAGAAGCTCGATCACGCTTCTCTGCAAATGATGAAAGACGCGGGCGCGGAGGTGGCGCAATACAACCCGCCGAGTTGGTATAAGCCGGATTTTTGGTATAACCCGATGCGGATCAACAATCGCACGCATCGAAAACTGTTGATTGTCGATGGAAGAATCGGATTCACCGGCGGCGTCGGGATTGCCGACGAATGGGACGGGCACGCGCAAGATCCGAAGCATTGGCGCGATAATCATTATCGCGTCGAAGGGCCGGTGGTGGGGGAATTGCAATCCGCTTTCATGGATAACTGGCTGCGAACCAAAGGCACCGTTTTACAGGGCGGCGATTATTTCCCGGCGCTTCCATCCGTTGGATCTTACAAAGCGCAAACGTTTAAGAGTTCGGCCAAAGGCGGAAGTGAAAGCGCGCGCTTGATGTATCTGACCTCGATCGCGGCGGCCGTGAAAAATGTTCGCCTGGCCAATGCCTACTTCGTTCCGGACAAACTCGCGATCGACACTTTCGTGGAAGCAGCGCACCGCGGAGTGAAGATCGAGATCATCGTGCCCGGTCGCCACATTGATCAACAAGCTGTGCGCAAAGCATCGCACAATCTCTGGCCCAAATTACTTGAAGCCGGCGTCCGCATTTACGAATACGAGCCGACCATGTTTCACTGCAAATATTTGATCGTCGATGATCTCTGGGTCTCAGTCGGCTCATCGAATTTCGATTCGCGCTCGTTTCGCTTGAACGCGGAAGCGAACATGAATGTGCTCAATGCAAATTTCGCCGCGCAACAAATCAAAGTCTTCAAGAAAGACAAAGAGAGCTCCAAGGAAATCACGCTCGAAATGCTGAAACATCAACCGATCTGGGATAAGGTGTTGAACAAAGCGGTCACGCCGCTCAAGCCGGAATTGTAAGATCGAGATGGCCAAGATCGACCTGAAGAAAATCATTACGTTGCTGATGCTGCTGATCATTCCGGCGATGATGTTTGGCCGCGATGCGCGCGAACAAAAACGAATCGATTACCTGTTTACCTCGCTCGCATCGTTGAAAGGAGCGGTCTTCATCCGAAACGGTTCGGAGTACGACGCCAACGCCGCGCGAGATCACCTGAAGAAGAAACTCGATTACGCCGGCGAACGGGTGAAGACGGCGGAGCAATTCATCGAGTATTGCGCGTCGAAATCCTCGATGAGCCACAAGTCTTATCAAATCCGCATGTCCGACGGCACCGTCACGGATACCGCTTCCTTCTTCACGGCCAAATTGAAAGAGTTCGACCAAAAAAGTCGATGAGTGAGAGAGTTACTTGGTTGCGGCTTTTACGTCTGTGACAATTTTCTCGAAACGCGGATCGCCACGCAGCTCATCGAAGCACGGATGGAGTAAATCGCCGACGTTGGGCCCGGCCGGAATTTTCGCAATTTCAGAGAGTCGCTCGATCGCGCGGTTTCGTTCGCCGATCAATGCGAACACTTGAGCCTGACACAGGACGAGGCTCGGCCCATAAGACGCGTCACGCGAGATCGGTAACTTGTCGACCGCTTTTTGACTTTCGAGTAAAGCCTCCTGTTTTCGACCAAGTGCGGCATCAAGCAAAGCAAGAGAGGCAAGCTTCTCCACCTCGCCCATTTCGCCCAGTTTCTCATTCTGTGTGCGCTCGCGCACCGCTATAAGAATCGCTTCAGCTTTCGCGGCATCGCCTTGCTTACGCAAGGCCAGCGCTTCCACCAACACAACATCAGCATCGTGTGGCAGGGGAATACTGGCAAAGACAGTCAAGGCCTCTGCGTCCACGTTTCTCGTGGTTTATTTCATTATGTCGCTGGCAGCGCGGAATACTTCTATTTCGTGCTGAACGCACGATCCCAGCCACGCGCTGTTAAGAGATGAAGAACTTCCGAAGCGCGGCCGTGAGCGGGCCGTTTTACTTGCTCCCGCGATCGGCGGCAGCTTCCGCGCGCTGGTCTTTCGGCGTTTCCACTTTGATCGACGCGATCGCGCCGGTGATGGCATCCACCTGCACTTCAGTGATGTCTTTCGTGCCCGCCTTCGCGATATCGAACGACCAGATCAGCTTTCCACTCTCTCGCTCGATTTCTTCGCTCGATATTTTTCCATTCGGCACCTTTGCCAGCGCCGTCTGCTCTGCCTGCGCTTTGGTGATCTTCGCCTCTTTCATCAGCTGCGCGTCGGTTTCGGCGAATGCCGGCATCGCAGTCGCGACGGCAACAGCCGCCGCTCCGCAGACCAATCCTAGATTTATTCTCATCCCGGGTTCGACACTACCGAGCGCCAGCCGTTCACTACGAGCGCTGACCCTTCAGTTTGAGAGTTTGCTGTTTCTTAGCCGAGGACGATCTCAACTTTGTGGATTGCGCCGTCGTTCGAAAGGGGAATCTCGTCGATGGACATGGCTACTTCGTTCAACGAGATGCTCGTTACGCCGCGACTGACGCCGCCTGGGTTCTTCACGACGATGTCGTAGCGCGCGGAATGATATCGAAACG
>JBDUDM010000044.1:0-15933 GCA_040002925.1 Spartobacteria bacterium | reverse complement strand
GTTAATCCACCTGCGGCTGCGGAGCGTTCTGAGCCAGGAGCTCATCGGCCGCTTCACGATGAATGCGCGCTTTTTCCAGCCGACCGAAATGGGTGTGAATCTTGGAAAGGTAACGGTGGGCCAGCACGAAACCGGGTCGCATTCGGAGGGTGATCTCAAAAGCCTGCACCGCGCGGTCGTACCAACCACGGCGTGACAGGACCGCACCGAGCTGGAAGTGAGCTTCCGGAAAATCATGCCGTAGTCCGACCGCCATCAAGGCGTGTTCGATTCCTGGCTCGATCTGATCCTGCCGGGGCAAGGCGACGCTCAGGCCGTAATGCGCATCTGCGGAATCGGGGTCAATTTCCAAGGTGCGCCGAAACAATCGCTCCGCTTCAGACCAGCGCCGCTGGCGGAGATAAAGTCGGCCGAGGTAGGCATGAACAATCGGATCGTCCGGGGCTATTTTCTCCGCTGCGGTGAAGGCTTCGCCGCAGGCCTTCAAGTCATCGCGAGCCCAAGCCAGCATACCTCGCAGGACGAAAGTTTGCGGGCGGCCCGGTTCGAGACGTTCCAGCGCCGCGAGGCATGGCACAGCCTCCTCGGGCGTTTGCGCAGCGAAACATGTTTGCCCCAAAATTCGCCAGTAGCGCGGCTCGTTAGGAAAGCGCCTGGCAAGATCCGCCAATTTTGTCTTCGCCTCGAGAATTCGCCCGCCTTCGCCAAGTGATGTCGCGGTGTTGAAGTCGGCTTCTGCCTCAGCGATTGCAATAGCGCGGGCGGCATCCTCGCCGGGCGGCGCGATATAGCCCAACTCGACCAGTTGCTGCAAGGCGGCCCGTGCCGCAGCCGGATCTTCATCGCCGGTCTCGGCGGGGAGCCGGCCATCTGCTCCCGGGCGCTCTTCCCACGAAGGGATGCGGGTGATCGCGGGCGGCTGGGCGAAAGCGTTCACTAGCACTTTGCCTTCCATGTCCTCGCCCACCGGAAGTCCGAGCAGCGTGAGCACTGTTGGGGCGATGTCGAGCAGGGTAGCCCCTTCGATCATTTGATCGGCCACGATGCCCGGACCGGAGAGAAGGAAAATCCCCTGGGGACGGTGCCACTGCGCTGGTTCCACCGCGGTGCGTGGCCGGGTTCTTCCGCTGTGAAAACCATGATCGGAGACAATCATGACATACGTCTCCTGACTCGCTAGTTGGAGCAGCCGCTCCAGCATCGAATCATGGAAACGATAGATGCCAGTCATGACATCTTTATAAAATTCGAAATCGACCTCTGAGATTTCTGACAATCGAGGCGGGTGGAATGGCATGAACCCGTGTCCAAATTGATCGATACATTCGTAATAAACGGCGCCGAAATCCCAGGGCTCGTTCTCCAGTAGTTCGGTGGCCGCTGCATGCACGGTGATGACCTCTGCCAGGCGTTGGGCGAGGAATGTTAAACGACGCTGGGTCAGCGGATCTGTTTGGTCCAACTCCACGGCGCGCGGGATCAGTTGTTGCAGCATCATTCCCTCGACGTCGTTCGGATGGAGCCGCAATTCGCCGAGAGGTTCTGCCAGTCGAGGCGGTTGAACACTGCCAGCGGCCACCGGCCAGTTCCCGGAAGTGCAATTTGCCGGTGGGACAGCGAAAAGATTCGAGACCATCGCCCCTCGCAACGGCTCGGCTGGGTGGCTGGCCTGCCAGCCGCAGACCACGCTTGGACGAGCGGACTGCGAAAGGATATTCCAGAGGGCCTTGCATTTGCGGGTCCGCGTTCCGACAGGGCGGATGCCGGACAAATCCGGTAACGCTTCGGCGAATCCGCGCACGCCATGTCCGTAGGCCCGTTTACCGGTTGCGATGCTGGTCCACAAAATCGGCGAGAGCATCGGCGAAAGGGCGGCCAGGTTGCCGATCGTGCCACGGTTGATTAGACGCTCGAGGTTAGGCATCAGCCCTGCGTCCACCAACGGATGGATGATTTGCCAATCAGCCGCATCCCAGCCGATCAGGAGAACGCGTGAAGTGGATGGCACTTGGGAAGATGGATTCATAGCGAAGACCTGGCACTAGTACACTGGATCGGAGGCTGCGCGACTGGAGCAGCGCAGCGTCTCGTCGCGCGGTTCACGATGTGAGGCGTAGCATCGCGCCCCATTATGGTGTCGGCTCGAATGACACCGCGTCAGTCACGCGAGTCGTGTTTAGGCCAGAGATTGAGCGAAAAGAAAAGCCCGCGCGGACAACCATCCGCGCGGGCTTTATCAAAGTGCTAGCTCAGTCGAAGGTCAGGCCGCTTTGCGCGCGCGCCAGGCACGCACACCGAACGCCCCCATCGCTGCCAGGCCGAGAAGGCCGAGAGTGGTGGGCTCTGGGACGGCGAGGCCAGTAGCTCCCGATAGGATTCCCAAGCCAGTATTTTCGTAGGCATAGCCGATAATACTGCGGGGACTAGTTAGGGTCGCACCCAGCGAAATCCGCACCCATCCAAAATTGGTCGTGTTGCCCGTAGTTTCATTCTGGAAGCGAAAACCAACGTAGTTGTTCGTGCTGTTGAGATTAAAGGCAGTAGTTCCGGTCGTTTCCGAAGCGCCCGAGCCGTAAACACTAACCGCGTTAATCAACACTCCGAGCCCGAGATTATCGACCAAGGTCACAGACGATCCGCCTCCGGTAACGTAAACGCCGCCGGCAGGAGCAGCCGGATTGAACCAGCTCAACGTGGTCGAGCTAAAGGGGTTGACATCCCAGCCGGGAACGGAAGCCGGGACTACATTGCTCACGCCGGTGACGACGTTCAAATAAACGCCGGCCGTGGTGGCGGGGATAGCTATGGGTGTCGCAGACAAATCGACGTAAACGATGGATGCATCGGACGATGGGACAACGGCGAGCGAGGCACCAGCGGCTGCCGCACAGGCTGCGAGTCGGGTGTCGACGCGATCTAGAAGCGTATTGAGTTGCGTTTTCATCGGGTGGAGATTCTGGTGGTGGTTTTCTTGGGTTTACTGCCTTTGATCATCGGAGGTTTTAGGGAACCACTGGTCAAGGTCAAGGTTTTTTTTAGATTTTTTGGATGCGAAGTTCGGCGGTCACAGACCGCCGCTACAGAATTTCTAAAACCGGTTCTATCTCGTTAGGGGATCAAAACGAACGTTCGACAAAACAGGCAGCATGCCTGTGTTACAAAAGAAAACCCGCGCACTTTTAGTTGTGCGCCCGGAAGATTTCCTTATAGGGTGCGTCCGGGCATGAGTTTTTTCTTTCGCTGCTGCCTTGCTGCCCTCGGGTGTCTGCTCCTGGCGTTCATTTGCTCCTGCGACAAACATCATCTGGGCGAAGCGCCCGAAGTGCAAAAGGAACATGTCGATCTTGCGCACGGCGGCGGTGATGCCCCGGCCGCGTCGCCGGACTCTTCGGCTGCGACCACGCCGACGCCCGCAGAATTTTTCCCCGAGAAGAAGCCCTAACGAAAGGCCAGCTTATGGCGAAACATAAATACGCAACGTCGCCGCCGAATATCACCGGCATGCCGCCGGGCGTTCCCTACATCATCGGCAATGAAGCGGCCGAGCGCTTTTCCTTCTACGGAATGCGATCGATCGTGATCGTCTATTGTACCGGCTTCCTTGGAATGATCGAGCCGGATGCGCGCGCGATCTTCGCGCTTTTCATTGCCCTGGTTTACTTCTGCCCAATCTTCGGCTCGGTCGTGGCCGAGGGCTGGCTGGGTAAGTATCGGACCGTCCTTTATTTCTCGGTTATTTACTGTCTCGGACATTTCACGCTCGCCTTTCTCGACTCGCACTGGGCCGCCGAAATAGGCAGAAAGTGGGTTTTGTACGCGGGGTTGATGTTGATTGGGATTGGCTCCGGCGGGATCAAGCCGTGCGTTTCCGCTAACGTGGGGGACCAGTTCGGCGACTCGAACAAGCATCTCCTTTCGAAAGTTTTCGGCTGGTTCTACTTTTCGATCAACGCGGGTTCATTTATCTCGACGATCGCGTGCCCGTTTCTTTTAGCTGATTCACGATTTGGACCGCGGTGGGCGTTCGGCATTCCGGGCGTGGCGATGGTCATTGCCACCATCTTCTTCTGGGCTGGCCGCAAAAAATTCGTGCATATACCTCCCGCTGGTCTCGGGTTCGCGAAACAGATGTTTAGTAAAGAAGGGCTCGGCGCATTTGCGCGGCTGGCGGTCGTTTACGTTTTCGTCGCGGTGTTTTGGTCGCTCTGGGACCAAAGCAGCGGCGGCTCGTGGACGTTGCAGGCGCAGAAAATGGATCTGCATTGGTTCGGAATGGATCTGATCGCAGCGCAGGTGCAGACCGCGAATCCGATTATGATCCTGCTCTTTATTCCGCTGGTGAATTACCTGATTTATCCGGCGATGGATCGCATCTTCCCGCTCACGCCATTGCGAAAAATCGGAATCGGCTTGTTCCTCACGGCCGGCAGTTACGTGGTGATCTGGTACATCCAAACCATGATCGATGCCGGAATGAAGCCGAGCGTAAACTGGCAATTTCTCGCCTACGTAATTCTTACGCTTGGCGAAGCGATGGTCTCGATCACCGGGCTTGAATTTTCCTACACGCAGGCGCCTAACAAAATGAAAAGCGCGGTTATGGCGTTGTGGTTGTTCACCGTGTCGATGGGCAACCTCTTCACCGCGGGCGTGAACTACTTCATCCGCAACCCGGACGGCACCGTCAAAATGAACGACGCTCAATATTTCATGTTTTTCGCCGGGCTGATGTTTGTCGCGGCCTGCGTCTTCGTTTTCGTCGCGAGTTTCTATCGTGGTCGGACCTACCTGCAATCGCAGGAACATTACGAAGAAGAAGCGACCGAGCCGATCCTCGCCGGCGGCGCGCCTACCTAGGAGATAAAAATGAAATCACTCGCCTGCGCAGTCGCACTGTCTCTGCCGTTGTCGATCTTCGCGCAAACCGCGCCGCCTTCGCCCGACGAAAAATTCCAGCAACTCGCCGCCGCTTATATAGAAGAGGAACTGGCCGCGAATCCGGAAACGGCAACCGAGTTGGGCGACCATCGCTTCGACGATCTGCTGACGGACTACTCGCATTCCACCCGCGAACGAATTTTTTCGGCCCAGAAGCAATTCAAAGTCGAAGTGAATGCGCTCGATCCTGCGAAACTCAGCCAGACTAACAATGTCGATCTTCGCATTCTCAAGGACAGCATCGACAATCGCATCTTCGAGTTGGAAGAGTTGAAAGAGACGGATTGGAACCCGCTCGTTTATAATCAGAGTCTCGCCAACAGCATCTACCTTTTAGTCGCGCGCGACTTCGACGCTCCCGAGAAACGCATCCCGAATTTGCGCGCGCGCCTGGCCGCCATTCCCCACGCGACCGATCAGGCCCGCGAAAATCTGGAGCGACCACCGCGCGTTTATACCGAAACGGCGATCGAGCAAATTCAGGGCGCGATTGGTCTCGTGCGCGAAGGCCTCTCGCCGTTGCTCGAAAAAGCGCCGTCGATGAAAAAAGAGCTCGCGCCATTCCAGGAAAAAGCGGCCAAGGCGCTGGAGGTTTACAAGAAATGGTTGCAGGAAGATTTGCTGAAACGTTCCGACGGAGACTTCCGGATCGGTGAGCAAAAGTTTCGCAAGAAATTGCGTTTCGCGCTCGCTTCCGATTTGTCGATGGAAGACGTGATGTCGCGCGCGAAAGCTGATCTCGCGCAAACCCAAACCGCTATCTACGAGACAGCGTTGCCCCTCTACAAAAAATATTTCCCGGAAGCCGACGAGAAAACGCTGGCCGACCAAAAGAAAGTCACCGCGGGCGTGCTCGACAAACTGGCCGAGCAAAAACCGGATGATGCGACCATTGTCGGCTACAGCCAGAAGGTAATGAGCGAGGCGACCGACTTCGTGAAGAAGCAGGGCTTCGTCACCGTGCCGGACGCGCCGCTCGACATCATCGTCATGCCGGAATTCAAACGCGGCCAGGCCGTCGCGTATTGCGATTCACCGGGGCCGCTGGAAAAAAATGGCAAAACATTTTTCGCGGTTGCGCCTACGCCGACGGATTGGAAGAAGGAGCGGAAGGAATCGTTCTTTCGCGAGTACAACAACTACATGATCCGCGACCTGACCGTGCATGAAGCAATGCCCGGCCATTATTTGCAACTCGCGCACGCGAACCAATTCAAAGCGCCCACGATGGTGCGTTCGATTTTCCGCAGCGGCACGTTTATCGAAGGCTGGGCCGTTTACACCGAACAACTGATGGCGGAAGCCGGATACGGCGGGCCCGAAGTAAAAATGCAGCAACTGAAAATGCGGTTGCGCGTCATCTGCAACGCGATTCTCGATCAAAGCATTCACGCCGGAAACATGAGCGAGCAGCAGGCGCTCGATCTGATGATGAAGGAAGGTTTCCAGCAGGAAGGCGAAGCGGTTGGCAAATGGAAACGCGCTCGGCTCAGTTCGTCGCAGCTCTCGACCTACTTCGTCGGCGCAGCCGAACATCTCGATCTTCGCGACAAAGCCAAAGCGAAAGCAGGCGCGTCGTTCGATCTGAAAAAGTACAACGACACCGTGCTGTCGTTTGGCAGTCCGCCGGTCAAATACGTGCGCGAATTGATGGGACTCTGATTCGCGGATGCCGAATCTGGCGACGTGGATGCGGGAGAAAGACGAAAAATGGTTTCAACCATTTTTCGATAGGCGTCCCGATATGCGCATTTGCGATGCGCGAACAAGTTCTGTTTCGATCGATGAAATGGACGGGCTGCTTCTCACCGGCGGCTCCGACATCGCACCGGAATTTCTGCGACAAGCGATTGTCGATCTAACGGCGATCGATGACGATGTCGATCTTGCGCGGGATCGCTGGGAACTGGATGCGATCCCGAAAATTCTGGAGCGCGGCCGGCCCATCTTCGCCATCTGCAAAGGAATGCAGGTGTTGAACGTCGCGCTGGGCGGTACGCTCAAGCTCGACATTCCCGGGCATCGCTCACCGGAAATGAAAGATCATGATGTGCAACCGTTGCGCGTGGATCGCGGCAGCGAACATCGTTTCGACAAGGTGAACAGTTCGCACCATCAAGCGGTCGATCAGCCCGCCGAAGGTTTTGTCGTGGAAGCCTGGTGCGTAGATGACGACATCATCGAGCAGATGCGTTTGCGCGATTATCCGTTTGCGCTCGCTGTCCAATACCATCCCGAGCGCGGAAAGATTTACGATTCGCTCTTCGAGGATTTTTTTGACAGAATGAACAAAATGAACCGAATGAAATAAAATTCTGTCGATTCTGTTCATTCTGTCCGGAAAATGTCCACGCTTCAGAACACCATCGCGATTGTTTACGATTACGACCAGACGTTGAGTCCCAGCTACATGCAGCAATCCTAACGACCCGCTCCGGCTTGGTTTCAAAAAGTGCTACCAGCTTTCCGCGCATGCCGACAGGGTGAACCACATCGCGCCGGCGGATTACCGGCCGAATACGCATCTGCGCATGTTGCTCGAGGAAATGGTGCACGAAACTGCCGACCGCATCGTCGCGCAGCGGAAGGATGCCATCGAGACCGGCACCGTCCGCGCCCCGAAGCACTAATTCGTGGTCCGGCTTTCGACCGCGAGTTTTAACGCCTCCGCAAAACTTCGCGCGTCCGGATCGGGGCTGCGATTGCTTTGATACGCGATCGGCGCGTCCGCAAGATCGACAATGTTGAATTCCGGTGGCACATCGCCCATCGTTTTCTCGAAAAATCGCGCAGCCGTTTCGGGAAACGGAAAGCATCGCCACAGCGAATAGGCGTTCAGTCCGTTGTTGAGCGCGGTGCGCGAAACGGTCGAGGACACAGAGTAGACCGCTTCGATCTCCGCGAAGTGTCGCAGAAAGTACAGCTCGGCCGCTTCGCGATCGTTCTCGATTTGAAAATCGTCGAGTTGTAATCGACTCGCTTCTTCGGTCTCAATGGGATGCGGGCGGTAAACGAGATCGCGCCCAGGATAATTTCGGCGGATGTAATCGAGGCAGCGGTTGAGATGTTCGATGTAAACGTCCGGCGATAAATTGTGAATGAGCAGAAATGGAGTGCCAAAGAAAATCACATGACGATGTCGATCTTGTCCGCTAGTCGGACGGACTCGCCCGGTGGCGAGCGCGGCGGCATTCGGTTGACTGCTTAAAGCAGTCATGCTGTCGGACGGGCCAGAAAGTTCAGCGAGACTCGGGAAGCGCGCGGCGATCACCCGTTCGTCGCAAGGCTCCGGCAATTCGCGGCCACTGTTGCTCATCGCGACGATTAGATTGTAAACATCCTTCGGCTCTTTTTGTAATCGCACCAACCGCACGCCGTCGCCTCCGGGATTAATCCGCGGCTTGAAATGCAGAGTGCGTTCGACGCCGGCGAGCGGTTCGATCGCGCGATTCTGCAACCAACCCGAGGTGGTGAAACGAAAGCGCATCCGATCGGGTGTGCGGGTTAATCCTTCGTAACCTGATTTCGAGATGCAGAGAATTTTGTAAACGTCGGGATGAGCGGAGGCGGCGGCGTTGGCCAATCCCATCACGCTCGCGAGCGAAAGCAGCACGTCCTTCTGCGGATCGATCGGCAGTGCGGCCGCGGCATTTTTTCTTCCCGCCGTTTGTCGATACAAGCGCGGAAGATCGACAATCCCCCGGCAAGTACGCACCCGCGCGAAGGCATGCACGCCGGCGAAGTGATGCGCGAATTGCTGCCAATGCGCGCGTTCCCACCATCGCGATTCGTCGCGGAGTAAATGAACGCCGCCGGGAAAGCGATCGGCCAATGTCTGCGCCGCGATGATCGCGCTCGGCAGCCGCGTGGGGCGACCGAGAATGATCCAGAGTTTCGCGCCGGTCGAATTCATCAAATGAAGATGTCGATCTTATCCGGGTCGGCGAAGATTTGCGAGTCGCTGGTTGACGCTCGGGCGCAGCGCCGTAGAGATAGACCGATTCGGACAGGCGCTCGCGCGATGCATTTGCGAAGATTTTCCAGGCTGCTGCGGATCGGCGCGTTGACGCTGGTCTACTTCCTGGCCGGCAAACTCGGTCTCGCCCTCGCTTCGCTTCACGCCAGCGCGTCCCCCGTTTGGCCAGCGGCTGGAATCGCACTCGCGGCCATTCTTCTGTTCGGCTACCGCATCTCGCCCGCGATTTTTATCGGCGCCTTCCTCGTCAATTTGACGACGGCCGGAAACATTTTTACATCCCTCGGCATCGCCACCGGGAACACCATTGAGGCCATCTGTGCCGCGTGGTTGATCCTTCGTTTCGCCAACGGCGTGCGCGCGTTCGAACGCGCTTACGAAGTATTTTGTTTTGCGGTGATCGTGATGTTGAGCGCGGCGATCAGCGCGACGATCGGCCTAACCACTCTGGCCGCGGCCGGTTTCGCGTCGTGGGAGAATTACCCGGCGATTTGGACGACTTGGTGGCTCGGCGATATCACCGGCGATCTCATCATGGCGCCACTGATTATTCTTTGGGCGGCTGCGCCCCGCTGGCGCTTTAATCGCGCGCGCGATCTCGAAGTCGGGATCTTGTTCGTGCTGCTCATTCTTCTGGGTGAGGTCGTATTCGGTGGCTGGCTTCCGATCAGCGCCCGAAATTATCCCATCTCGTTCATCTGCGGGCCGATCGTTATCTGGACTGCATTTCGTCTTTCGCAGCGCGAGACCGCTACCGCTATTTTTATTCTTTCCGCGATTGCGATCTGGGGAACGCTGCGCGGTTTCGGTCCATTCGTGATGGACACGGAAAATCATTCACTGCTCATACTGCAAACTTCCACCGCGGTCATGACCGTGACGGCGCTGGCGCTGACTGCGGGAATGGCTGAACGCCGTCGCGCGCAGGATGCCATCGAGCAACAACGCGCGACCGTGGAAGCGGCGAATCGAACGAAAGATAATTTTCTGGCCATGCTCTCGCACGAATTGCGCACACCGCTCACCCCGGTGATGGCGGCATTGGACGCGCTCGACGCCACGCCCGCACAGACGGACGAGACCAAAGCCGCGCTCGCAATGATTCGTCGCAACGTCGAATTGGAAAGCCAGCTCATCGACGATCTTCTCGATCTAACGCGCATCGCGCGCGACAAACTTCAGCTGAAGTTTGAACCGATCGACGCCAACCAAGCCATCGCCAACGTCGCGGAAATGTGCCGGACCGAAGCGGACGCGCGCAAACTGAAGGTTCACCTTAATCTTCGCGCTGGCGCTCACTTCGTCGCGGCCGATTCGGCGAAGTTTCAGCAGATCATTTGGAACCTGCTCAAGAACGCGATCAAATTTACGCCGGAAAATGGCGACATCACCGTCACGAGCAGTAATCCTTCGCCGCAAAAGCTGGTCATCGATGTAACCGACACCGGCATCGGCATCGAATCCGATTTGATGGGCCGCATCTTCGATCCCTTCGAGCAGGGCGAGCGTTCCTTTCAACATCGCTACGGCGGGCTCGGACTTGGCCTGGCCATTTCGAAATCATTCGCACAGGCGCACGGCGGTTCGCTGGTTGCAACCAGCGCCGGCCCGAATCTCGGTGCGACCTTTACCGTGACCTTGAACACCGTTTCGCCACCGCAAGATCGACAAGAAACAAGATCGACAAGTGCCACTGCCCAAACCCGCAGCTTGCGGATTCTCCTGGTGGATGACCACAAGGATACCTGCACCGCGCTGGAGCGTCTGCTCGTTAGGCGCGGACATCTCGTCGCCACCAATCATACGTTGCGCTCGGCCATGGAAACGGCGGTCCGGAATCAATTCGATCTACTCATCAGCGATATCGCGTTGCCCGATGGCACCGGCATTGAGCTGATGTCGTATCTGCGGGCGATGTCGAACATTCGCGGTATCGCCATCAGCGGCTTCGGCATGAATGGCGATATCGAGAAAAGTTTGCAGGCCGGATTTTCGGAGCACTTGGTTAAGCCGCTTAAGATCGACAAGTTGGAAGCGGCGATCGAACGCGTGACCGGCGGCGCAAGCGTTTCGTAATTGCGGGTGGCGTTTCCTGTGCGCGTTGTCGATCTTACCATCTCGGACATCGCCTTCGGTGGCAAAGGTGTGGGCCGCGAAAGTGGCAAGGCGATTTTCGTTCCCTACACGATCGAAGGTGAGCGCGTTTCGGCCGAGATCGTGCGCGAGAAAAAACATTTCGCCGAGGCCGACCTTGTCGATGTTCGCGAAGCGTCGCCGGAAAGAGTGCAGCCGCTCTGTCCGTACTTTGGGCGCTGCGGCGGCTGCGCCTATCAACACGTCAGCTATGAGCATCAGCTCGCGATCAAGTGGCGGCAGGTGCGCGATGCGTTGGTGCGGATCGGAAAACTGAAAGACGTTCCGCTGCGGCCGATCGTTCCGTCGCCGCAAGAGTATGGCTATCGCAATCGCATCACGGTGCATGCGCAGGATGGCGTGGTGGGATTTTTTCGCCGCGACTCGAATCGCTTGATCGACATCGAACGTTGTCCGATCTCGCGGGAAGAAGTGAATCGCGAACTGACGGCGCTGCGCAAAGGAAATGTACGCGATGGTCATTACACTTTGCGCGCATCGAGCGGTCCGCGCGTTTTCTCGCAAACAAACGACGCGGTCGCGAACGCGCTGCGCGATTTGATTCTCGGAATGATCCCGGCCGGACAGCAGTTGTTGATCGACGCGTATTGCGGCGCGGGATTTTTTGCGAAGGCGTTGCTCGATAAATTCGAACGCGTCATGGGGATCGATTGGGACCGGTTCGCGATCGAAGCGGCGCAGCGCGATGCGACCGCAAAAGAAAATTATATCGCCGGTGATGTGGAGGCGGCGTTGGCGGAAGCCTTGCGCGAAATACCCGCGCAAACGGTGTTGATTGTCGATCCACCGGCGACCGGAATTGGCGCCGAGGCGCGACGAGTGATTGTCGATCTTGCACCGGCCATGGTGATTTACGTTTCGTGCAATCCGACGACGTTGGCGCGCGATTTGAACGAGTTGCAGGAAAGGTTCACGATCGAATCGGTGACACCGCTCGACATGTTTCCGCAGACGGCGGAGATCGAAGTGGTGGCGCACTTGCGCGCAACTCAGGCGTAAACGAGCAAATCGATTTCTTCGGGAAGTGAGTCGGAAACTTCGCGGATGACGCTGCCGCGAATGAGATTGAGTAGCGCGTTGCGTTGCGGCGCGCCGACGATGACGCGAGATGCGCCGAGCGTGGCCGCAACATCGACAATCGTTTCGGCGGCGGACGGGCTGACGGCGTAACAAAACAGCGGAGTGAAATCGCCCGCTTGTTCTTTGGCCGCGCCGAAGATGGTGCTCGCTTCCGGATCTTCCTGCCATTTGCGTTTGGCGTCCTGCTCGGTCATGAAGGGTTGTTCCCGGACGAAGAGTAGGTAAAGGCGGCGGCCGCTTTCGCGTGCTTCTCTTAAAGCGAAGTCGAGCGTCCGCCCCGTGCCGCGAATTGCGCACAGGATTGCTTCCGAGCCGAGCAGCGATGGCGGAAGCGGCGACACATCTCCAGATGTTGCGACGGGAGCGGCGGCTTCCAGTGTAACTGGAAGTGTTTGTGGTGGAGCCGCAGGTTGAACCGCTTTTTTCGCGCGGCGTTCCTGAACCAATCCCCGCAGAATTAATCCAACGGCGAGCACGGTGACGGCGAAGTAGCGCGCGTTTGGCTTGTCGATCAACAAGGAGAGCTCGATGGCTGCGGTGATGATGAAAGTAAAAACCATCAGGGTGCGTTCCCACGGTTTGATGGAGAGCGTTTTATCCGTGGCAGTCGCGCCGAGATTGGTGGCGATAGCGCCGACAACTCCGACGGCGTAGAGATCGGCCAGGCCAGAAATATCGTTAACGAAAACGACGAGCAAAATCGGAACAATGGTGGCGACGACCATCGCTGAGGTGGGAACGCCCCACTTGTTAAGTCGCTGAAAGATGGTCGGGATTTCGCGATCGCGCGCCATCAGAAATTGGATGGTGATCAACGCGACGATGGAAGTATTGACGGCGGAGAAAAGGAGAAGGCCGAAGACAACACTGATGATGATGCCAAAGAGATGACCGAGCGCAGGGCCGAGGGCGGCACCGACAAATGTCTGCCCCATGTAACGCAACATGTAATCACGCACGCCTTCAGCTCCGGGCGCGTTGACATCGCCGCCCGCGATTTGAAGGCCACCGAGCGCGTGCATGGCCAGGCCGAGCACCGCGGTGAAAACGCAGACCTCGATCATGACAATCAAAAGCGCAGGCGTAGATGTTTTGCGCACGGAAGGATTCGCCTCGGTACTTCCGGGGTCGAGTTTCATCACGCCGGTGGCGTTGGCGATCGCTTCCACGCCGGAAAGGGCGAGCACGATTCCGACGAAGCCGCCCCAGTTTTGCCAGAACGAGCCATGCAGCGGCTGAAGATGTCCGACGGCGGTGCCGAGATGCGGCAGGCTGAAAAGCGCGAGCGTAATGACAACGATTGCAGTTGGGATCGAAATTAAAACGGCAAGGCCGCCAGTGTGCTTGGGCCCGAGAAGATTGAGCAAACCGATGACGAGAATTGCGGCAGCGGCAAATTTTTCCGGATGCGGAACGCCGAGATAAGCAAACGCGGAAAGCGCGCTGATTGCTGCCGTCACCAAATAATCGGCGATGAGCAGAAACGCGCCGACGATTGAGATCACTTCGCTGCGATGACGAACGCTCGCATACACTCCGCCACCATCTGGATAGAGGCGACAGATGATCATGTAATTGATGCCGACGAGCGCGGTCAGCAGACACATCGCGGCGATGAGCCAGAAGGAAGCGTAACCGCCCACGGCAAAGGCGAGGCCGATGACGTACGCTTTGCTCGTGCCCCAGTCGCCGTACAAAATGGCGGCGGATCGCGGAACATCGAGGTTACGCGGTCGCTTAACGTTCGTGGGTATCAATGACTTACTCGGAACCGAGTCCGTCTCGCGCGACGAGAGGAGCTTGTCTTTTAATGAGGCCGACGGAGTTAGCTGTCGGGCTAGAGCCATTAAATGCTCTCGATGCCGCGCATCGTTCGCCCCGATCCTTTACGTGAATGGATCACGCGCAGGAAATTGGTTCCCCCGCAAGATCGACAACTCGTCGATCGATTAAGCAAAACAAAGAACTGGCGACAATGATGAGCCGAGGTTTTGTGGCGTCAAGCCATACCAGCGAAAGAACGAGGGCGATGCGCAGAAAAAGCTTGCCTGCGACCGAAGCAGCCATCGACAGTCCCATCCGATAGCGATGGCCGAAATTGCCGCAGGTATCAGCAGAATCCATCGGCCGCGCAATGTTGATTGGAAGCGCGCCGCCGCACTTCTTTACGGCGATTGGGGGACGAGCAAAGCGTACGTCATTGGGCTGGCATTTGTCGCGGCCGGTTTCGCTTCGCTGCCGATCATCCTCGCGGTTTGCGTCCTTACCGCCGTCGTCGGCTACAACTACATCATCGTCTGCGCGCATTTCCCGGATGGCGGCGGCGTTTATTCTGCGGCGCGTGAGCAAAGCCGATTTCTCGCTTCGGTCGGCGCACTTTTACTCATCGCTAATTTCATTGTCACGGCGGCGTTGAGCGGATGGGCCGCGGCCAGTTACCTCGGCGTGGCGACTCGTTATGTGCCGGTGGCGACGATGGGTCTGGTTCTAATTGTCGGGGTAATGAATTATTTTGGGCCGAAGCACAGCGGCAGCGTTTCAATCTGGTTGGCGGTGCCGGCCGTCTTCGTTGTCATCGCGATCATCGCCTTCAGTGTCCCGCATCTAAATCTCGCGCATCTGGAGCCGCTCCACCAAAATCTCGGACATACCTGGGTCGCGTTCGTTGGCGTGATTCTCGCGCTCAGTGGAGTGGAAGCGATCGCCAACATCACCGGCGTGATGAAACTGGATTCTGGCTCGACCGTGGTTGCGCCGAAAGTGACGCGCACTGCGGCGAAAGCGATTGTGCCGGTAGCGATCGAAGTTGTTGCCGGGACGGCGCTGATTGGCTGGGCGATGCTTTCGCTGTCAAAATCGTTCGCGGTCCAACTCGACTCGCACAAGGAAGATATGCTGCGTTTCGTCGGCGAACATTACGCCACGCTCGCAGCCGGTCCGTGGTTCGGTCATCTCTTCGCCTGGTTTATCGGCGTCGTCTTCGGGTTACTTCTGATCAGCGCCGTCAATACTGCCATCGTCGCGTTGATCGGAGTGATCTACATGATGGCGCAGGACGGCGAGATGCCGCAGCAATTTGCGCGGTTGAACAAACATGGCGTCCCGCTCATCCCATTAATCGCCGCGGTCGGGATTCCCATTCTAATCCTTGCCGTAACAAAAGAATTCGAAGCGCTCGCCGGCCTTTACGCCATCGGTGTGGTTGGTGCGATCGCGGTCAATCTCGGTTCCTGCACTTTTAACAAGCGCCTGAATCTGAGCGCGGGGAATCGGCTCATTATGGGAGCGACATTTTTCGTGCTCGCTGCGGTCGAACTCACTCTCGCGAAAACAAAACCGGAAGCGTTGTTTTTCGCCATGTGCGTGCTGTTCGTCGGGCTCGCGTTTCGCGCTTACTCGCACAAAGTTTCGGGATTAAAAACTGTCACCGTAACGCGCAAGGTCGCCGAGATGGTGTCGCCGGATCTGGTCGCGAATATGCAGCCGCGTCTGGTGGAAGGGCAAAAGATCATGGTGGCTGCGCGCGGACTGACCCGCGTCCTGAGTTTTGCGCTCGAGGAAGCGCAGCTGCGTAACGCCACCCTCTGCGTCCTCTACGTCAAAGAAGTCGCACTCTACTACACCGCCGGGCCCACGGTTCGCGGGAGAGCGAAATGGCAGGACGATCCTGAGGCAAATGCGATCATGTCCTTAATGTTGAAACTCGGGGCCGAGCGAAATATTTCCGTCCTACCCGTCTATGCGGTCAGCGAAGACACCGCCACGACCGTTCTCGATCTTGCCGC
>JBDUDM010000123.1:0-4698 GCA_040002925.1 Spartobacteria bacterium | reverse complement strand
ACGACGATGATAACGACAATGACTCCGATGATGTAGAAGATGTTTCGATTCACGGTTCGTGGATAACAGCCTGCATCCTCGACGGCAAGACATATACGCGGACGAGTAGATGTCGATCTTGTTGAACTTCGCGGCCACTTCGCGTTAAATCGCAGGCATGTCGCTCGTCTTCAAAACCATTCAAACCGAGGGGATCGCCGAACTCTCTTATCTTCTGGGTGACGATGAGGAAGGCACCGCGGCCATTTTTGATCCGCGATCGGACGTCGATATTTACATCGAGATGGCGCGCGAAGCGAAGGTGGCGATCACCCACATCTTCGAGACGCATATTCACGCTGATCTCGTGAGCGGCTCGCGCGAACTCTGCGCGCGGTTCGATTCCGCTAACATTTATGTGAGCCACGAAGGCGGCGCGAAATATGAGTTCGAGCAGGAGAAGGTGCAGGACGGCGATTGTTTTACCTTCGGCGAAACATTAATCACCGCGCGTCACACCCCCGGTCATACGCCCGAGCATGTGTCCTATGTGTTGGCCGAGGCTGATCACCCGGATACGCCATGGGGCGTGTTGACGGGCGATTCTCTTTTCGTTTCGTCGGCGGGCCGGCCGGATTTGTTAGGCGCAGATCACACCGATGAGCTGGCCGCACAGCAATTCCACACCTTGCGCGATTTCTATCTCAAACTGCCGGACCACGTCATGATTTATCCGAATCACGGCGCGGGTTCGCCGTGCGGTGCGGATATCGGCGAGCGTTTGAGCAGCACGATCGGCTATGAACGGAAGTTCAATAAATTCCTGCAATTCCCGGACGTGAAGAGCTTCACCGACTACGCGATCAAGACCGCGCCACCGGTGCCCCATTATTATCCGGTGATGAAAAAGCTCAACGCGAAGGGTCCGGAAATCCTCGGCAATCTTCCGCGCGTTCCGGGCCTTCCGCCTAAAGCGTTCAAGAAAGCGATCGAGAAAAAGGCCGGTGCGCTCGTTGATACGCGAACCATGCTCGCGTTTGGCGGTGGCCATATTCCGGGCGCGCTGAATATCGGCGGGTCGCCCGTTCTTTCGATCTGGGCCGGCTGGATGCTGGCTTCGAACGAGCCGGTTCTGCTCGTGCTCGAAAATGAAAACGATCTTGAAGATGTCGTTAGGCTTTTCCTTCGCACCGGTTACTCAAAGTTCGCTGGCTATCTCGTCGGGGGAATGAAAGCGTGGGAGGCGGCGGGATTCGAGCAAACCGAAGTCAGACAGATGGGCGTGCACGAATTGAATAAGCGTGCGGCAAGCTTGCAGATTGTCGATGTTCGCTCGCCGCGGGAATGGAAGAACGGGCACGTTCCTGGCGCGCGCCACATTTTTTTGCCCGAGCTGCGCAAACGCATCGCGGAGCTGGATCGGGCGAAGCCGACGGCGGTTTATTGCGCGAGCGGTTATCGCGCCAGCATTGCCGCCAGTATTTTGAAGGAGGAAGGGTTTCACGAACTCTGGAATGTGCCGGGAAGCTGGGAAGCGTGGACGAAAGCGAAGTTTCCCGTGGAAAAGACAAACCACGACTAGCGCTGACGAGCGAGTCTTCGCCGCACGAATTGTTTCGTCGTCGGTTTAAGTGATGTGCCGAATCGGACGGGCCGCGTCCCGCTTCGGTTGCGCGGGTCGGCAATCAAATTTCCCGTCGCGTCGACGATTGCATGTCGATCTTGCGTTTCGACCAATTCGGGTGGCAGCATGCAAATGGCAAGCGCGTCGAAAATCGGCGCGCCCTTCGTTTTTACGAATCGAGTCCAGAACCAAAGCCAGGTGCGGCTGCGCTGCTCAAGATAATCATCGACGCTGCGCAGATCGGCGGCGTCGAGGGAAAGTTGTGCGGACGTTTCAATCGGCGCCAGAACAAGCGGAATGTTGGAACGCAGAACGGTCCGAACCGCTTCGGGATCTTTCACCACGTTGGCATCGTGGATACGCAGCCATTGGTTTCGCCCGAAACCAAGCGTCGCATTCGGCGATTGGCCCCCGACGAAAATGATCTCATCGATGCGATCCGCCAGGCTTGGATGTAATTTTAGAAACGTCGCCAGATTCGTAAGTGGGCCAAGAGCGACATAAGTAACATGTTGATCTTGCCGGAGCGCCGCCGCCAGCGCTTCGCTGGCCGGCGTGATCCGACCGAGGTCGCGCGATGCGCGCGCGCCTGGAAAAACTTCGGCCGCGCCGAAGCGACGAACTAAATCCCGCGCGACACGGGTCGTGGTTCTCAGCGATGCATTGCCGTAAGTGGTGCTGATCCCGGCGATCCGCAGTTCTGGCGAATGAAACGCGAGCACCAGCGCGAAGGCGTCGTCCACTTCGCGAAAGGGCGAGCCAATCGCTGGATCGGTGTCGATCCAAATCGCGCGGCCGCTGGCAAGTGAGCAAAGCCAGAGAGAAAGCGTGACGACAACGCAGAATTTGAATCGCATTTGAAAGTCGGATCAGATTTCCTTGAAAAGCGCGGACAGCGCCGTTAATCAAACGGCGACTTAGCGTCTTACTTCATGAGTCCCGCCGAAGCCACCTTGTCTCGCCGATCGTTCGGGCAAACGATGCGCGCGGATGTTTGGTGGGCGCAACCGCTCATCGTCTTTTGCGGATTGTCGATCTTCATCGTTTACTCAACGTGGGCCGCGTTTCAGGGAGAAAATTATTATTTCGGCAACTATGTTTCGCCGTTTTATTCGCCGGAGCTTTTCGGAAACTCGCCCCATGCATTGTTCGGCCCGAAACCGTCGGTGTGGCCAGCCTGGTTATTTTTTTCGCCGGCGCTCCTCATTCTTTGGGCGCCGGGCGGATTTCGACTCACCTGTTATTATTATCGTGGCGCGTATTACAAAGCTTTCTGGGCCGATCCGCCGGCGTGCACCGTAGGCGAGCCGCGCAAAACTTATCTCGGCGAACGTTCCTTTCCGCTCATCATGCAAAACGTGCATCGCTATTTCCTTTATGTGGCGCTCATCTTCATCGGGATTCTGGCATACGATGTTTGGAAAGCGCTTTGGTTCGCGAATGGATTCGGGGTCGGCGTCGGCACCATTGTGCTCGCGATCAACGTGGTGTTGTTAGGCGGTTACACTTTCGGTTGCCACTCGCTTCGCCATTTGATTGGCGGCTTTCGCGATCAACTCGCAAGATCGACATCTTCATTCCAGGCATACGCTTGCGTAAGCTGTTTGAATCGCCGCCACATGATGTGGGCGTGGATGAGTTTGTTCTGGGTCGGCTTTACCGATCTTTACATCAGACTCTGCTCGACGGGGGTGTGGCATGACGTCCGTCTTTTCTGACACGAATCAATTCGCGCGACTTAAATGAAAAGCACCATCGTTACGGCTAAGCCGGGAAAAAAAATCCGGCTTTCGAAAATCGATCCCGCCGCGACCGGCGGAATAAAGAAAGACGCTGCGTTGGCGCGCGCCGCGGAGGTGCGCGAAAAAATCTCCGTCTTGCAGGAAGCGTTGTATGCTGAACATCAACGTAGTGTCCTGGTCGTCCTGCAAGCGATGGACACCGGCGGCAAGGATGGTTCGGTCAAGAATCTGTGCACTGGAGTGAATCCGGCTGGTCTCAAGATCACCAGCTTCAAACCGCCGTCACTGGAAGAGCGCGATCATGATTTTCTTTGGCGCGCGCACAACGCCGCGCCAGGGAAGGGGATGATCGGCATCTGGAATCGATCGCATTATGAGGAAGTCCTCGTCGTCCGCGTGCATAAACTCGTGCCCAAAAAAATCTGGAAAGAGCGCTACGAGCAGATCAACCGTTTCGAAAAGCATCTTAGTCAGACCGGAACCACTCTGGTGAAAGTGATGCTCCACATTTCCAAGGATGAACAAAAGGAGCGTCTGCAAGCGCGTCTCGATGATCCGAATAAGCGCTGGAAATTCAATCCGGGCGATCTGAAGGAGCGCGAATTTTGGGACGAATATCAAAAGGTCTACGAGGACGCCATTAACCGCTGCAACACCGACTGGGCTCCCTGGCACGTCGTTCCGGCAAATCATAAATGGTCGCGCGATTTGGCGATTGTCGATCTTGTCTATCGCGTGCTGAAGCAAATGAATCCAGTTTATCCAAAACTTTCTTTCGACCCGAAGACGGTGGTGATCGATGGCTGATTACGAAACGCACGAGCACGATGTCTTGGTGATCGGCGCGGGCGGCGCCGGTTTGCGCGCGGCCATCGAAGCGTCGGCGGCGGGAGTTTCGGTCGGCCTCGTTTGCAAATCACTTCTCGGAAAAGCGCATACCGTCATGGCCGAAGGCGGAATCGCGGCGGCGCTCGGCAATGTCGACGATCGCGACAATTGGAAAGTGCATTTCGCCGACACCATGCGCGGCGGCCAATACGTGAATCAATGGCGCATGGCGGAGTTGCACGCGAAGGAAGCGCCCGATCGCGTGCGCGAACTCGAAGCGTGGGGCGCAGTGTTCGATCGCACGAAAGACGGTCGCATTCTCCAGCGCAACTTCGGCGGCCATCGTTACCCGCGGCTTGCGCACGTCGGCGATCGCACTGGCTTGGAAATGATTCGCACGTTGCAGGATCACGGGATTCATCAAGGCATCAAAGTTTACATGGAGCACACGATTCTCGGGCTGCTCAAAGATGGCGATCGCATCGCCGGCGCATTTGGTTATGAGCGCGACCGCGGCCGGTTCCG
>JBDUDM010000122.1:0-4777 GCA_040002925.1 Spartobacteria bacterium | reverse complement strand
TGCAATTGCCCGCGCGCATCGGCGATTACACCGATTTCTATTCGTCGTATCATCACGCGCACAACGTCGGCACCATGTTGCGTGGGCCGGAGAACGCGCTCATGTCGAATTGGAAATGGTTACCGGTGGCTTATCACGGCCGCGCCAGCTCCATCGTGGTCAGCGGCACCGATGTGCGACGACCAAAAGGTCAGACCAAACCGCCGGATGCGGACGCGCCGAGTTTCGGTCCGAGTAAAAGCTTCGATTACGAATTGGAGATGGCGTTTCTGATCGGCCCGGGCAATCCGTTAGGCGAACCGATCCCAATCGATCGCGCGGCCGATCACATCTTCGGCCTGGTGTTGATGAACGATTGGAGTGCGCGCGACATCCAGGCTTGGGAATATCAGCCGCTCGGTCCGTTTCTCGCGAAAAATTTCGCAACCAGCATTTCCCCGTGGGTGGTTACGCTCGATGCGCTCGAACCATTTCGGAAACCTTTGCCGAAACAGGATCCGGAACCGTTGCCCTACCTAAGATCGACAAGTGATTTCAACATCGACATCCAGCTGGAAGCGCGGCTGCAAACGTCGAAGATGAAAGAGCCGCACGTGATCACGCGGACAAACCTGCAGAATCTTTACTGGAGTATTTCGCAACAACTCGCGCATCACGCGGTGGGTGGCTGCAATCTGCAACCGGGCGATTTGCTGGCGAGCGGCACGATCAGTGGACCGACCGAAGATTCGCGCGGATGCATGCTGGAATTAACCTGGCGCGGTGCGAATCCGCTCAAGTTGCCTAACGATGAGACGCGGAAATGGCTGGAGGATGGCGATTCGCTTTCCATTACCGGTTGGGCGCAAGGCGATGGGTATCGCGTGGGCTTCGGCGAAGTGACGGGCCGAGTCCTGCCGGCACACGCATAAAAGTAGTCCGCGAAGCCGGTTTCTTTCTCTGCGTCGCCACCCGGGTGATGATGGGAGTTGCGCAGATGACGATGGCTCTTGTGAGCGTTGGGGTATATCTAAATTTCGGCCTGAACCGCTGGCGTATTGGATCGCTGATCGCTCGTCGCGACGATGCTTCTCGTCGCCGGCAGCCGGGTGACATTTTGGAGAGCGCTTATTTGGAAATCACCAACAATCTATGAAGAAATACGGGGCAGAATTTATCGGCACGTTCGCGCTGATTTTCGCAGGCACGGGCGCAATCGTCATTAACGAGATCACCGCGGGTGCGATCACTCACGTCGGCATCGCACTCACCTTCGGCCTGATCGTGCTGGTGATGATCTATACGCTCGGCGATATCTCGGGCGCGCATCTCAACCCGGCAGTGACGCTCGGCTTCTTGTTCTCCCGGCGCATGTCGGGTCGCGAAGTGTTGCCCTACGTCGTCAGCCAATGCGCCGGTGCGCTCGCGGCTAGCGCCATCCTGCGAATTTTGTTCCCCCAGAATCTGCTTCTCGGCACAACCCAGCCGGCAGGACCTGCGATGCAATCATTCATCCTCGAGGTCTTGCTCAGCGCGATCTTGATGTTCGTTATCCTCGGCCTATCGACAGGCGCGCGAGAGAAAGGAATAACTGCCGGCATCGTGGTTGGCGCGGTTATCGCGCTCGAAGCAATGTTCGCCGGCCCAATCTGCGGCGCATCCATGAATCCGGCGCGGTCGTTAGGGCCAGCGATTGTATCGGGTCATCTGGCGTTTCTGTGGCTCTATATCTGCGCGCCGGTGCTCGGGGCGGGGCTCGGTGTCCTCGGCTGCCGCTGCGTGCGGGAAAGCGGATGTTGCACATCGCCGGCTACAGCTATGGAAGTTGCATAGGCGGCGCGGACGACCTTCATTTCGTCATGAAAACGAACGTGGCTGAGTCCTCATCGGAAGATATTCGCGAAGAAGTGCGGCGACGTTATGGAGCGACTGCCTCGGGCGAATCTTCCTGCGCAGACGACTGCTGCACTGCGACTGAGAGCAGCGAACTTGGATACTCAGCGGAGGATGCCGCGAGCGCACCGGAAGCGGCGAACCTGGGTCTCGGCTGTGGTAATCCCGTCGCAATTGCATCATTGCAGTTAGGGCAAACTGTTCTGGATCTCGGCTCGGGAGCTGGTTTCGATTGTTTTCTCGCAGCTCGTGCGGTCGGCGCGAACGGGAAAGTCATCGGCGTCGATATGACTCACGAAATGCTTGCGAAGGCCCGCGAAAACGCACGTAAGAACGGGTTCGTAAATGTTGAATTCCGGCTTGGTGAAATCGAAGCGCTGCCGGTGGCCGATGCGAGCGTCGATGTGATTATCTCGAACTGCGTCATCAACCTTTCGCCAGAAAAATCGCGGGTGTTTGCTGAAGCATTCCGTGTCTTGAAACCCGGCGGCCGGGTTGCCGTAGCAGACATCGTGGCGACTGCGACGTTGCCCGATGAAGTCAAAGGAGATTGGTCTGCCTACACTGGCTGCATGGCAGGCGCATCGCAGATCGACGACTTGGAAGCGATGCTGCGGGCGGCCGGTTTCGAGAAAATCGAGATCGCGCCCAAGGATGCGTCGCGCTCGTTCATCCGGGAATGGCTTCCGGGCAAGTCGGTCGAAGAATATCTTGTCTCGGCCAATATTGAAGCAACTAAGCCGTAGGGTGAGTTGCTCGACTCAATTGAATTGTTTTGGGGCGAAGCGAACTTCGCAAAGCGAAAAGCCCAACCGGATGCAGAACGCAGTCGCTGGTTAGCAGGATGTCGATCTTCGCTCGGCGTCTCGCGACGGTGGTCTCGTGGATTGGGCATCCGTTAGTCTTCGTCACGATTAGCGTGAGCATCGTGTTGCTGACGCAACTCGCGTCGCGTTCCGCAATTTCAGTTTTGGCGGCGTTGTTGCTCGCCGTGATTGCGCCGACTGCGTTGCTGTTGTTTCTCGGTGTTCGTTCCGGTCGCTGGAAAGACGCGGACGTTTCTGTGCGGGAAGAGCGCAAACGTTTCTATCCGATCGCGATTCCGCTTTCTGCTCTCGGCACCGCAGTGATGTGGCTAACGGGTGCTCCGCGTTACATTGTGCGCGGCGGGATAGTCACGCTGCTGCTGTTGATTATCGCCGGCGTAATCAATCAGCGGTTCAAGATTTCGCTGCATACTTTGTTTGCCGGTTACTGCATGACGATTCTTTTTCGCGTCAACGTAATCTGCGGTATCGCGGGATTTGTCCTGGCCGCGTTGGTCTTCTGGTCGCGCTTGTTTTTAGGACGGCACACTTTCGCGGAGACGCTTGCCGGTTTTGTGCTGGGAATCGCCGGCGGATTGGCGGCGGCGTGGTGGTCGGTCTAACGATGGTCATGCAACCGTACCCACCACGTTCGTTTCGTTTCGTTGAAATACTCGCGTCGGGCGAGTGGCGGCTGAAACTCACGCCGGCGTGCGGTCCGATCGCTGGCGGGATACCGATGCCTCGGTGCGCAGAGCGGGCGGGTCCTTGGCGTCAGAATAATCGCTGGCGCCGATTTCCGCAGCTGTGCGTCGATCAAACCGGCGGTTCGAGTTTGATTAGAGCGAGGAGATGAAGTTCGTAAACGGCTTTGCGAAACTCGCGCGGAGAAATTTCTGGCCAGGCTTCGTTTAAAATATCGCGGAGGCAATGGTTACTGTCCCGTTGGCGCAAAATTTCCACCTGCCATTCCGGCACGCTCATTTCGATCAGGCTGTTGGTCGGCTCGCTGGCAATTTTCAGCCGCCGAAGAGCTGTCCACGAGCTTCGGCGGCGCGGCCAGCGTTGCGAACAAATTTTGGTCGAAGAAACTCGCCAGAGTTTCAATTCGTGAGCGAGTTTCCACGGAGGATTCTTCGCCGTTTGAAACGAAAAGAGGAGCCGATGGAAAGCGCTGGGTACGATTTTTTCCACAAGTTCATGAACTTGAGCGCGAGAACGAGGGATGAACGACTCATAGACATTATCATTCAAGGCCCGCCGAATGGTCCATTGTGTCGAGTAATCGCCGAGGAAACGAAGTCCACAGGAGGCGGTTGCTTTGATCCAGTACGCCAGAGGCCGATTTGCAATAAAGTGACCGAAGAGATCGCTGGCCAGATATTCCGCGCCTTGGGTGGCTATCTCCGCCGGCTTGTCTTGATCCAAAGCGTCAAAAAGTTGCAGGGTTCTGCGAAGTTCTCGCCCATCCTTAAAAGATTGCTGTTTAAATCCGCAATCGGGCAATGCTGTCCGCCAGCGCTCACTGTAATGTTGCGCTCCGTTTACACCGAGGTAGAGGATGCCGTTGGAAGCGAGGCCTTCAGCCAAATTATTTAGAACGGTTTTTGGCCGCGGTATGTAACTGAGAACTCCGTGGCAAGAGATGAAATCGAATTCACCGCGCACGATTTTCCGAAAGTGCCTGCGGTTGAGATCGGCACACAGAAAACGGATTTGCTGAGTCTTGGGCAGGGCGCGCTGGAGATTGCAGGCGATAGCAATCGAGCGCTTTGAGAAATCGATTCCGAAAATTTCCGCATTCGGAAATAGCCGCCGCAGGGCGAAGGCTTCACGGCCTGTACCGCAACCAGCGACAAGAATTCGCTTCGGAGTGCGCCAGGCAGCATGGCCAAGCGCTTCGATCCATTCCATCGGTACGATTTGCCAAACTGCATGGGCTTTTCGACTCCGACCGACGCGCGGATAGGGAAACGCGTCGTAATCGCGCCGCACCCTGGTTGCGACGTTCATCCAAATCTCTTGCGGGGGCCAAAAATCATCGCTTGCTTCAATCTTACACGACTTCCGTGAAACTTGGTTTACGTCTTTTTGCAATC
>JBDUDM010000043.1:0-16241 GCA_040002925.1 Spartobacteria bacterium | reverse complement strand
CGGCGCGTGGCGCAATCGCTTCTCGGTTATCCGGAAGGAAGCGTCGGGCGGTTGATGACGCCGGATTTCATCGCGGTGGATGAAGAATGGTCGGTGAAGCAAGTGCTCGATCACGTGCGCGAGAATGGGCAGGACAGCGAGACGCTGAACGTAATTTACGTGGTCGATGAACGCGGCAAACTGATCGACGATCTGCGCATCCGTGAGTTTTTGTTGAAGCCGCTCGAGGCGAAGGTGAGCGAAATTCGCGATCAAACATTTACCGCGCTGAAGGTGAATGATTCGCAGGAAGAAGCGCTGAACGCATTCCGTAAATACGATCGGACGGCGTTGCCGGTGGTGGATTCGAACGACGTTCTGGTCGGCATCGTGACGAGCGATGACATGCTCGACGTCGCGGAAGAAGAAGCGACCGAGGACATCCAAAAGTTCGGCGGCATGGAAGCGCTCGACGAGCCGTACATGCGCATCTCGCTTTTGCAGATGGTGCGGAAACGCGCGGGCTGGCTCATCATTTTGTTTCTCGGCGAAATGCTGACGGCGACGGCGATGGCGCGCTATCAGGACGAACTCGCGAAGGCATTGGTGCTGGCGTTGTTTCTGCCGCTCATCATTTCGAGTGGCGGCAATTCCGGCTCGCAAGCATCGACCCTGATGATTCGCGCGATGGCGCTGGGCGAAGTGACCTTGCGCGATTGGTGGCAGGTGATGCGACGCGAAATCCAGGCGGGAATTTTGTTAGGCTTGATCCTGGGAGTGATCGGATTTATTCGCGTCGGATTTTGGGCAATGGTGGCCGAAAAATATTTTCACAGGCAACCTTACGGGGAACATTGGGCGCAAGTGGCGCTCACCGTCAGCATCGCTCTGGTCGGGGTGGTGCTTTGGGGAACGCTGTCGGGATCGATGCTGCCGTTTCTGTTGCGCCGCATCGGGGCCGACCCGGCCACTTCTTCGGCGCCTTTCGTGGCTACGCTTGTCGATGTTACGGGGCTAATTATTTATTTCAGCATCGCGCTGCTGATCATGAAGGGCTCGATGCTTTAGGTAAGTTTCGGTTCTAATAATAATGCGCTGGCCGGGCTGAGCGGCCCCGGCTACAACAGGAAACTCATCTATGATTTCGATCGGAAAACTCCTCGGCCACGACGAAAAATTTTACGACTTGCTCGAAGCCAGCGCGCAGCAAGCCGACAGCAGCGTGCATCACCTTGTCGATCTTCTGGGCAAGTTGCAGCAGAACGATTCGCCGCAGGACCTCGCGAAATTCGCAGAGAGCCGCCGCGAAGATAAGCGCATCACGCAGCAGCTAACGGAAGAATTATCGAAAACTTTTATCACGCCGCTGGAACGCGAAGACATCCAGGCGCTGGCGGCCGCGCTCTATAAAATTCCGAAGACGGTCGAGAAAATTGGCGAACGCATGCTGATTAGTCCGCAGGATTTGCCGAAGGTGAGTTTTCGCAAACAAGTCGAGTTGCTCGATCAGGCGGCCGAAGCAGTGCTGGCGATGGTGCGGCAGTTGCGCAAAGGCACCGACATTCGCACCGCGCGCGAGATGAACCAGCGCTTGCAGACGATCGAAGGCGAGGCGGACGATCTCGAGCTGGAATTGTTGCGCGATCTTTACCAGGGAAATTACGACGCGAAACACATCATCTTTTTGCGCGATCTTTACGAATTGCTCGAGAAGGTGATCGATCGCTGTCGCGATGCCGGCAACATCGTCCTGCAAACCGTTTTGAAATACGCGTAACCGCGGCGCGACTGCGCAAGATCGACATGTTGATTTTCATCACCGTCGTTATCACGGCGATCATCTTCGAGTACACGAACGGTTTTCACGACGCTGCGAACGCAATTGCTACCGTCGTTTCCACGAAAGTGCTGACCCCGCGGCAGGCCATCGCCATGGCCGCCGTGTTCAACCTAACGGGCGCGCTGCTCGGCGGCGCGGTCGCGTCGACCGTCGGCAAAGGATTGGTCGATACCAACATCGTCACTTTGCAGACCGTTCTCTGCGCGCTCATCGCCGCATTTGCCTGGAACATGATCACGTGGTGGCTCGGCATTCCATCGAGCTCGAGTCACGCGCTGATCGGAGGACTTTGCGGCGCCGCACTCGCCACTGCGAATGGAAATTGGTCGGTCCTCAAATGGCATACCGGTTTATGGCCGAAGGTGGTGCTGCCGATGTTCTCATCCCCCATCATCGGATTCGTGCTCGGCGCGTTCATTATGTTTTTGCTGTTCGTCGCGCTGCATCGCCTTACTCCCTACGCGGTCAATTCTAGTTTCGGAAAGCTGCAAATCCTGAGCGCCGCCTGGATGGCGCACAGTCACGGCACGAACGACGCGCAAAAAACCATGGGCATCATTACCCTCGCGCTCGTTACCGGCACTAAAGCCGGCAGCTTCAACGATGTGCCGCAATGGCTGCATTTTTTGCGCACGCCGACGTTTGGCGCAGTACCGATATGGGTGAAAATCATTTGTGCCCTAACGATGGCGGCCGGGACGGCCGCCGGCGGTTGGCGCATCATCCGCACGCTCGGTCATCGCATGGTGAAATTGCAGCCGGTCCACGGCTTCGCCGCCGAAACGACCGCCGCGTTCATCATTCAAGGCGCGAGCATTTACGGAATTCCGCTTTCGACCACGCACGTCATCTCGACATCGATCATGGGCGTCGGCGCGATGAAGCGCTTCAGCGGCGTAAAGTGGTTAGTCGTCGAACGCATCGTCTGGGCGTGGATCTTCACGCTCCCTGCCACCGGCCTCGCCGGGTACTTGCTCGCGCGCGTCGTCGGCGCGCTTTGATCACTTCTTAATCTCGACCCACTCGTTCGTCGCGCGGGAATCGGCCACAGCCTGCACCACACGCATGTAACGCACGCCGTCTTCGAAATCGGGATGCGGACGATTGCGGCCTTTTGATTTCACCGCCGCGATGAAGTCGTCTTCGACGCGCCACTCGCTTTGCAACTCCGGCGCAAGATCGACATCTTGAAATTCTTTGCTGCCGTGTCGGCCAGCGCGGATTTTGTCGCTGCCGAAATCGTAAACGAGCGTGCCTTTGTCGCCGTAAATCTCCACGCGATCCGATTCGTCGGAAACATTCGCACCGCTGAACTCGAGCACGCCTTCCGCACCGCTCTCGAATGCGCAGAGCACGGTCAGCAAATCGGGAACGATCACTTCGTAGCCGCGCCGATCGGCGCGCAAAACTTTTCCGCGGGCGAACACGCCGGTGATATCGCCGAGCCAGCGATGCAACACTTCCACGTAAATGCCTAACGTCAGCACATTCAATCCGCTGATCTCGATCTTCTGCCGCCAATGCGCCGGCGCTTCGGGGTTCAGATAATTGCTGGTAAAACTTTGCAGCCGCACATGATGCACTTTGCCGATGTGATTTTCGGCCAGCAGCTTCTTCATCAACAAATCGCCACGTAATCCATAAGGCGGCGGACACAGCATCGTCACCAATTCCGGAAAACGTTTCGAAGTCGTGAGCATCTCTTCCGCTTCGGCGAGGTCCATCGCCATGCGCGCCTGACAGAAAACATGTTTGCCCGCTTCCAGCGCGGATTCAGTCACCGCCGAATGCATGTAGGGCGGCGTTCCGATCCAAATAATATCGAGATCGGGCACGGCGAGCAGGTCCGCCCAATTCTGCATCGGCGTGGCGTGCGGCAGATTCTCCTTACAAAATCTTTCGCCGCTTTCGTAACTAGAATTCGAGACGGCGACAATCTCGACGTCGGGATGTTTCTTCAGCGCGGGCAGATGCCGATCGCGCACAATGTTCCCTGCCCCAACAATTCCGACCCGCAGCTTCTGATTATTCTTTTGCGTCATGTCTCAAATGGAGATGTCGATCTTGCACCAGCCTGGCCGATTGCGCGAGCAACGTTTGACCGTCGCTTCGTTACGCCGTTCAAGATTCGCTTGACCGCAGGGAAGATGCGCGGCACGTTTCGCGTCCTTTTCCGAGTATGTCAAAAGTTTGCTCCATCACGGGTTCGCGTCCATCGCGCGGCAGCATCATTCACCGCCGCGGTATGGCCAAGAAAAAAGGCGGCGTCGGCCGGCATGTGACCAAGAACGTCCCGCGCGTGTTCAGCCCGAATCTGCATATGCATCGCATCTGGGTTCCCGAGCTGAAAAAGTTCGTTCGCGTCAAAGTGACCGCGCGCGGTCTCAAGACGATCAATAAAAACGGCGCCTATCGTGCGCTGAAAAAAGCCGGCGTGGTTTAGCTGCCGCCGGCTTCCAATGGTGGCGCGAGCGTCTCGCTTGCGTTTTCTGTTTCTGTCGCAAGCGGGACGCTTGCGCTACTTTCCACCGGCTTCGCTTTCGCGCGCGGTAGATCAAGCGAGCCGTCGTTGAATTCAATCACGTAACCTTCGCTAATCAGCCAGCGCAGGTCGGAAGCGAGCGCGAGTTTGCGCGCTTCCGCTTCTTCGGCCGCAAGATCGACAAGTACCTTTTCGGCCAGGTCCTTGCGATGAATTCGCGGATTCGCCGCGACCGTATCGAAAATCGCGCGCACCTGATCCGACACCCCCGTTTGCTCATGCGCAAAAATCCGCGCGCGCACCGGCGTCACGAAAAGCATTCCCTTGCGATGTCGCAGAATGTGCAGTCCCGCTTCACGAAACCTATTCGATAATTCCGCCATCATCTGCGACGGCGAACGCGTTTGCGCCGACCACGCATCTTCAATGGCACTCCGCACCGCGCGATCGCCAACATTCCGGCTGCTCACGCCATCGATAATCGTTTCCTCGACCGGGCGCACCAGATTGGGCAGATAAGCCTGTCGAAAATGTCGCTCCGCTTCCGCGGCGATGTTAAAAGTCAATGGCGGCTCCTCCTTCAGCGTCGTGAATGCGGTGATGGTGCGCGCTTCTTCTTTCCACTGCTCCACCTGCGCCGGGTCGGTCGAGATCTCGATCTGCCGCTGAAAATCCGGGAAGCTCATCCGCCGGCTAAAACGCTGCTCGTAAAGCGATCGCAAGCGCGGCTGATACGCGTGATGATTCGTCGGCCCGAGCAACGTGCCACTGAGGCGATCGCGCGCGACGCTGGTGAAGTTTCCTTTGATCGGCTCCGACTGCGTGATGTCGATCTTGTAAAAATCATTTTGGGCGAAGCGAAACGCGCCGCTCTCAAGTCCCGTTCGATCCGACGAAATAGCGCCGTCTTCGCCTAGTTGAAACAACGGCGATTCCGGTTTGGCGGTAAGATGCACATCGTAACGCTCCGGTTTCTGCAGGAACAAACGCGCCAGCGAGTACAACGAATAGGCGAGCAAATCTCCTTTGATTTGCGCAGCCACACTTTCGAATGCCGGCGGATGCGGCACAAAGCGTAGGCCGATCTGGAGCGGCGGCCGCTCCGGCGCATGTTGTCGATCTTGCGGACGGCGATCCCGTCCGTCTCGTTGCGGAGGCGGCCCGCGCCGTTCGCGTCGCTCCCCGCTCGGCGCCGGACGTTTTCTTTCCCGATCGCGCGGCCCGCGATCTCGTCGGGGACGTTCGTCCGCCGTCTCGCCCTCAAAATTGGCATACTCCTTCGCATCGGGCGTTTCTTTCACCCACGCGGGCAGCATTTTTAGATCGAGCAAATCGATCGGCTCGCTGTTCTCGGACGACATCATTCTCTCTTACTTGAAGGGCACAGGAAGTAAACCCGGCGCTGGCGCTGTGGTTGTCGGAAGGTGGCAAAACTTTGCGCAAGATCGCCAATTGTTTTACTTGCGATGCCGTGGCGGGTGGGGTAAGCCTTCCGCCCAACCACCAAAATTTTATGGCCGACAAATCAATCGAAGAAAAGGTCAAGGACATCATCGTCGAGCAGCTCGGAGTTAATCCGGAGCAAGTCACGCCGCAGGCGTCGTTCATCGAAGATCTCGGTGCCGATTCTCTCGACATCGTGGAGTTAGTGATGGCGTTCGAAGAGGAATTTTCGGTGGAAGTGCCGGATGAAGACGCCGAGAAACTCCAGACCGTCGGCGACGTCATCAAATACATCGAAGAGCGCGCCAACAAGCAGGCGTAAACTTGCACCGCTAAGCGGCAGCGTTAACTTCGGTGGTGAGTTTAACCGAAATTAAGACCGCGGTTGACGGACTTTCGCCTGCTGAATTAGCCGATCTCGCTGCATTCATTCGTGTTCGTGATAACGCGGCGTGGGACCGCGAAATCGATAACGATTTTTCGGAGAACGGACGCCTTCGGCCAATTTTAGACGAGGTTCGGAACGACGCGCAGGCGGACCGTTTACAAGAGTTACCGTGACCGGCAAAGCGCATCGGCGCTTTTGGAAGGCTTTCGAAAAGCTTCCCGGGTTCATTCAGAATCTGGCGAGGGAAAAGTACGCGCTTTGGAAACAAAATCCTTTCGAGCCCTCGCTCGGATTCGAAGAGCGCCGCAATGGCATTTGCGTTGTTCGCATCGGAAACAATTACCGTGCGCTGGGTTTACGCGAAGATAATCAGGTAGTCTGGTTTTGGATCGGGACGCACGAAGAGTACAATCGCTTTCGTTTCTAATCGCCCTTTTGCTTCCGGGTTGCGAACCCGCCTGAGCCGACCAGACTAGCACCGGTGAATTTTGCGCTATTGGAGCGGCCGCTGTTTTACATCGGCGGCCACTACATTTCCTTCCTCGGGTTGATCGCGTTTGTCGCGTTGCTCAGCGCGGGTCTGATCCTCGCTCGCGTGCTGCAAAGTGACTTCGTCCGCCGCTTTTTCGCGCGCTTCAAGATCGACAATAACTTCATCGCGATCGTTACCACGATCCTGAGCGTCGCCGCGCTCGTGTTTTTCGAGATCAGCTCGGTCAACGCCGCCGGCATTCCCTTATCCTGGAGCCAACCACTCCCCGGCATCACGCTAAGCCTCGTTCAGGTTTTCTTGCTCATCGGACTCCTCGTGGCGGTGTTCTGGATCTCCTCCCGCACCAAACGCTTTCTCTTCACCCGTTTTCTCGCCAATAGCGGACTCGATCGCGCGTTGCATTACGCCATTTCGCAAATCGTTTCGAACGTCGTTCTCATCGTCGGCATCTTCATCGTCCTCGAGAACACCGGCATTCATCTCGGCGCGCTTACGGTTTTCGCGGGCGCCGTCGGCGTTGGCGTTGGCTTCGGCCTCCAAAATATCGCGAGCAATTTCATCAGCGGTCTCGTGATTCTGGCGGAACGTCCGATCACGATCAGCGATCGCGTCGAAGTCGCCGGCATTGCCGGACAGGTCCAACACATTCGCGCGCGCAGCACCGTTATCCTAACGAATGACAATATCTCGATGATCGTGCCCAACACGAAGTTCATCGATTCGCCGGTAACGAATTGGACTTATGGCGATCCGCGCGTGCGCTTCCGTTTGCCGGTCGGCGTCGCTTACGGCAGCGATGTGGACAAGGTGCGCGACGCTTTGACCGCCGCCGGCCGCGAACATCCGGCGACATTAAAGGACCCAACCCCAAGCGTGTTCCTGGACAAGTTCGGCGAGAGCACGATCGATTTCGAACTTGTGGTCAGGAGCAAGGAGATGAGCCATCGGCCGCGGCGCTATCGCAGCGATTTAAATTTTCTCATCGAGAGACATTTGCGCGAAGCCGGAATCGAGATTCCAAATCCGCAGCGCGATCTGCACATCCGCAGCGGCGTTCTCCAAGTTCAGAATGTCGGCGGACAAGAACGATCCCGCGACGCGGGATAAGATCGACATGGAGGCGATCGCGATTCCGCAGGGCAAAGCGAAACTTGTCTCGCGCGAGGAACTGCACAATTCCCCGGCCTGGGCTGAAGCTTTTCGCGCGCATTGCAAAGATCATCGCTATTACGAGATCGTCGAGACGACGCTGCGCGACGGTTTCGAACATCATTATCTCGTGCTCGAGGATGAATCCGGAAACGTGCGCGCGATCCAACCGTTGTTTTTTCTTCAACAAAATCTGGTCGAAGGCGTCCCCGGCACCGTGCGATCAATTGTCGATCTTGTCCGGAAAACGTTCCCGCGTTTTCTAACCATGCGCACATTGATGGTCGGGTGTGCGGCGGGCGAAGGACATCTCGGCGCGCGCTCCGCCAACGACGAACGCTGGGCTGCCGAAGCGCTGCTCGCTGCGCTGCAACAAATCGCGCGCGCTCGCAAAGCTTCGCTCGTCGTTCTGAAAGATTTTCCGTCGCGCTATCGCGACGCGTTGGAAAATTTTTCCGCGAACGGCTACGCGCGGATTCCGAGCATGCCCTTGACCCATCTCGCGTTGACCTCCGCCAACTTCGAAGAATTTCTGGACACGTTAGGCAAAGCCACCCGCAAAGGCTTACGCCGAAAATTCCGCAAGGCCGAGCGCGCGGACAAGATCGACATGGAGGTCCTCACCGACATCGCGCCTCACGTGGATGAGATTTATCCGCTCTACGAGGCGGTGCACAACAAGTCCGCGCTCAAATTTGAAACGCTCACCAAAGATTATTTTTGCAGCCTCAGTCGCGAGATGCCCGAACGCGTCCGGTTTTTTCTCTGGCGTCAGAACGGAAAGATCATCGCGTTCAGCCTCGTCTTCATTAACGAAGACACCATCTACGACGAATGCCTCGGCATGGATTACGCGGTCGCACTCGAGCTCTCACTTTATTTTTACACGCTGCGCGACGTAATCTCGTGGGCGATCGAGCACGGACTGAAATGTTATTGCAGCACGCCGCTTAATTACGACCCGAAGCTTCACCTCGGTTGCCGGCTCATCCCGCTCGATCTCTACGTGCGCCATACCGCGCCGATGTTGAATCCCATTTTCCACCGAGCCGTAAAATATCTCGAGCCGACGCGGCACGATCCGGTGCTGCGCCAATTTCCAAACGCAAACGAGCTCTGATATGTCGGTCGTTGCGTCTCCACTCCACGGCCGAACCGAACCGCTCGCGACGATTTCGTTATCCTCGGGAAGCGCGCTCGTTTACGCGAATGCCTCCGATGTCGCTCCCGAAATCTGGCGCGCGGCTTTCGCCGATTCGCACAAGGATTTCGAATATTACCGACTCATCGAAGAAACGATGACCACCGGATTCGATTACCGCTATCTCGTTTTGCTTAACCGACAACAAGACGTCATCGCGCTGCAACCGCTCATCAATGTCGATCAAGACCTGGCCGCGACGACAAGATCGACAATCACACGTGGGGTAAATTTCGTGCGCAAACTTTGGCCGCGATTTTTCCGGTCACGCATGTTGCTCGCCGGATGTCTGGTGGGCGACGCCGCGCCAGGCGTTATTCCGCCGGCGAGCGTGAAAGATATCGCGGGAATGCTGGCGGAGGCCCTAACGACATACGCGAGGCAAGAAAGCATCCCGCTCGTCTCCGGAAAAGATTTTCCGCACGCGCTCCGTCGCGATCTCGCGCCATTCATCGCCGCGAACTACACGCGCTTGCCCAGCTTCGCGCCGCTCATGCTCGATCTCAATTTCACCACGTTCGACGAATACATGGAGAAGCGATTGAGCCGCACCACTCGCAAAGGTCTGCGGCGAAAATTGCGCAAGACTGAAGCGGCATCGCCACCGATCACGCTGGAAGTGCTGACCGATTGCAGCGCGGTCATCGACGAAATTTATCCGCTGTATTTACAGGTCGCCAAACGCGCGCCGGTCGAATTTGAGGTTTTCTCCCGCGAATATTTTCTGGAAGCCGGCAAACGCACGCAAGATCGACATCGTTATTTCGTCTGGCGGCGCGGCGGCAAAGCGATCGCATTCAGCTTTTGTACGCTTTGGAACGGCGCGCTTTACGACAACGACATCGGTCTCGATTACGACGTCGCGCACAAACTCAATTTATATTACGTCACCTTCCGCGACCTGATCGAGTGGGCGTTACAAAATGGCCTGAAAGAATATCACTGCGCGCCGTTCAACTACGACCCGAAGCTGCATCTGCGTCTCCAACCGATCGATGTCGATCTCTACGTCCGGCATAGATCGACAATCATCAACGCGTTCATCAAGTGGATCGGCCCATGGTTTGCACCGGCGCGTTCCGACCCGGCCTTGCGGCGTTATTACGAAGGCGATTCGATGTCGCCGCTAAAAATCTTCGGCAATCCCTGGCTGCAAATCGCGCTGAACGCGCTCATCGTGACCGCGTCCGAGCTCTTTCTGAAGATCGGCGCGCGCAACACCGCGCATCTGACGCATCCTTTATCGTGGACCGGATTTACCGGGCTCGCGTCGATTTGGACGTGGCTCGGAATCGTGTGCGTGATCCTGAGTTTGGTGAGCTGGCTGTATGTTCTGCGACAGGTCCCGCTCTCAATCGCGTTTCCGCTTTCAAATGTGGTGCACGTGCTGGTGCCGCTGAGCTGCTGGATTCTTCTCGGCGAATTAATTTCGCCGCGGCGCTGGTGCGGGATCGCGCTTGTGCTCGTCGGCCTCATCATTGTCGCGAAACCGTTCGCGCACATCGAGGAAAAGCTGTGAACGTTTTAAACTTCGTTCTCATTTTCGCTTCGCTCATTACGTTTGTGAGCGGTCAGCTCTTTTTCAAAAACGCGATGGAGAAATCGCACGCCGGTTTCAACAAGGATTTTGCGCGCTGGTTCGCGCCGGGCATCGCGTGCATGACCGTTTCGTTCTTTCTCACGCTCGGCCTGCTCCAACATCTCGATCTTAGCTACGTCTATCCGTTTCAGGGATTGAGTGTGATCATCATCAGCGTGACCGCCGCATTTCTGCTCAAGGAAAAACTGACGTTGCAACTCACGATCGGCGCACTGCTGATCAGCCTCGGCGTCGTGCTGGTGTCATTGAGTTAAGAGCGGCCAGAGTTTTTCCAGCGTGGCGAAATTAACCTTTCGCGCTTCGTCCGCAGATGGCCGCGAAAGTTTTGGGTGGTCCATCTCGGACGCGAATTTCTGTTTCCAACGCGCGTAGTTAGGCTCGGAGAACGCACCGCAAATGTCGCCCGCGATGATGCGGCCGTGCTCGCGCAGCTTTCCGAGCGCCCATGCAAGATCGACAACGGCGAAACGGCCGTTCTCCCAGTTCGTGACCGCTTCTTCCGCGCGCAAACAATCGAGATCGATCGTGACGTAAATATCACCGCCGCCAAGATTGCGCGCGAAGCGATCGAACTCGTCGCGCCACGTCTCGCGCAAAATCGCGCCGCGACGTTGTCGATCTTGCAACGGGCGATCATCGGCCCACGGATGCACTTCGAGCTTCCCCGCGCGCTCGGCGCGGCGGTTCCCGAAAAGTTGTCCCGGCCACCAGCATTCAAAATTCCCGCAACCCCAGACGCTGACGCGTTGCACCTGCGGCAATTCCAGCGCGCGATTCACCCAGCTTCCGGCGCACCATTTCGGCGGACGCACATCCCAATCGGGATGATTGTCGAATGAGACTACGACAATCGGCCGCGACACTCGACGAATCCAGAGCCCGGTCAGATGATGAAAATCGCCCGAGCCGTAAAGAATGAAGAGCGCGAGTTGCGCTTCGTGTTCGCGATAGAACTTCTCGATCAGGCGCGGCGGCGCGGAGAACCGAAGTCGCGGCCCCCATTCGCTGGCGTCGAGCGTCGGAAGATCAAGCGGGAGATCGCGCCACGCGTTATCGAGATTCAGGTGTATAGAAGGTGACGGCATTGGTTTTGATGCACGCAACTTCTTGAGTTGGAACGAACGTAAAGCAAATGGCTGATCAAAATCAAAAAGATAGAAACCTGTTTTGCCGCGTCCAGGATGCGTTCTCCACTTTTGCGCGCAAAACTTCGGCCGTCCTCGGGAGCGCATGGTCGTTTTGCATCGCCATTCTCATCATTCTCGTCTGGGCCGTTACCGGTCCGACCTTTCATTTCTCTGATACCTGGCAGCTGATCATCAATACCGGCACCACCATCGTCACCTTTCTGATGGTGTTCCTGATTCAAAACACGCAGAACCGCGATGCCAAAGCGGTCCATTTGAAACTGGATGAGTTGATTCGCGCTCTGCAAGGCGCGCGCAACAAACTTGTCGATCTTGAGAAGATGTCCGAGGACGATCTCAAAACACTCGAGAAAGAATTCGAACAGGTTCAGAAGAAAGCGAACGACGAGCCGATCGAGGAAGAAGAGCCGGCCGCGAATCGTTAGGGTGAAAGCGGGCGCGCTTCGCCGGTTCGCACGAAAATCTTTCCGCTCGGGCAAAGCCGAAAAATCTCGCATTGCCGGCAATCCGGCTTGCGCGCAAAACAGCGGCGGCGTCCATGCCAGATGAGCCAGTGACTCCAGTTCGTCCAATGCGTTCGCGGCACCACCTTGATCAAGTCGTTCTCGATCTTCTCCGGATCGGTTTGTTTCGTTAAACGCAACCGCTGCGACAGCCGCATCACGTGGGTATCGACGACGACGCCTTCGTCTTTGTGAAACGCGTTTCCTAAAACCACGTTCGCCGTCTTGCGACCCACCCCGGGCAATTCCCTGAGTTGCTCCATTGAATCGGGCACGTGCCCGCCAAACTTTTGCGTGATGGTCGATGTTGCCCCGCGAATGCTCTTCGCCTTGTTCCGGAAAAATCCGGTCGATTTGATGGCACGTTCCAGTTCGGCCGGCGGCGCCGCCGCGAAATCTTTGGCAGTACGATATTTCGCGAACAACGCCGGCGTGACCAGATTGACGCGCTTGTCCGTGCATTGCGCCGACAGGATCGTGGCGACGAGAAGTTGCAGCGGATTTTTGAAATCGAGTTCGCAGTGCGCGCCCGGATAAACCTCCGGCAAAACTTCCACCAACCGCGCCACCCGCTCCCGAACTGTCATTGGTCCCGCGAAAATGAAAACGCTTCGCGCCATTTCCCGCGGCGCGCTTTTTCTACCGCCGTTTTCCCGCGATGCAAAACGTGACGAGCCCACGCGAATTCACTCGCCAGGATCACGAGTCCCAGCGGAATAACGAGCGAACCCGGGCCGGGCAGAGCCAGCAACGCGATGCCGAAGAGCACGATGGTGCCGCCGATCACACTCACGACAATCTTCCGTATCCTCGGCGAGTGATTTAACCCCAGCGCACCCGTGACTCTGCGCACCCAGTCCATCCCTTGGCTGTACTGCAATGGCCGCATCTTGCAAACCGACGCGCGCTTACGCGGCGGCGAAGCGCGACAACCTTTGCTCGAGCTGCGGCGGCACGTTCGCCACGATCACGGCGTCGTCGCCTTCGTAGCGCAATTCGAGCACATGTCCGACGCGGTGAATTTCCGCGAGCAATGCCGACTCGTTAGTCGGGATTCGGAAACGCAACTTCAATCGCCACGAATTCAGCGCGTCCTGCAGCGCCTGCACAAGCACCGCGACGTTCTCGCCGGACCGCGCCGAAATGGCGACGCTTCCCGGAAAACGTTTCAAATACGCTTCGGCCAACTCGCGATTCTCGAGCTTGTCGATCTTGTTAAACACGATCAGCGTTTGTTTCCCGAACGCATCTAGTTCCTTGATCACGCTATCGACCGCTTCCATCTGCTCGTCCACGCGCGGATGGCTAAGATCGACAACGTGAATGAGCAGGTCTGCCTCGTGCACTTCCTCCAGCGTCGCTTTGAAACTCTCGATCAAGGTGTGCGGTAGCTTGCGCAAAAATCCGACCGTATCGGTCAGGAGCAGACGCTGTTTGTTAGGCAAAGTGAAACTGCGCGTGGTCGGATCGAGCGTGGCAAAGAGCCGGTCCTCCGCTTTCACGTCCGCGCCGGTCAGCAGATTCAAAAGCGTTGATTTGCCCGCGTTCGTATAGCCGACTACCGATGCGACCGGCCATTGATGTCGCTTCCGCCCATCGCGCTGCACGGCGCGGGTTCTGCGCACCGCTTGGAGCTCGCGCTCTAAACGCGCGATGCGTTCCTGCACCCGGCGACGATCCACTTCCAACTGCGTTTCGCCCGGGCCGCGTGTTCCGATTCCGCCAGTCTGGCGCGACAAGTGACTCCACATTCTCGTTAGGCGCGGCAGAAGATATTGCAACTGCGCCAGTTCGATTTGCAGCCGGCCTTCGCGGCTGCGCGCGCGTTGCGCGAAAATATCGAGAATGAGTTGCGTGCGATCGATCACCTTTCGCGCGAGTAATGTTTCCAGATTCCGGCCCTGCGCCGGCGAAAGTTCGTCGTCGAATATGATCGAAGTTACATGTCGATCTTGCAGTGAATCTTTGATCATCTCCGCTTTGCCTTTGCCGATGTAATAAGGCGCCGTGGGCTTCTGCAGCTTTTGCGTGACGGTATCGACCACTTCCGCGCCGGCCGAATTCGCCAGCTCACGCAATTCGTCGAGCGAATCTTTCAGGTCCCACTTGGTCACGCCGTTCTGCTCGAGACCCACCAGCACTGCGCGTTCGTGCGAATTATTCGGGCGGGTATCGATCATCCCTGTTCGACAAACGCGCTCTGCGCGCGTTGTGAAATCCGTTCCACTGCCTCGCCGTGGGTAAGAAGAGAAAGGTTCAGCGGCTCAAAATTAGTTTGATGCCGGAACCAGGTCAACTGCCGCTTCGCGTATTGTCGCGTGGCCTGTTGAATCTTCGCGACGCATTGCAAGTCCGCCAGTCGGACGGACTCGTCCTGTGGCGAGATCGACATCTCACTGTCGAGATGGCTGCGAATTTCGCGCAGGCCCATCATCTTCGCCGCCGTCGCACTCATTGCCCCGGCCGCGCGAACTTCATCGATCGCGCCGCTCGCCAACATCGCTTCCACGCGCGCATTGATGCGCGCATACAACGCATCGCGATCGCGAAAAACAAAAACGCCGGGCAACTCGGCCTCCACTTTTTTCCAATCATCATTCAATCCGTGGGTGAGCGCTTTGACGTAAAGGCCGCTGCCGCCGACTACGAGCGCGCGTTTTCCGCGCTCATGGATTTGCGCGATCGCAGCCAGCGCCGCGCGTCGAAATTTTTGCGCGCTCATCTCCTGCAAGATCGACATCGTGCCGATGAGATGATGCGGCGCTTTCGCGAGAGTGACCGCGTCCGGCTTCGCCGTGAGCAGCGGAAATCCTTCGTAAATCTGGAAAGCGTCCGCGCTCACGATCTCGGCCTCGACTTCGCGGGCGACGTCGGCCGCGAGCTCCGATTTTCCGGAGGAAGTCGGCCCAACGATAAAAAAAACTCCGCGCATTAACGCAAAAACAAAACCGGGAGACCGGCTTTAATCACCGCGTCTCCCGGTCGCAAAACTGATTGTCGATCTTTACTCGTGCGGCTGATGCTCGCTCACTTTCGCGCCGCTGACGACGAGTTTGCGACCAAGGAATTCCTTGTCGTGCAATTCGTCGACCGCGCGTTTCGCTTCGTCGACGGTTTGCATCGAAACAAAGGCGAATCCTTTCGAGCGTTGGTTATGACGATAGGTCACGACCTCCGCGTTCTGGACCTGGCCCACGCCGGCGAAGAGCTCGAAGAGATCGCTCTCCGTCGCGTCGAAGGATAAATTGCCGACGTAAAGACGCGGCGATGTGACTTCGATCGGCTCCGGTTTACGCGCTTGCGGCCGCGGCGGTTGCTCGCGGGGCTGCTGTCGCGGTTCCTGCGAACCATTTCGCGAAGGCGCCGGTTTGCGCGCGCTTTCGCCGTTTCCGAAAAGCGACGCCATGAGCCGCTGCCAGAATGTTTTCTTCGGAGCACGCACAGCCGCGGTTTGTGGCCGCGGGCGACGGTCGCCCCTGTTTCGAGAACCGCCTCGCGAACGGCGCGGACGTCTCCCCGATTGATGAGAGTTCATATTGATCCTCTATGTTTGTCGAATTGTTCAATAGACGGAGCGCATGTCTGAATGCACAGTCCGCGGCGCCGCGGCCTCGCAAGGCCCGGTCAGGCAATTTGCCTTCGTTTTGCAACACCATCGGAAACTCCGTCTCGTCACGTCGGGAAAAGGTCGAACCGTTCTGCGCTAGATTGAGCGAACGAAGCAGCGAAGATGCAAAAATCGGCATCATAATTTCAAAGCCTGGATCGTCGTTTCGAAGCGAACGGAATCGATTAGGATTCCCGACAACTGCCGTAATTATCGCGATGGCGGGAGGGAATGCAAGGGGAGGAAATTCCGAGGGGTCGATGTCGATCTTCCACGCTCACTTTCCTCTTACTCGTGCTCGTGCTCTTACTCGTGCTCGTGCTCGTGCTCTTGCTCTTGCTCTTGCTGGAGTTCTGGAGTGCTGGAGTGCTGGAGTGCTGGAGTAATGAATTCTCGCACTCCATTACT
>JBDUDM010000121.1:0-4867 GCA_040002925.1 Spartobacteria bacterium | reverse complement strand
CCGGCGCGGACTGATACCGTGCGCGAAATGGAAGCTGGCGATTGGGCATCACTCAGCGACCAGGACCTTCTCGAACGCCGCATCTCCAAGCTCGGTTTGCGCCTCGAGGGCGGCGTTCTCGATCCCCTCATTCGCCAGCTTTACGATGAGCTTTCAGCCCGGGGGCTAGTCTTTCATCCACTCTGTCACATCGGCGATGAATGGTTCGTGCCCATCGGTATCCCGGCGATCTTCGTGCCGTTTTTCCTCGTCCACGACCGGCTCCGCGTGCTGGAGCGGACGATGATGCTCGAGGTCGAGGGCGGGACGAAAGAATGGTTCATGAAACTCATCAGGCACGAGGCGGCCCACGCCTATAGTTATGCCTACCGGCTTCCGCGAAAGAAAAAGTGGCAGCAGACTTTCGGGCGCACATCGCGGGAGGAGACGCCGGATTTCTACCAGCCGCGACCGTTCAGCCGCAGCTATGTCGTTAATCTCGACGACTGGTATGCGCAGAGCCATCCGGACGAAGATTTCGCGGAGACCTTCGCGGTCTGGCTCACGACGGGTCTCGACTGGCGCAAGCGTTACGCCGGTTGGAAGGCGCTGCAAAAACTGGAATACGTCGAGGAGCTGATGCGCTCGCTCGCGGGGAAACCGCCCCTGCACGCGCCCGAGTATCATGCGGCCGACTACGATTGCCTGAATCTGAAGCTCAAGACCTATTACGCGCGCAAACGGAAGCTCTATGAAGATACCTATCCGGATTTCTACGACGCCGATCTGCGGCAGCTTTTCGCCGCCACTGCTGGGCTAAAAGCGAGCAGGTATCTGCGTCTGCGGCGGCGGCGGCTGATGAACTCGGTCTGCCAGTGGACGAACGAGAAAAAGTTCCGGGTGAACAAACTCCTCGCCCGGCTCATCGAGCGCTGCGATCAGCTCGATCTCCACGTGCTGAACGACGATCCGCAACAGGATTTTCGCGTCTCCTCTTTCATTACAACACTGGTAATGAACTACCTCTTCACCGGCAAATTCAAGCGCACCAAATAGCGTGAAAAAGAAACTCAAAGTTCTCGCGCTTTTCGACGTCATGAGTCCGACGAAGATCGACGAGGACTTGAGCCTCGAGCTAAAGACGGAGGATTGGAAAACGGAAGCGCACGTCATGGCCGCGCTCGGCGCGCTCGGCCACACGGCGGAGCATCTCGCCATCTTTGACGATCTCGATCTGCTGCGGCAGAAGTTGGAAAGCTTTGCGCCCGACATCATTTTCAATCTCGCAGACCAGTTCAAAAACAACCGCGGGTTCGACCAGAACATCGTTTCGGTTCTCGAAATGCAGGGCGTGCCTTTCACCGGTTGCGGCGCGACCGGCCTCGTCCTTTGCAAGCACAAGGGTATCTCGAAAAAAATCCTTGGCTACCATCGCATCCACGTGCCGACCTTCGTGGTCATCCCGCGCGGTCAGCGCATCGCACGGCCCAGGCCGCTCAAGTTCCCCATCCTCGTAAAGCCGGTCAAAGAAGAGGCGTCCTACGGAATTTCGCAGGCGTCCTTTGTCGAGACCGATGAACAATTCCGAGAACGCGTCGCCTTTATCCACGCGAAACATAACGCCGATGTGATCGCTGAGGAATACATCGCGGGACGTGAGCTCTACGTAGGCTTGATGGGAAATCTCCGACCGCGCGTGTTCCCGATCCGCGAGATGGTCTTCCGCGAAGTGCCGCCTAACGAACCGAAGATTGCGACCTTTCGAGCGAAATGGGATGAGGAATATCGCAAGCGGTGGGGTTTACAAAATCAGTTTGCAGAAGACCTCGATCCAGCGCTCGTCGCGCACATCCAGGAGACCTGCAGACGGATCTACAGTTTGCTCACGATCGAAGGCTACGCACGCATCGACCTGCGACTCACCGCAACCAACGAGGTCTATTTCATCGAGGCGAACCCGAATCCCATCCTCGCGCAGGATGAGGATTTCGCGCAGTCGGCGGACAAGGCGGGCCTGCCATATCCGCAATTGATCGACCGTATTATCCGGCTCGGGATGAAGACGGTCCGGAGTTAACCGGCGAGCGCCCTTTCTTTAGCAAATACCAAATCATTAATCCGCCGATCGGCAGACCAATCAGCGTGCGCGGGTCATGCCGGAGCAAGGCATTGAGCGAGTCGCCTGCGAGATTGACCGCGAGCACACCGATCGCGAGGCGGCGTCCCCACTCCGCGTTTTTCGCGAGTCCGACCGCGGCCAGTCCGCAAGCGGCGCCAACCATGGCCATCAGCGCCACGGATGCGCTGCCAAGTTTTTGAAACTCCGCGCGCGCATCCGGTCTCAGCCGCCAAATTGGTTCCAGGAATCCGCCGGGAAAAGCCAGCGCGAGCATCGTCACGAAACAGATCAACGCTCCCGCGGCGAAGAAGATTATGAGCAACGTCGTGCCAACGGATCGATGCCTCTGGTTCACGCTAGATAATAGCTCGATTTCCTTTTCATGAGGGTCGATTAAAACCTCTCGATTACCTGCATTCTTGACGCCTGCTAGTGAGAAGCCAATACTCGCGGCCTAACAAGGAGAGACCAAATGCCACATCTCGATACTGGAAATACCGCGTTCATGCTTCTCTGCGCGAGCCTTGTAATGTTGATGACGCCAGGGCTGGCGTTTTTTTATGGCGGACTTGTCGGACGGAAAAACGTTCTCGCCATCATGATGCAGAGCTTTGTCTCGATGGGCTGGACCACGGTCCTGTGGTGGGCTGTCGGATTTTCCCTTTGTTTCTCCGGCGACCAGAAAAGCGGCACCGACTTTTTCGGAATTATCGGCAACCTGAACTGGGCCGGGCTGCGCGGGATCACTCTCGCCACGCCGTCGCCTAACGAGACGATCCCGATGATCGTGTTTTGCGGTTACCAGATGATGTTCGCCGTAATAACGCCGGCGCTGATCACGGGCGCGTTTGCCAATCGGATCACCTTCAAAGCCTACATGCTGTTTCTGACCGCGTGGCTGGTCCTCGTTTATTTTCCGTTCGTCCACATGATCTGGGGTGGCGGCTGGCTCGCGCAATGGGGAGTGAAAGATTTCGCCGGAGGAATCGTCGTGCACAACATCGCGGGAATCGCGGCGCTCGCCTCGATCCTCTTCGTCGGCAGGCGCAAGGTCGCCGACCGCGGGCCGCATAGCATTCCCCTCGTCGCGCTCGGCACCGGGCTGCTTTGGTTCGGTTGGTACGGCTTTAACGCCGGATCGGAATTCCGCGTCGATTCAATCACGGCAGTCGCTTTCTTAAACACTGACATATCCGCTTCGTTCGCGGCGATCGCGTGGTTGCTGATCGACTGGCGGATCACGAAAAAACCGAAATTCCTTGGCCTGCTGACAGGTGCGGTCGCCGGCCTCGCGACGATCACACCGGCGGCCGGTTACGTTTCACCAGCGACCGCCGCGATCATCGGCCTCGTGGCAGGCGTGGTTTGCTATTATGCGTGCGCGCTCAAAAACAAACTTCGCTGGGACGACGCACTCGATGTCTGGGGCGTGCACGGCGTCGGCGGATTTCTTGGCATCGTGCTGCTTGGCGTCTTCGCCTCGACAAGCTGGAATCCGGCGGAAAACGGCGGCGTGGACGGATTGCTTGCGGGCGACTCGAGTTTTTTTCTGAAACAACTGGCCGCGGCGCTCTTCTCGTCGGCGTGGGCGTTTATTTTCACGCTCGGGATGTTGTGGCTGATCAATCGCATCACGCCGGTGCGGGTGGATGATGCGCACGAGACGATGGGACTCGATGAGGCGCTTCACGGTGAAACCGCTTACGTCGAAGGGGAAATTGCTGCGACGCGACCAGGCGCGCCGCTTTGATCCGAGCGCTGGCGGCATGGCGGCTGCGGCGATGAAACAAATCGTCTCTATTTTTAGCGCTACGATTTTCGCCGGGATCGCCGCAGCGGGTGAACCGCAAATTGCTCCGGCCGCGCCCGAGCCTCGTTTCAAGATTTCCGGCTGGATCGAGAGCGGCATCACCTTCAACCCGGATGGCCCGCGAGATAATCAGAACTTCGGCCGGCTTTTCGACGATCGCGCGAATGAGCCGCTCCTAAACCAACTCGTGATCAATTTTGAGCGCGCCCTGGCGCCAAAGGCTGGCGAGTTCGATTGGGGTTTCAAGGCTCAATTCCTCTATGGAAGCGACGCGCGTTTCATTCACTCGCTCGGGTTGTTCGACCGGACGGCGCATGAGATTCTTCAGCCCGATCTGGTCGAGGCCTATCTCAATTTGCACTTCCCGATCGTGACGGAAGGCGGCGTCGATTTGAAACTCGGTAAATTTGTCACGCTGGAAGGCGCGGAGACGATTGATCCGCGCGCCAATCCCTTCTATTCGCACACCTATATTTTTAATTTTGGAATCCCGTTCAATCACACGGGCGTGCTTGCGACCTGGCATGCGACATCGCAGGTCGACATTTCCGCCGGCCTGACAAGAGGTGTAAACACGAGCATTGAGGACAACAACGACCGCCCCGCATTTCACGGCGCCGTCGGACTCAATTTTCTCGACGGAAAACTGGTCGCGCTCACCAGCACGCATATCGGGCCGGAAACACCTGGCGACAATCGCCACACTCGTTACCTCAATGACATCACGATCACCGCGAAGCCGACGAAGAATTTCACTGCAATTACCGATCTCAACTACATCTACGACAAGGCCGCGGATGCGACCGGCTACGGAATCGCGCAGTATTTCATCTATGCGATCAACGATGTTTGTTCGGTCGGTCTGCGCGGCGAAATCTGGCGCGACGCGGACGGATTCTACGTCGCCTCTTTCGCGGAAAATGACGACGCTGTCGACTTCCTGCGAGGCGGCTCCGTCA
>JBDUDM010000120.1:0-4902 GCA_040002925.1 Spartobacteria bacterium | reverse complement strand
GGCCGGCGTAAGGTTTTGGTGCTCGGCGCAGGCGACATCAGCGAACGCGCGGCGCGCGCGCTGGTTTCGCGCGGCGTGAAAGATTTGCGCGTGAGCAATCGCTCACTCGAACGCGCGCAGGAACTGGTCGCGCTCATCGGCGGTTCGGTGATCCCTTTCGAAAGCTGGCCGCTGCAATGCCGCGAGATCGACATTCTCATTACATCGACATCGTCCGAGTTGCCGCTGGTGACGTTTGAAACGTTCGCCAACGTGCTGCGCGATCGCGTCGGGCGTCCGCTGTTCATCATCGACATCGCCTTCCCGCGAAACGTCGAGCCGCGTCTGCATGAGATCGACGGCGTTTATCTTTACGACATCGATTCGCTGCAATCGGTGGCGGAACAGGCGATGGCGACGCGCCGCCAACAAATCACGGCAGCCGAGGCGATCATTCGCGAACATGTCGCGAGTTTTCAGGAAACGCTGGCGCGCGGAGCGGAATGGCGGACGCGAAATATTTCCGCTCACGGAATCGGAGATGCGCCTGTGCCCGCCCCGGAATCGTGAGCGAAAAACTGGTTCTCGGGACGCGCGGCAGCGAGCTGGCGCTGACGCAGGCGCGGCTGGTGGAAGCGGCGATTCGCGCGCGGTGGTCGGAGATCACCATCGAAACGAAAATCATCACGACGCATGGCGACGAGCAGAAAGGCGATTTCGGAATTATCGATGTTCGCGCGGGACGCAAGGGAATGTTCACAGGCGAGATCGAGCGCGCTCTCGTTAGGCAAGACGTCGATCTTGCAGTCCACAGCGCGAAAGATTTACCGAGCGAACTGGTTCCAGGAACACAGATCGCGGCGGCGCTTCCGCGCGCATCGGCCGACGATGTGTTGGTTTCGCGGGGTGGATACAATCTGCAAACGCTGCCTAAGGATGGAATCGTCGCGACCGGAAGTGTGCGCCGGAAACATCAACTGCGCTGGAAACGTCCCGACATTGACGTTGTCGATCTTCGCGGAAATGTGCCGACGCGGTTGCGCAAGCTGGCGAAAGACGAATGGCACGGTGCGATTCTCGCGCGAGCGGGCCTTGATCGACTGGGCGTGCTCGCGGAAGGATCGGAGATCACCTACGAAGGCAGTAAATTTTTTGCGGAGAGTTTGCCGCACGAAATATTTTTGCCAGCGGGCGGGCAAGGTGTGATCGCGGCGCAAATTCGAACGGGCGATGATCGCGTTCGAATGTTACTCGAACAGATCAACGATTGCGACACGCGACTGTGTTTGCGAGCAGAGCGCGAGTTTTTGCGATTGTTGCACGCCGATTGCAATCAGCCGGTGGGAGTGCTTGCGATTGTCGATGGAGCGATGATGAAATTGCGCGGGCAGATTTTTGATTTGGAAGCTACCACGCCCCGCGAAGCGACGGTGGAAGGGCCGAGTGAAGACGCGGAGAAGCTGGCGTCGCAGCTCCTTGGGAAAATGAATGGAGAGCAAGAGTAAGAGCATGAGTAAGAGCGGGAGAGTAGCGTTGGTGGGCGCGGGGCCGGGAGATCTCGGATTGGTTACCTTGCGCGCGAAGGAATGGATCGAGCGCGCGGACGCGATTGTTTACGACCATTTGGCGAATCCGGAGATGCTGCGGTGGGCGCGCGCGGATGCGGAAATTATTTACGCGGGGAAGAAAGCGGGCGCGCACGCGCTGACGCAGGAGAAGATCAACGCGTTACTTGTCGATCTTGCGCGGGCCGGGAAGCAGGTCGTTAGGCTAAAAGGCGGCGATCCGTTTGTTTTCGGCCGCGGCGCGGAAGAGGCGCAGGCGGTGGCGGCGGCCGGCATTGAGTTTGAGATCGTGCCCGGAATTACTTCGGCGATTGCGGGACCGGCTTACGCGGGAATTCCGGTGACACATCGCGGACAGAATTCGCACGTGACGTTTTTCACCGGACACGAAGATCCGTCGAAAGCGGAGAGCTCGATCGATTTCGATGCGTTGGCGAAGCTTGGTGGAACGCAAGTGATGTTGATGGGAGTCGAGCGAATCGACGCGATCACGCGCGAGATGATGGCGCGGGGCGTTCGCGCCGATCTTCCGGTCGCGCTGGTGCGATGGGCGACGACGGGGCGCCAGCAAACGTTGACCGGAACGGTGAGCGATATCGCAAAGCGAGTTGTCGATCTTGCATTCGAAGCGCCGGCGGTGGCGGTGTTCGGCGACGTCGTTTCGTTACGCGGCGAATTGAATTGGTATGAGGACCGGCCGCTTTCGGGAAAACGCATTGTCGTTACGCGATCGCGCAAACAGGCGAGCGCGCTGAGTGACGAACTGCGCGCTCTTGGCGCCGACGTGATCGAGTTGCCGACGATTCGGATCGAGCCGCCGACGGATCTGCGCGGCTTCGCCGAACTGGTGCAGGATGCGCACGGCTACGATTGGATTGTCTTCACCAGTCCGAACGGCGTGGAAGCGTTCTTCGAAATGTTTTTCAAACTCTACGATGACGCCCGTGAAATCGGCGCGTCGAAGATTGCGGCGATCGGGCCGGCGACGGCGCAACGGGTGAAGGATTTTCATCTGCATGTCGATCTTCAGCCGGACGAATTTGTAGCCGAAGCGGTGGTGCGTGAATTTAGAAATCAGGGTGGGGTGGAGAACCTGCGCATTCTATTGGCTCGAGCGGAAAAGGCGCGGGACGTGCTTCCGAAACAGCTCACCAGCATGGGGGCAATTGTCGACGAAGCGATCGCTTATCGCACCGTTCCGGAAACGCGTGACGCCACGGGTGCGTCGCGGCGCCTGGCGGAAGAGGGCGCTGATCTCATCACCTTCACCAGTTCCTCAACGGTGGAAAATTTTATGGCGCTGGGTCTGCCGTGGCCTAACGGAATGCAGGTCGCAAGCATCGGTCCGATAACGTCCAAGACGGCGCGTGAACTTGGGCTCAAGATCGACATCGAAGCGCGACGCCACGACATCCCGGGATTAGTGGATGCGATTGGGAAATTCTTCGCCAAGGGAAAAAAATAATGGCCAAGAAAGTGATCGCGGTTCCGGATGAATTCGCATCGGCGATGCAACAGCTCAGCATCGAAGCGGAGAAGACGCTTCCGCCGGGGCTGATCACGATGGTGACGGAAACGTACGACGAACCGGTTAGCGAAACAGCGGAGACCGGCGATTTAAATGAGCGCCTGGATGCGCTTGAGAAAAAACTTTTCGACAAGATCGACAACCTGGCGGCGCAGTTGTCTTCGAATGGCGATGTCGATCTTGCGGGGCGATTTCAAAAGATCGACGAGGCCTCCAGACTGGTAACATACACCCCGGCTATTCCTGCAACGATCTCGGATTTCGCATCGCTTGCGAGTGCGATTGATCGATACAGCAAAAAGGACTCGCCACGACGAGCCCTCGAAATCGTCGATCGCTAATTACAAGATCGACATCTTACGCCGGGTTAAACCGGAACTTGGTGCGACCGCGCTTCGCGTTGGCTTTCGCCTTGCGACGCGTCTTTTGATTCGGCGTCTCAAACGCGCGCAAGCGGCGGACTTCCTCGAGGATACCCTCCGCGTCGAGCTTGTTTTTAAGCCGTTTCAGCGCCCGGTCGACCGGTTCACCTTTTCGAACAATGACTTCTGGCATTTTTATCTCTTTTCTGGCTGCGGTGACGGGGAGCTTACCCGGTCGAAGTGGGGGCGTCAAATGTTGTGAATAACTTCTCTGCGAGGGGCCTGATCCACTCGCAGTCCGCTCACTCCGGCGAGCACCAGATTGAAGCGCGCCATGAGGGGCGACGCCCAAGCTCAAAAGAATCTTAAAAAAAGCTTGCCTGAGTAGTAGTGTTATAGTTAACTATAACAGTAATGAGAGGCATTTTTCAATCGAACAGGTATCGCGCATCTCTCTCGCGAGGGCCAGGTGGGATACGGGATGAATCGTGAATGGAATAATAGTCAGCCAATTTATCGCCAGCTGCGCGATCGAGGCGTCCACATGATACTCGATGGCGTGCTCAAGGAAGGCGATCCGTTGCCGTCGGTCCGCAATGTGGCGGCGGAATATCGGGTTAACCCGCTCACGGTTCTGAAGGCCTATCAGGAACTCGTCGACGAGCAATTGGTCGAGACGCGGCGAGGCCTGGGCATGTTCGTCAAAGAGGGCGCGCGCGATTTGTTACTCAAGGGCGAACGGGAAAAATTTCTGACGGAAGAATGGCCCCGAGTTGCGGCGAAAATTCAACGGCTCGGTCTGACATCGGAAGAACTCGATGCTGCGGCATCGCGGAAGTCTGGGAAGGAGACGCGCTAAAGCCATGGCTTGTATAGAAGCACGCGGTCTTCGCAAAGCGTTCGGGACAACCGTGGCACTGGACGATGTCGATTTTCGGGTTGAAGAGGGCCGCATTCTCGGACTCATCGGTCCTAACGGCGCCGGGAAGACGACCGCCCTCAACGCGATTCTCGGTCTGACTCCGTATCAGGGAGAATTGAAAGTGCTGGGCCGGGATCCCTGGACTGCGCGCGATCAGCTCATGCGCGATGTGTCTTTCATCGCCGATGTCGCCGTGTTGCCGCGCTGGAGCCGGGTTTCTTCATTACTCGATTATGTCGCCGGCGTGCATCCCCGGTTCGATCGCGCGAAGGCGGAAGGTTTTCTGGCGAAGACGGAAATCAAACGCACGAGCAAGGTCAGGCAATTATCGAAAGGCATGGTGGCGCAATTGCATCTCGCCTTGGTCATGGCCATCGACGCGAAGCTGCTGGTACTGGATGAGCCAACGCTTGGCCTCGATATCCTTTACCGGAAACAATTTTACGATTCGCTGTTGAACGATTACTTCGACGGCAGCCGCACCATCGTGGTGACGACGCATCAGGTGGAAGAGATCCAGGATGTCCTGACTGATCTCATGTTCAT
>JBDUDM010000119.1:0-4915 GCA_040002925.1 Spartobacteria bacterium | reverse complement strand
CGCGTCATCGTCGGCGATGTCGACGATCTGATTTGCGATGAATTCGAAATCGACCGCTTGAATTGGATCGTGCCGGATGCGGCAAATGAAGATGTCGATCTTACGGTAAAGATCCGCTACAGCCATCCGGGCGCGGAAGCGACGGTGACGAAACTCGAAAACGATCGCGCTAAAGTGCGGCTGCATGAAGCGCAACGCGCAGTGACTCCTGGGCAGGCCGCTGTTCTCTACGACGGCGATGTCGTCGTCGGCGGGGGCTGGATTTGCCGGCGTGAAGCGTTGGTCCCGGCCTAACGGATGGAAGTCCTGCTCGCGTTCTGCACTTTTCCGGACGCGGAGACCGCGCGAAAAGTGACCAAGGAGATTGTCGATCTTCGCCTCGCGGCCTGTGGGAATGTTTTACCGCAAGTGCATTCGATTTATCGCTGGCAAGACAAAGTGGAATCGGCTGATGAGATTTTAGTGCTCTTCAAGCTCGATCGTGCGCGCTACGAAGAATTCGAAACGAAACTAAAAGCGCTACATCCCTACGAAGTTCCCGAGATCATCGCCTGCAAGATAGACAACGGACTGCCCGAGTATCTGCGCTGGGTCGCCGAGTGTTGCGCTAAGTGACGCTGGCGCGGCGTTTGTTGCCGATCACGAAGACGGCGACACCGAGGAGGTTCGCGATCAAAGTCACTGCGATAACCTTCGCGGCGAAGAGCATGGGGCTGGGCACATCGATGATCGGATAAACCGTGAAAAAGATCGCGAGAAGAGAAACAGCCAGGCCGGAAAACGACGCGATGCGTAACCAAAGTGGCGCGCCGCGCCGGATGGCGGAGGCACCAAAAATCGGGATCGCGAACATCATCACGTAAACGATCCCATAGAAAACATTGGCGGCGTTATCGACCAATTGAAACGCTTCCTGGATGCCGGCGCCGATCTGGCTCGCGACAGCGATCGTTAGGGTGATTGCGCCGACGAAGATGATCGAGTTGACCGGCGTTTTGTATGTCGGGTGCAAGCGAGTAAACCACGTCGGCAGCAGACGGTCCCAGCCGGCCACCATGGGCAATCGCGAGCTGCCGGTGAAATGAACGCTGGTGGCGGAAATGGATCGCACGGTCATGAGGAGAATGCCTAACGAAGCCATCGCGCCGGCAATTGGAAACGAGCGCAGGCCAAGACGAAGCGTTTGCGGAACAGGTCCGATCAGGTCGATGGAATTGTCGCCGATGAATGCCAGCACGGAGCTGGTGCCGAGCACGAACATGATCGCGATGATGGGCGAAGCGATAATGACCGACCGGCCGATGTTGCGACCGGGGGCGCGCGCTTCTCCGGCGAGGATGGCGACATATTCGAAACCCGCCAGGGCGCCGACGGCGAGTTTGCTGAAAATGTTGAAGCAGTAAAACATCGACATCGTCGGGGCGGTCATGGCGAGCGGGTGATATTCTTTAAGATCACCGCGAGCGAAGGCGACGAACGGCAGTGCCACCAACGCGCTGTAAACGATGAGCATGGCGAAGCCGCCGATGTTATGAACCCATTTGCCTAACGAAAGTCCGCGCAGCGCCGTCCAACCTAGTCCGATGACCAGCGCCGAACTGATGAGGGTGACGGCCCATTTGCTGTTGGGCAACCAAAGCGCTCCTTCGCCGATGGCGTAAGAGATGTTTGTCGTCACGAACATTCCGCCGAGGGCGATGACGGTGATGGAAAGCAGCCACAAATTCCACGCCACGATGAACCCGGCGAATTCGTTCAGGCCGAGCTTGGCCCACTGGTAAATTCCACCTTCGAGCGGCATTCGGCGATTCAGGTAAATTACGACCGCAGCCTGGGGAATGTAGAAAAGTAAAATCGCGAGCGACCAAAAGAATAGATGAGCCTGGCCAAGCTTGGCGGCAGCCCCGACCCAGCTCGAGCCAACAACGAAGAGGATTTGCGTGAGCGCAAGGTCGATTAATCCCAGCGGTTTTCGAAGAGACGCGCTGTGCGCCTCGACGTTTTGTTCGGCGCGGTTGAGTTCCGTGCTCAAAGGTAGATGTCGATCTAACGCGACGGTTGCTCGCTCTTTGGCGGCGGCGCGTTCCGAAACTCGCGGTGTCGAATTTTTCCGCCGGCGTAAGCGATGTAGCCGCCCATTCCTAAAACCGGTGCGCTAAAGATCGCGACGGAAAGCGCGAGCGGCAGCGAAGATTTTGGCCATTTGAACGGCGCCGCAATCGCGACCGCGCTCAGAACCGCCAGCGCGTAGAAAAAATAAATGAGTCGCTCCGCGCGCTCCTTGTGCGCGTCCAGCCATGCGCCGCCAGTTTCATTTTCCATCGACAACACCGGATTGTAGGCATCCTGGCCGAGGTCATAGACCGGCCAGGCCGACGCGGTTGAAATCAGAACCAGTGCGAGCGTGGCGATTTGCGCCGGTCGGCTGCGCAAGATCAATGCGAGAATTAATCCGATCAAACCAATGGCCAATCCATAAACCGGAAGCGGATTGAGCAGAACATGGAGATATTCCGGTTGCCGAAAATCGCGCAGCAAGATGTCGATCATAGCTTGCCTTGCCACGGTTGCTTGAAGGCTTGCGCAGCGCGCTTCGCATCATCGGGCGGGAGAAAACTCTGCCAATCCTGCGCGGTGAAATGCCACCATTCGCTCCGCAAACCGTAGAAGCCGGCTTCGCGCATGGCGATCTGCAGGGTCAACAAGTGGTGGCGAATCAGATCGTTAGTCCCGATGTATTTCCACATTGCGGCCGGCGTGAAATCATCGAACTCCGTCGGCATTTTCATACTCTGGCCGGTGCGATCAGCGAGCGTTGCATCCACCGCGAGTCCCCAACTGTGCAGCGATCCTGCGCCGGCATCGGGGTTCGCCACGTAATCATTTTTCGGCGACGCCGCCCACAGCTGCGTCTGCGCGGATCTTGGCCGGTAGGCATCCCAAATCTTGAGCCGGTAATCGTGGCGTCGCAAAAATTGGTTCGCGGTAGCCAATCGCTGCGCCACCTCCGGGCGAATAAGGGCCTGCGTATTCGGCGGATAAAGCGCGTGGCCGGTAAAATTGTTCGGCGTCGCGTAGCGAAGATCGACAACGATGGTTGGATCGACGTCACGGATATTGACCACCGGGATAGGCGGCAACTCAGCCAACGCGCCTAACGAAGACGCGATCCAAATGATGAAACAAAGGCGAAACAAAATCATGGTGTGCTGGTGGGCTGCGCGGCGACAACAGTTGAGGTATCGCTCTTCGCGATCCGCTGCAGCAACAGTCGCGCGCTATTATCGGGGATATTAAAATGCAGTTCGATCGTGGTGTTGCTGCGAGAAACTTCGGGAGGCTTGTCGTAGAGCAACATATCGGAATCGGCGAAACGTAACCAACGTTGCGGCTCATCGTGAAGATTACGCGCAAGCTCGGTCGCCTTCTCGGCCGTTTCGAATCGGAGCAGCACGCGCGCGCGCACTGGATTCTGAAAGCTGAGCGAGAGCCCGAGGAGCTGCGCCGATTCCAGAAGCTCGCGCGTGAAAATCGGATGAAACACGCGGGAGAGATCGGACGGATCGCGCGAAATGAGGCGTAGCCCGCTTTCGCGATCGAGCGCTTGAAAGCGATCGAACAATTGGTCGGTAATTTTGAGATCGAGCTGCATGCCGAGGCGCACTCGCACCAGCTCATCCACCTCGGTCGCGACGCCGAGCGCGAGGATGTTCGGCCCGAGCTGGGCGATCGCCTGATCGGGACGCTCCCACACCGTCAGCCCGCCGATCGAACGTTTGGCAAAACTCTTGTCCTGCGAAATGGAGTGGATCGTTGGCGAAACCTCGCGGCGATTCTCGATCAGAATAAATTCGCGCGTTCGGCCGATGTCGCTCGTTAGGGCGCGGGTCAATCGCACGGTGTCGTGAGGCAGATTGATCGCCGACGCGCGTCCGGCATTGCCGATTAATCCTGACCACACGCTCGCCCACACATCCGGTTGCTCTTTGCTCCAGCGCTTGGCGAAATCATCGCGCTCAAAGCGTTCGATGTTGAGCGAAAGGATCGCTTCGGTCTCTTGCGGCAACCATTCGCGGCGCGCGGGCGATTGAAAGACGAGCGGAAGTATGATGACGAGAAGCGCCGCCACCGAAATAATGCTGAAGTAAAACTTTCGCAACTCTTGCTTGTCGATCTTACTGGAGAGAAGCCCGAGCTCGGTCGAATGCTCGAGATGTCGATCCATCGCCGTCCGATGTCGTTGCACGTGGGTGAGAAGATGCGGCGCATTCGGCGGGGCGATTCCCTGCGTCGCAAGATGACGCCCGATGTTCAGATAAGCGGGATTCTTGCGCTCCTCCACCGTTTGATGCTGTGCGCGCGCCGCTTTCACCGCTTCCTGTTGCGTCTTGATGCTTTCGGCAAAAGCTTTGTCGCGCGCTTCGTAATCGCCGCGCACGCGGTCGAGATTTTTTTGAATCTCCGAAAGCTCCGACTCAGCCGAGTTCAGTTTTTCCTTCGCCATCCGGCACGCTTCGGCGCTTCCCATTCGGGCGCGCACTAACTCCGCGCGCTCATCGGGCAAGCGCGCTCGCCGCGCACTGATCGATGTCGATCTTGTCTCGAGATCGGCCGGAGGCGGAATTTGCGCCTGCAATTCCGCCAGTTCCTTGAGCAACTCGCGGTCAGCCGCGTCGTTGTTTTGAATTCGATTCTCCACGCCGGTCAGTTCCCGATCGCAAATGTCGGCCGCGCGTTTCGACTCGTCGCGACGAGAAACGATTGGCTTTTTCTCGACCTCCAGTTTTGCCAGCGCCTCGCTCTGCGCCCGCGCATTCGCTTGTCGATCTTGCTCGATCTTCTTGATGCCTTCCTCGATTTGCGAAATGCGCAACGCCACTTCCTTTTGTTCCTGCTCGAGCTTTTTCAGCGCGAC
>JBDUDM010000042.1:0-16989 GCA_040002925.1 Spartobacteria bacterium | reverse complement strand
TGGAGAAAAGCGTGGACTACATGGTCCATGAATTTTCGGCGGTGCGGACGGGCAAAGCTTCGCCGGCGTTGGTCGAGAACGTGGATGTGCAGGCTTACGGCTCGGCCATGAAACTCAAACAACTCGCGCTCATCACCACGCCGGAACCGCGCTTGCTGGTGGTGCAACCGTTCGATGCGAGCACGGTCGCGGATATCGAGCGTGCACTGAAAGAATCGAACATCGGAATCATGCCGTTGGTGGACGGGAAAGTTATTCGGCTGCCAATTCCTGAGCTTTCCGAGGAGCGCCGCAAGGATCTCGTGAAATCGCTCAGCAAGATGGCGGAGGAAGCGCGCGTGCGGGTGCGCGCGAATCGGCGCACCGCCATGGATGAAGCGAAGAAAGCCAAAACGGCCGGCGATCTGACGGAGGATGGTCAGCACGATTGCGAAGCGGCCGTGCAAAAATTGACCGATCGTTTTGTGAAATCGATCGACGACCATCTCGAGCGCAAAGAGGCCGAGATCATGAAAGTGTAGTGGCATGCGCTTCCAGCGCATGATTCATCGGCAGGATGCCGATGCCACAAGATCGACATCTACAACCGCACCAAGTCTAACAAGAACTGGCACCAGAGATAAATCATCCCGCGCCAGGAATATTTTACGTCGCCATCGCGCGCCGGTTTGAGCACGCCTTGGTCGACATTGTGCGCAATCTGATCGCGCAGATCGTTCTCGATCTCCGCCTGAATGCGATCCTCATCCATCCGCTCGATCGCGGTGATGTCGACACTGTTCTCGCGCAGAAACTCGCGATGACTTTGGTAGAGTTGCCAGAAAGATTGGTCGGGCCGCTGGCGATTAATGCGAAACTGCGGCGTTAATTTTAACCCATAGGACAATGGATAATTCCACGTCGCCCAGGTAACGCCCTTGGCCCGCGATGAAATGCGCAGGTAATAAAATGACAGATCGTGCTGCTCGTTCAGGCAGATAGTCGCCTGGGCTCGATCTTCATCTTTGTAAAAGAGCCGAAAGAATTGTCGATAATCTTCCCAATCCCATCCGGCATCGTTCACGTGCACGAAGCCTTCGTTCTCGATCTCGCGCGTAATGTCGTTGAGCGTCGGGAATGTGTCCGCGTTCGGGGGAGACTTTGGTCGGAGCTGCTTTTCTCGCGGTAAGCGCAACGCGCGAATCCGGGTGAGAATTTCCAGCCAAGGCAAAAACAACCAGCTCAGTCCGCCGATCAGCGCCAGCAACCAGCTGCCGGTAATGAAAAAAACCAACAGGTAGGACGCGACGAGGATGCCGAGAGCACCGGCCTTTTGCGCGAAGGAGCTTTGAAAGGTGCGCAGGGCGACGCTCAGCACTGCCACGCCCACGACGACAAAGAAGCCGAAAAGCATTACGGAACGATCTGGTGCTCGCGCAAAAATTCTTCGAGCTGATCCGTATCGAAATTGGCCAGCACCTTGTCATCCGCCACAAACGTCGGCACGTAGGTTTGGTCTGAGAGCTCCTTCATTTCCTGATACGCTTGTCGATCTTCCCCCACGTTGATCTCGGTAAATTTATAACCGCGCTCGGTCAGGAAATCTTTCGCGTCGATGCACCACGAGCACCATTCGCGGCTGTAGAGTTTCAGTTCGGCCGGCATAAAATTAAAATAGAACAACGCGCCCCGACCCGTCAATCGGCTCACCCAACATAGGCCTCAATACGATTTCGCCCAAACCACGCGTTGTTTGCTCGGTTCGCCCGTGAAAATGCACTGAGCGGATTCGGCATCGCCAAACGGAATGCAACGGATGGTAACCTTCAGGTCTTTTTTGATTTGCTCCTCCACTTCGCGTGAGCCGTTCCAATGCGCTAGCGCGAAGCCGCCGTGGATTTCAGGCTTGCCCGCGTTTTTCGCGGTGAAAAAATCGTAAAACTCTTCCTTCTTGTCGATCTTGCGCGTGTTCTCGTCGGCAAATTTCTTGGCGCGATCGTAAAGGTTTTGTTGGATCGCCGTCAGAATTTCCACCGCGTTCGCAGCCAATTCCTGGATCGGCATGAATTGTTTGTCTTTGGCCGGCTGATCGCGGCGACTGACCGCCGCGGAATATTTTTCCAGATCGCGCGGGCCGATCTCCACCCGCAACGGCACGCCTTTTTTGATCCACTCCCAATTCTTCACTCCGCCGCCCAGATCGCGTTTGTCCACCTCGACTTCGAGCGGAAGATCGACATAACGCTTTCCGCGCAGCTGCATCGCAAGATTATCGCAAGCCTCCAGAACCTTCGCGCGCGTTTCCTCCTTCGGCGTGATCGGGAGAATCACGATCTGCGTCGGCGCGATCCGCGGCGGCAAAATAATTCCGTCATCGTCCCCGTGCGTCATCACCACCGTGCCGACCATGCGCGTGCTCATGCCCCAGCTCGTCGTCCAACCGAATTCCTGTTTGCCTTCACGATTTTGAAATTGAATCCCGCTCGCGCGCGAGAAATTCTGGCCAAGGAAATGCGATGTGCCGGCCTGAATCGCTTTTCGATCCTGCACCATCGCTTCGATCGACAAGGTCTGCACCGCGCCGGGGAAACGTTCGCTATCCGATTTCTCGCCGCTGAAAACCGGGATCGCGCAGTGATCGCGCACGAACGTTTCGTAAACCTTCCGCATCTGTTCCGTTTCCGCGCGCGCTTCCGCTTCGGTTTCGTGAACGGTGTGGCCTTCCTGCCAAAGAAACTCGCTCGTCCGCAAAAACAAACGCGGGCGCATCTCCCAGCGCACCACGTTGGCCCATTGGTTAATGAGAATCGGGAGATCGCGATACGATTGCACCCACTTCGCGTAGCTCGCGCCGATGATCGTCTCCGATGTTGGCCTAACGACGAGCGGCTCGGTCAACGGACTGGCCGGTTTCATCTTCCCGTCCGCGTCCACTTCCAGCCGCGAATGCGTTACCACCGCGCACTCTTTGGCGAATCCTTCGACGTGTTCCGCCTCCTTCGCGAAGTAACTCAGCGGAATAAAGAGCGGGAAATAGGCATTGCGATGACCGGTCGCGCGAAACATGGCGTCGAGCTGGCGCTGCATGTTTTCCCAAATCCCAAAGCCCCATGGACGGATGACCATGCAGCCGCGCACGTCGGACGATTCCGCCAATTCGGCCGCGCGAATGACTTGCTGATACCACTCCGGAAAATCTTCCTCGCGCCGCGGCGCGATCGCCGATTTCGCTGGCGTTTGATTCGACATGGCGAAGCAATTAAGCGCGCGAGATCGAAATGACCAGCGGCCATTTCAGCGCGGCGTGAGAACGCCGCTAAGATCGACAATCAACTGTCGCTAGTATTTCGCGACGAGCTGATCCTGCGATCCGCGCTCCGCATAAGTACCGGCGAAATCGATGCTGCAAACGCTCCCGAACCTCGCGTGATGTCCGTAGGCCGCGCCGGCGTAATTAAACTTCGCCGCGAAAATGTTCTTGCGATGTTTCCGCGCCGGCAATCCATCGTCGATGATAAGCGCGAGCACGATGTCGCGCGCGCTCGTTTTGCCGTAGCCAATATTTTCACCCCAGCTCGAACCCCAATTCCCATATCGACTCATGCGCGCTGCCGGATTGCTGCCGTCTTTTCCGTTATGGCTAAATCCGCCGCTCGCTTGATCGGCGCAATGATCAGCCGCGCCGCGACACATTCCGGGCGAAACAGCTAACGGTTGAATCGGCGCCGCCGAATGCAGGAAATGGATCGCTTCGTCGACCGCGCGCAGACCTTCCTTCGTAAAAATCCGTGTGCCTCCCGGCAAAACGAGAGAGCGTCCATCATAATGAGCGCGCAGTTCCTCGGCGTAGCTGGCGTAAAGTGCCGGATTCTGGCGAGCGATATTCATCTCGCGAATCACGGCCGAACCGGACACGCCGCCGTCCGAAGCAGCGAGGAAAGTGGTGAACGAGACGAGCACGAAAGCGGCAGCGAGTAGGCGTTTCATTATAATTACTAGAAAGCACGCGGAATGCCAGCCGCCTCCGCGCAAGATCGACAATCACTCCACCGATCTGCCTGTTGACACTCCACCTCCTCGCTCGTAGTTTCGGTGCCCTTTTCCGACCGTAATGAAAACTTTCTCAGCCAAAGCCAACGAAGTCTCCCGCAAGTGGTGGATCATCGATGCGAAGGATCAAGTCCTCGGCCGCGTCGCGGTTAAAGCCGCCAATCTTTTGCGCGGCAAAGAGAAGGCGATCTTCACCCCTCACGTCGACACCGGCGACTTCGTCGTCGTGATTAATGCCGAGAAAGTGCGACTGACCGGCAAGAAAGAAGAACTGAAGACGTTCATGAGCTTTTCCGGATTCGTCGGCGGCCACAAAACCGAGAACGCTCGCGCGCGGCGCGAACGTCATCCGGAATTACTGGTGGAACACGCTATTCGCGGAATGATTCCGCACAATCGGCTCGGTCGTTCGGTTTATCGGAAGCTCAAAGTTTATCGCGGCGACGAGCATCCGCACGGCGCGCAAGGTCCGCAGTCGGTGAAATTCTCGTAAGAAACTCCCATCCTATGGCTCAAGCAGAGGAAATTATCGCAACTGGGCGTCGCAAGACCTCGGTCGCACGCATTCGCATGACCGCAGGCAGCGGCAAGATCGAGATCAACGGTCGTAATTTTGAAGAATATTTTCCGACCGAGCCTCTCCAGAATACGGTGCTGCAACCGTTGCAAACCGCGAAAGTGGTTAACACTTACGACCTGTCGATCAACGCCACCGGCGGCGGGCCCACCGGCCAGGCTGGCGCAGCGCGTTTGGCGATCGCTCGCGCATTGCTGCAAGTCGAAGGCGATTTCCGCGCAATCTTGAAGGCCGAAGGATTACTTCGCCGCGATCCGCGGATGAAAGAGCGCAAGAAGTCGGGACAACCCGGCGCGCGCAAGCGTTTCCAATTCTCCAAGCGCTAAACTTACTTCGGTTTCTTCGCCTTCGGCGCAACTGCTGGTGCCGGAGCGGCCGGCGGACGCGCAATCATCGCCGGCGGATTTGTTCCATTAGGAGATGTCGATCTTGCGGCCGCTTGTTCCGATTCGGTCGGCTTCAATCCGCGCAGTTCGCGCAACGCTTCGTTCGCCCAAAAACTTTCGCGATACTGCGTTAGAATCGTTTCACAAACGCGGCGCGCATCTTCCATTTTATTTTTCGCTTTGAGCAGGCGGATCTGCGCAATCAGCGCGACCGGCGCATTAAAATCCTTCGGATAAGCGGACGCGATTTGTTGATACATCGCCGACGCGTCGTCCGCCTTGCCCATCGCTTCGAGATTCGCGGCCATCGCCATGCGCGCGCTCGTGATCAATTCGTGCGTCGGATATTTGCCGATGAACTGCTGCAGCGTCGTGTTCGCCGCCGCGAAATTTTTCTCCGTCCGTTGCGCTTGCGCTAAGAGCAGATAGCCGGACGCACCCGCCGGCGTATTCGGATATTGCTTGATGACCTGCTCGAAATCGCTCGAGTTTTTCGCCGACGCCAGCATCACCGCGGCCGTCGAATTCTGTCGCTCAACATAAAAGCGATATCCGGCGTAGCCGATCGCTGCCAGCATTGCCACCGCCAGGATGGCGAGGATTTCTTTGCCGTGTCGCATCCAGAAGACTTGAGCTTCGACACGTGCGTCGGTTGCGGATGGCGGAGCGGTAGGCATGGGTAGATGTCGATCTTGTCACCCGGCGGAAGACCGCGCGAGCGTGGTGTTATGCCATGGCCGAGTTTGGCGCGCAAGTCCGCCAGCCGGACGGACTCGCCCGATGCGACATCAGCTTCATCAAAAACGACGCGTAAGATCGACATCGTCCTTTTCTGATTTCGGCGTTGGACGTTGAGCGTTGAACGTTGAACGTTTGCTGCCGAATGCAGCAACACGACAAGCTCTTCACCCCCGGCCCAGTCGAAGTCTCCGCCAAGACGCTGGCCGCATTCTCGCGTCCGATGATCGGACATCGCGGCGAAGATTTTAAAAATCTTTACCGCGGCATTCATCCGAAGCTGCAAACGCTTTTCGGCACGAAGCAGCCGGTTTTTCTTTCCACCTCATCTGCCTGGGGCGTGATGGAAGCCGCCATCCGCAATCTCGTCGGCAAACGTGTGCTCTGCTGCATGTGCGGCGCGTTCTCCGATAAATGGTTGGATGCCGCGCGGCGCTGCGGAAAAGAAGCGGAGGCGTTGCAGGTCGAATGGGGAAAACATATCGACCATAAAGATGTCGATTTTGCGCTGAGCTCGGGAAAGTTCGACGCCGTCACGCTGATTCACAACGAAACTTCTACCGGCATGATGAATCCGTTGCCGGAAATTTGCGGCACGCTCGCGAAGTATCCCGACGTCGCGCTCATCGTCGACACCGTCTCGTCGTTTAGCGCGGTCAAGATCGACATGGACGATCTCGGCATCGATGTCCTGCTCACTGGTGCGCAAAAAGCGCTCGCGCTTCCGCCCGGCTTTTCTCTGTTCTCCGTTTCCGAAAAAGCCTTCGCGCGCGCCGAAAAACAAAAAGACCGCGGTTACTACTTCGATTTTCTCGAATTCAAAAAACAACAAGCCGAATGGATGACGCCGACCACGCCGAGCATCGGTCACATCTTCGCGCTGCAATCGAAGCTCGAGGAAATTTTCGCGGAAGGATTCGACGCCCGCTTAGATCGACATGTAAAAACCAACGCGCTGGTGCATGATTGGGTTCGCAATCGCGATTTCGATTTTTTCGCCGAAGAAGGTTTCCGCTCCAAGGCGCTGACCTGCGTGAACAACAGCCGCGACATCGACGTTGTCGATCTTGCGCGGAAGCTCCGCGAAAGACATCACCTCGTCATCGATCCGGGTTACGGCAAACTCAAAGGCAAAACGTTTCGCCTCTCGAACATGGGCGACGAGACCGAAGGGACCGTTTCGCACTTGCTCGCCTGCCTCGACGATTGCCTCGCCTGACGCCGACCATCGTCTTGTAATAAATCGCCCCTACCCTAGCTTCGGACGTGGAGACAACCGACGCCTCGCCCCGCTTTTGCACAACCTTAGAACCTAACATGCGCCTAACAAAATTCGCTTCCGTCACTGTCGCCTTGCTGCTTGGAGTCGGCAGTGCCGTCGCCGCGACGGAGGATTTCACCAAAGACCAACCCGACTCAGCGGATCATCCCGCGCTGAAGCGGTTGAAAGATTCGGTCATCGTCTTTTTCGAGAAGCAGGCCTTCAACGAACAATGCGTGGCGCTCGAGAAAGTGGTTTTCGATTACGACACCCAGAAGTTCCTGCCGTTTAAGCAGGAGGTCGTGGAAGGACCGCAAACTCGGATCCTCTACTGCGCTCCGAAGAACGCCTCGACTCTCGAAGTCCTCCGCCAGTATCAGGCCGACTTGAAAGAGCAGGGCTTCGAGAATCTTTTCGAAGGTAAAGGCGGCTCGGACAGCACGCTCGACAACGGCTACGACCGCTTTCTTAAGCAAGTCTATCAGAGCCATGGGTTGCCAGAAAAACTCTACGGCGTGCTGTCGTTAAATAAGGATTATCGCTACGCCGCGCTCCGGAAAGCAAGCGACGCCGGCAAGACCTATGTGACGATCTTCACCGCCGCCAACACCGAGTATGCGGATGCGTTCGGCACGGAGAAGGGGCAGGTCCTTGCGCTTGTGACTATCACGGAGCAAAAGGGAATGGCGGATCGCATGGTCAAGGTCTCCGCCGCGGAGATGGAGACATCGCTCTCGAAATCGGGACGCATCGCGCTTTACGGCATCTATTTCGATTTCAACAAAGCGGAAGTGAAACCGGACTCAGGCGAGGCCTTGACGGAGATCGGGAACTTGATGAAATCAGATCCGGCTCTGAAAGTGCTGATCGTCGGGCACACCGATTCGATCGGCGGCTTCGAGATGAACAAGACGCTTTCGCAACGACGCGCGGAGGCCGTGGTTGGGGCATTGACCACGAGCTACGGGATCGCCGCGCAACGCCTTTTTCCAGTCGGTGTTTCCTTTGCCGCTCCCGTCGAGAGCAACGAAACCGAAGAGGGTCGCGCGAAGAATCGCCGAGTCGAGCTGGTGAAGATCGTGGAGAAGTGAACCGGAGATATCTGAATATGAAGATCACCACCTGTTCGCTCGCGCTCTTTCTGCTGGCAATTTGCGGCCCGCAGCTGCCAGCGACCGAAATAAAAGACCCAGCCGGTTATTACAAAGTCTTCTGCGATCCCTCGATCACGAACGGGCCGGCGAAGGATATGAAGATCGGCAAAGGGCAGCTCGTCTCGATGACCTACGATGGCAGCAAAGGCGGGCCCAGCTTGTTCTATCAACTTAGTTACGTCGACCCGACCGGCAACGTTCGGCCAATCACGGGCGGACCTTTCGATGCGAAAGAGAAGAGTGTCTTCACGCGAGACATCAAAGTTTTCACGTCTGAGGCGGATGGCCGCGCCGGCTTCATGGAAGTCTCCACCATCTCGGGCGCAGGTATGGCTGGGAAGCCTGTCAGGCTCGCAGTCTTTCCGGTGGTCTACGAAATTTCCCGGTAGCCCATAGGCGGAAAAGAGAAGGGCGCCTCCGTTTCCGAAAGCGCCCTTCATATTTGATGGCGGTAAGCCGAATTTTGTTCCCCGAATTTCTTCGAGGCGACGATCATTTATCTCATTCGCCGTGGCAAACGCCCGGCCCACTTTCGTAAACCGTGATGCGACTAACCCGAGGATCAACCCCGAAATTCTTCGGGGCCTTTGGCGGACCGGCTGCCCTCCCTCTGTTTTGTCTTGCACCGCATGGGGTTTTTCCTGCCTCGCAGATTACTCCGCGAGCGGTGAGCTCTTACCTCGCCTTTTCAACCTTACCGATTTTTCGAAGGGAAGCTGACAGCTTACCCTACAGTTTTCTGTATCAAAGAACCGGCGGTGTCTTTTCTGCGACACTTTCCGTCACCGCAATTTTGCAACTGCGACGCCCGCGCATTCTACGCGGCATGCTGCCGTATGGTGTTCGGACTTTCCTCTGGCTCCTCTTGCGATTCACCAGCGATCGTCTGCCATCGCGCGGAGTCTATCACAATCTGGAAACCAGGAAACCAGGAAGTATGTCCGCAGATTTCCGCAGATTAAAGAGAAGACCAGTCAGGCCCTTCCGAAAATCTGCGTTAATCTGTGAAATCTGTGGACGAATTGGTTTTTGTCTCTGCGATTCGCCGCCAGTTCAGCGCGGCAAAGACGAGATGATAGACGCCGAACGTGACGCCCATCAGCACGGTGGGCGCGCTGCCGGTCCAATTGTCGATCTTGTCCGCCAGCAGCGGGACGGCGAGCCCGGTCAGCAGAAACGCCCAACCCAGAGTAGCAATGCTTCGCGGCGCAAAAATCGCAGTCGATAAAAGCAAGAGACCATAAAACGCGATCCACACCGCGACGACATCGAGTTCGGCTGCGCCGAGATAGCCGCTACCGAAGAACCAACCGGTGAATGCCGCTGGAATCAGCACGGAAGGCGCGATCACGCGCAAAGCCAGTTTCATTCGGACAGAACCGAAGACGTCGGCATTGTCACGCGCGGCGCGCCACAAAAATAACGCGCTCAAAATGACAGTGAGCAAAAGAATATCGAGCCAGGCAAAGGCGAACTCGCGCGGTCGCACCGGCCGATCCAGAAAGCGCGTGACTTCGTCGTTCACGAAAATCGCCGAAGCGGTCAAGATCGACAACGTGCCGCCGACCAAAGCAACGCGCGCGGCGATGCCGCGATAAATCGTAGCGCGCTCGAACAATCCGCGGATCGTTCCAAGATTTTCTTCAGCCGCGAGGTTCTCGTTCATGTCAAAAAGGTGCGGGCACAGCCATCAGGAAAGCCGCGATCATGACCAACGCAATGACCAGCTTCGCCACCATGCCGCCGAGATTTCCGAGCAAACTCCCCCAGCCCGCGCGACCGGCGGCGATCATTCGTTTTCCGGCGATGAATTCACCAACAATGGCGCCGATGACTGGCCCAACGAACAAGCCGATGATTCCAAACACGAGTCCGGCGATTGCGCCGATCGCCGCACCGATCATCCCCCACTTGGTCGCGCCGAAATATTTTGCGCCAACATAACTCGCGAAAAAATCGAGCGCGTAAGTTGCTAGCGTGAGCGCGACGAGAAGCGCGAGCGTCGGCCAACCGATGCTTTTCTGCGCGCCCACCATGAACCGATGAATGATGGCGGCGGCGAGAATGATTGTCGTTCCGGGAAAGATCGGAACGACGGTGCCGATCAAGCCCGCCGCGAAGAGGACGATCGTGATGAGCCACCAAATGAGTTCCATGGATGAGCTGCCTTAGTCGTTGTCGATCTTGCGCGTAATATTTTTGACCGAGTACATGTCGATCTTATACTGACCACTCTTATGTCACTCGCTGTTGGAACAAAAGCACCCGATTTCACATTGCCTACCAAAACCGCCGACGGTCCGAAACAGATCAAGTTGAGCGATAACTTCGGCAAAAAACACACGCTGTTACTTTTCTTCCCGATGGCATTTACCGGCACCTGCACGACCGAGATGTGCGGCGTGAGCATGGACCTTTCCGCCTACGGCTCGCTTAATGCCGAGGTTTACGGAATCAGCGGCGACAATCCCTTCGCGCAGGAAGCGTGGGCGCAAAAAGAAAAAATCACCGCGCCCTTACTGAGCGATTACGAACACAAAGTCGCGAAAGCCTACGATGTCGTCTACGACTCGTTCCTGCCGCAAATGAATCTGGGCATGGGCGGCGTTCCAAAGCGCGCCGTGTTCATTGTCGATCGCGAAGGCGTGATTCAATATGCCGAATGCGACGATGACGCGCGGGCATTGCCGAACTTCGACAAGGTGAAAGCGAAACTGGCGGAGATGAAATGAGACTAGACAGGATTTACAAGATTAACCGGATTCAGTTTTCCCTAATCCTGTAAAATCCTGTTAATCCTGTCTGATTGATGAACGACGACTTCAAGACGCTGACAAAGTTCGATGCCGGCAACGGCCGCGAAGGATTTTTGCATTCGCTCCCGGCGCTGGAGGAGCAAGGGCTCGGGGATATTTCGCGATTGCCGGTGAGCATCCGCATCGTGCTCGAATCCGTCCTGCGCAATTGCGACGGCAAAAAAGTTCAGCGCAAAGATGTCGAGGCGTTGGCCAAGTGGAATGCGAAGAAGCCGGCTAACGAAGAAATTCCTTTCGTCGTTGCGCGAATCGTTTTGCAGGATTTCACCGGCGTGCCGCTCGTTGTCGATCTTGCGGCCATGCGCAGTGCCGTGAAAAAAGTCGGGGGCGATCCGAAAATTATCGAGCCATTAGTACCTGTCGATCTTGTCGTCGATCACTCGGTGCAGGTCGATTTCTTCGGTTCGGCCGAAGCGTTGCGATTGAATTTGGAAATGGAATTCAAACGCAACCGCGAGCGTTACCAGTTTTTGAAATGGGGCCAGCAAGCGTTCAAGACATTTGGATTAATCCCGCCCGGCATCGGCATCGTCCATCAGGTGAATCTGGAATACCTCGCGAAAGGCGTCCTCAGCAGTGGCGCAAGCGTCCCGCTTGCGAATTCCGAAAACGCAACCGAGACGGTTGCGCCACTTTTTTATCCCGACACGCTGGTCGGAACCGATTCGCACACGACCATGATCAACGGCCTCGGCGTCGTCGGGTGGGGCGTCGGCGGAATCGAAGCGGAAGCGGGAATGCTCGGGCAGCCGGTTTATTTCTTAACGCCGGAAGTCGTCGGCGTGAATTTGAGCGGGCGTTTGCAGGAAGGCGTGACCGCGACCGATCTCGTGTTGCACATCACCCAGTTGCTGCGCGCGCGAAAAGTCGTCGGCAAGTTTGTCGAATTTTTCGGCGAAGGCGCGGCGTCGTTGCCGGTGCCAGACCGCGCGACCATCGGCAACATGGCGCCCGAGTACGGCGCGACCATGGGTTATTTCCCGGTTGATGTGGAATCGATCGCCTACATGCGCGCGACCGGCCGCACCGATGAACAATGCGCTGCGTTCGAAAATTATTTCCGCGCGCAAAAAATGTTCGGGATGCCGCGTCAGGGCGATATCGATTACTCGGTGGAAGTAGATGTCGATCTTGCCGATGTCCAACCCGCTGTGGCCGGACCGAAACGTCCGCAAGATCGGATCAATCTTCCGGAATTGGGCGAAACATTTCGCACGCTGCTGCATCAGCCGGTGAAAGATGGCGGCTACGGCAAAGAAGATGTCGATCTTGCCGAGAAACATTTGGTGCAGTTAAACGGAACCGCGCCGCGCGATGGCGAGATGCCAAAGGTTGAACCGGGCGAAGAGCGTAATAAATCCGAGATGGTAACGAACCGGCCAACGCCCGACACTGCGAAGGAATTAAAGGATGCTCTGGGCGATCCGTTTCAACACGGCGAAAGTCGCATCGGCCACGGCACCGTATTAATCGCGGCGATCACGAGTTGTACCAACACAAGCAATCCGAGCGTAATGCTCGCGGCCGGTTTGCTGGCGAAGAAAGCGGTCGAGCGCGGACTGCAAGTCGATCCGGCGGTGAAGACTTCGCTCGCGCCGGGATCGCGCGTGGTCACCGATTATCTGAACAAGACCGGGCTGCAGCCGTACTTGGATCAACTTGGGTTCAACATTGTTGGTTACGGTTGCACGACTTGCATCGGCAACTCCGGGCCGTTGCATCCGAAGATCGAGAAAGCGATCAGCGATTTTGATTTAGTCGCGGCGTCGGTGCTTTCGGGAAATCGAAATTTTGAAGCGCGCGTGCATCAAAACATCAAAGCGAACTTTCTGATGTCGCCGCCGCTGGTGGTCGCGTTCGCATTGGCCGGAAGAGTAGATGTCGATCTTACGAAGGATGCGATCGGGAAAGACAAAGACGGCAAAGAAACTTTTCTGCGCGATCTCTGGCCGAGCTTGAAAGAAATTCGCGACGCGATGCAATCCGCGCTGACGCCGGAAGTGTTTCGCCGATTATATAAAGACTTCGCCGATCAAAATCCGAAATGGAACGAGATCCCGTCGAGCAAAGGCGAAGTTTATGTTTGGGACGAGACGAGCGATTACATTCATGAGCCGCCCTTCTTTGCCGATTTCTCGATGGAGGTCGGCAAGATCGACAACATCATGGGCGCGCGTGCGCTCGGAATTTTCGGCGACTCGGTTACGACCGATCACATTTCACCGGCGGGCGCGATCAAAGCGACTTCGCCGGCGGGGGAATATTTAAAGTCGCGCGGAATTCAGCCGGAAGATTTTAACAGCTACGGTTCGCGCCGCGGAAATGATCTGGTCATGACGCGCGGGACATTCGCGAATGTGCGGATCAAGAATCTGATGGTGCCGGGAACGGAAGGCGGGGTGACCAAATATTACGGTGCCGCAAGCGTCCCGCTTGCGAAAGAACGCAAGCCAGAGGCTCGCGCCACTCTCGGAGAGCAGATGTCGATCTTCGATGCCGCGATGATGTATCAGGCTGAGGGTATTCCGTTGGTTATTTTGGCCGGTCACGAATATGGGACGGGTTCGTCGCGCGACTGGGCGGCGAAGGGAACGCGTTTGTTAGGCGTGAAAGCGGTGGTGGCGGCGAGCTACGAACGCATTCATCGCTCGAATCTGGTTGGGATGGGCGTGTTGCCGTTGCAATTTGTCGATGGCGTCACGGCGCAATCACTCGGGCTCGATGGTTCGCAGACGTTTTCGATTGGCGGATTATCGGACGCGATCCAGCCGGGTCAGCGATTGACGTTGGAGATTCAGGGCAAAGATCGACAAGTGCGTTATGTGCCGGTCAAGTTGCGCATCGATACGCCGATCGAGGTCGATTATTACCGGCACGGCGGAATTCTACCATTCGTGCTGCGGCAACTTCTCGCGAAGTAACACTTCGATATTCGAACCTTCCGAGATGAAAGCGGAGCGCGGCGCGGCGCTTAACGTTTCGACGAATTGTTCGCCGTAGAGCGCAGCCACGTCGGCGGAGAATTCGAAAGTCTCCGCGTTCCACACTTTCCAGCGCGGATGTTGCACGCGGTACTCGCTGCAGCGAGCACCGACGGCGGTGTACCCCCAATAATGTTCGGTGATAAATTCGGCGTGCGAACCGGCCGGAATATTTTCCGGTTCGCCGCTCGCGGTCATGCGAATCGATTCCCACTTCGTCCCACGCCGCCAGGAGTATTCCACCTTCACCCTAAGATCGACATGTTCGATGTCGTGTTTCATCGGCAGCGCGACGTAGCGCTCGCCGTAAAAGGTGCGGGCGACGATGGCGATGGCGCGCTTGGGCACAATTTCGCGAACGAAGACAACGCCGCGCCGCCAAGTATCGGCGGATTTTTTGCGGACGTAGAAACGGAGATTCACTTCTTCGAAATCGCGATACAGCGGAATGGGAAAACCAAGCAGACGCGTATCGAGAAACAAAAAGCCGATCACGCTAACAAACGTTTCGCCATTTTCGAAATCGAGTTCGGTGCCGGGCGGGACGAGGGGTGCGACGATCGCCGGATCGACCACGTAATTGAGCATGGCGAGATAACGCCAATTCGCGGTCAGGAATGGTTTCACCGCTTCAGCGACGCGCAGAGTTGCATGTCGATCTTGCGATCAACGCAGCAACTTCTCGAGCGACGGATCGGGCTGCGCGCCTAACGAGGTCGCGCGGGTGTAGTGGCGTTTGGCCAGCTCTTTCGACGGCGGCGTGGCCGTGGCGTAGATGACGGCGAGATTAAAATGCGCATCGGCGTATTCGGGATTACTGGCGATGGCTTCGAGCATTTCTTTCTCGGCCGCTTCCTGCCAGCCCTTCTGGCTCGCGGTAATCCCGAGATAATTATGCGCGGTCGCGCTCTTGGGATTAATCGCGAGCGACTTGGCCAGTTCGGTGAGCGCTTCGTCGAACTTGGCCTGTCGATAATAAACGATGCCGAGAGTGGTATGGGAAAATTCGTCCTTGGGCGCGATCGCGACCGCCTTCTTTAAGGTCAGCTCGGCCGCTTTCAATTTTCCGGTGCGGAAATAAACGACGCCGAGATTCGAGACGGAATAAAGATTGTTGGGACTTTTCGTTAGGATTTCCTGATACAGTTTTTCGGCGGTGCGGTATTTGCCTTTGTCGAAATTTTCCTGCGCGTCGCGCGCCATGCCGACCAGGTCGTCCGGAACATTCGGGTGAAAATTACTGGGCGAACGGTTTGTCACTTCGGCGGAGGGCTCGGCTTGCTCAGTGGTCGGTTTCCCATCCGGGCCGGTGATGGTGACCGGCGTGTTGCCGGTTTTTTTGGCGAAGGTGAAGCTGGCCTTGAGCGCGGCGGGATTGTTATCCGAAATCGAAACCATCGGCTGACGCAGCAAGGCCATCTCTTCATCACTCAATTTCGTGACCGGCTGCGCGAGCAATTGGATCTGCTCGGTCAGCGTGTCGGACTTCACCTTCAGTTTATCGAACTCGGCCAGCATCAATTTCTTGGCCTGATCGCGCCGCGCTTCTTCCTGACGTTCGCGCACGACGATGTTGCGCAGAATTTCATTCTCCTTGGTTAGGCGCGCAGTTTCTTCGGCGGTCGCGCCGACGAGCTTCGCCTGCTCGATCTGTTTGCTGGCGTCGTCGAGCTGTTTGCCAAGATCGCCAACCTTCGCTTCGTAATCCTTGTTCTGCTTTTGGCTGGCGTTGAGTTGTTGCTGAAGCTGATCGATCTGCTGCCGCACGTCAGCCAGTTCCTTTTCTTTTTTGGGTTTCTCGTCGCTCAACTCGCGCACACTTTTCTCCGCGTCGGCCAGCTTTTGTTTCAGATTGCTGTTTTCGGTGGTGAGAACTTCGACGCGTTTCTGGACGTCCTTGGAGCCGGCGTTCGCGATCGCGTCATCGCGTTCCTTAGTCACGCCGGCGATCCGTTTGTCGGTCGTGATGATTTTCGTGTTGGCATCGTCCCGCTCTTTCTCAGCGGCGGAGCGACCTTGCTCGGCCGAAGCAAGCGTCTTCTTCAACTGTGAGATCTCGGTGCGCAACGCTTCCTGCGCCTTGGAATCCCCGCCGCTGGTCGACTGAATTTTCTTGAGCGATTCCTGAGCATCAGCCAGTTGATCGCGAATTTTTTTCTCGGCGCCTTTGTTTTTGTCTAGCTCCGCCTGTGCCTTCTCGAGCTTCGAATCACTCTCTTTCAAGCGATCGCCGAGCGCTTGTTTCTCTTTCTCGATACTGCCGAATTGATCGCGCGATTTTTTGAGTTCGGCCTGCAATTGATCGACACGACTCTGCAAATTCTTTGTGGCTTCGCGAATGGCCGCATCATCGGGAGTGGGAACCGGTGTCGCTTTCACGACGGCGGGTGCGGGCGTCGGCGTCGCTATTGTCTTCGGCGCTGCGCTGCTGCGCGGCGCGGCGATCTCGACACTCGGAGCAACTTCGTTGGATTGCTGCGGGAGAATAGGCGCAGCATTCGGCAACGGCGTCGGTCCCGCGGAAAGATCTTCCTGGGTAGTCGTTTTCCCCTGCACCCGCAAAATGTTTTCCGAAACTTTGCGGCTGCGATATTCGACGATGGCCGATTGCCAATCTCCATGCGTCTTGCGCAGTTGATAGAGCAAAGTGCTGGCGAAACGATACTTGGAAAGGGCGGCGTTAAATTGTCCCTCGTGCTCGAGTTTCTCGCCCTGCTGCGCCGTCATGTAAGCCTTGAGAAACGTCTCGCTCGGATCGTCCGACTGCGCGCGCAGTTGTCCCAGCGCAAGAACGAAGAAGCAACCGGCGAGAAAAATCAGACCGAATTTCTTCATACGTTCACAGCGCGAAATCATAGTCCGCCTGTGCGTAGTTTCAATTCCAGCTTCCACCACGGCCTGTCGGAATAGCGGAGAGCGTGCCATAAATGTGCGAGCTTGCCCGTTGCAATCGCCAATCTAAAACCTAAAATTGAGCGCTTCACGGTGGCCATAGCTCAATGGTAGAGCTCCAGGTTGTGGTCCTGGCTGTTGCGGGTTCGAGTCCC
>JBDUDM010000118.1:0-5099 GCA_040002925.1 Spartobacteria bacterium | reverse complement strand
TCCAGGCCGACCATGTCTTCGCCCGGCTTGAGCGTATCGAACGCTTCGGATTCCTTGCGCAATTCTTCTTCGGAATAATTCGCCGCTTTGATCGACAAGCCGATTCGGCGCTCCACTTTGTCGACTTTGATCACGCGCGCTTCCACTTCCTGGCCGACCTTGAGCACGTCTTTTACTTTGGCGACGTGATCTTCGCTGAGCTGCGAGATGTGGACGAGGCCGTCGATGTCGTCGGCGAGTTGCACGAACGCACCGAAGCTAGCCAGCTTCGTCACCTTACCGGTAACGAGATCGCCGATCTTGTATTTCGAATCGATTTCTTTCCACGGATCGTCGCTCAGTTGTTTGATGCCGAGACTGATTCGCTGGTTCGTCTTGTCGATGTCGATGACTTCGGCTTCGACTTCGTCGCTCTTCTTAAAGACTTCGCTCGGATGATTGATTTTGCGGGTCCAACTCAGATCCGAAACGTGGATCATGCCGTCGATGCCTTCGTCCAGCTCCACAAACGCGCCATAAGCGGTCATGTTGCGAATCGTGCCTTTGACGCGGCTGCCGATGGTAAATTTCTTCTCGATCTCGTCCCACGGATTGGCTTCGAGTTGGCGCAGGCCTAACGAAATCTTCTGCTCGTCCTTGTTTACGCCCAGCACGACCGCTTCGACTTCCTGACCGACGGTCAGAATATCTGACGGACGCATGATGCGTTTCGTCCACGAAAGTTCGGAGACGTGAATGAGACCCTCGACGCCTTCTTCGAGTTCCACGAACGCACCGTAAGGAACAAGATTCGTGATCTTGCCTTTGACCTTCTGTCCCGCCGGGAATCGCTCCTCGATTTGATCCCAAGGATTCTTCTGCGTTTGCTTCAGGCCTAACGAAACGCGCTCTTTCTCCTTGTTAATGTCGAGCACGACCACTTCCAGCGGCTGTCCCACTTTCACGAGCTCGCTCGGATGTCCGAGTCGGCCCCAGGTCATGTCGGTGATGTGCAGCAAGCCATCCATGCCGTCGAGATCGATGAACGCGCCGAAGTCGGTCAGGTTCTTGACCGTGCCTTGCACCTTGTCGCCGATGTTCACGCCTTCGAGGAATTTCTGTCGCTTCTCGCTCCGCTCCTGTTCGATTAATTCGCGTCGGCTCAATACCACATTGCGACGGTCGTCATTGATTTTGACGATCTTGAAATCGTAAGTGTTCCCGACGAACTGCTGCAAATCTTTCGGCGGCACGATGTCGATCTGCGACGCGGGCAGGAATGCCTCCACGCCGATGTTGACCATCAATCCACCTTTGACGACCGACTTCACTTTGCCTTTGATCAGGCCATCGCCGGCAAACACCGCCGCGATCTTGTTCCAATTCTGCCGGTAAGCCGCTTTCTCTTTCGAGAGGATGACCATGCCCTCATCGTTCTCGAGTCGCTCGAGCAACACATCCACTTCGTCGCCCACCTCGAGATTCTCGACATCATCAAATTCGCCGATCGAGATCACGCCTTCGGATTTGTATCCGATGTCGACCAATACTTCGCGTGGGCGAACTTCTAGTATGCGTCCTTTAACGATGCTGCCTTCCCGAAATTCGGGCATCGGCCTGGACATCAATTCCTGCATCTGAGTCATAATTAAATAAGTGCCTCCTTCAGGCATGACGTCCCGCCGGGGCGGGAGCGCTTTCTCCGTGCAGCTGATGCAGCGGAAAATGGAGCGCCACAGTAGCCAGATTCCTTCGGTGGGTCAACCAGCGAAAACCGACCATCATTCGCTGCATTCGATATTGGGCGTTGGACGTTGAGCGTTCGACGTTTTCCCCTTACCGTGTGCCCAACATGTCGATCTTACGATTGTCGATCTTAGCGGGAGTTCTCGCACTCAGTTCGTTGCGCGCCGAATCGCCGGCGGAGCAGAAAGTCATCGAGGGAATCAAGTCCCCGGACCTGAGCGTCGTCCATCTCTGGGCGCCGTGGTGCTCGAATTGCCTGGCCGAACTCAAGAGTGGCGGCTGGCAGAAAATGGTGAAAGAAAATCCACAGGTGAAGTTTTACTTCGTCTCGGTTTGGAACGGCGGCGAAGATGGCCGCGACATGTTGGCGAAATTCCAAATCGCCGATCTACCGAACGTGACCATTGTGGCTGATCCCGGTCCGCGTAAAGGCGATAACCGAATCAAGCAATTTGCCGGCATGCCGCTCTCATGGATCCCGACGACGTGGGTTTATAAAGGCAGCGATCTTCGCTACGCGTTAAATTACGGCGAAGTTCGTTTCCCCGTGCTCCAGCAATTTATCGAAGACAGCAAAGCGGAGTGGTAGCAGTCGGACAAAAAATGATCACCCCGACCATCAATTTTTTAGAGAGCAGCGCAAAAGTGAACTTCCGTTTGGCCGGCGGCGCGCAACCTCTCATCCTTTTACCGGTGGAAGTGAATGGCCGCGGGCCGTTCGAATTCATTTTAGATACCGGCGCGGGAACTTCGCTGCTTTCGACTGAGTTAGCGAAACAGCTGGAAGTGAAAGTGCTCGGTTCCAAAGAAGGTCAAAGCGCGGGCAGCGCGGTTGCGGTCTCGCTCGCCAAAGTCGAATCGTTCGCCGTCGGGCAAAGCAAATTGCCCGATGTCGATGTTGGCATTGTCGATCTTAGCCACATCGGCAAAGCCATCGGCGCGAAGATCGATGGCGACCTCGGCTATAATTTTCTGAAGCACTTCCGCATCACCATCAATTACAGCCAGTGCGAAATTCGATTCGATGATCCGCGCCGCGTCGAAACATTCGGCCGCTCGGCCAAGACGCAGTTGCCAATTCGTTTGGCCAATCCGGCCAAGCCACTCATTCTTCTTGATGTGCACGCGAACGGTCGCGGACCTTTTCAATTCGCACTCGATACCGGTACATCGACCACCGCCATTACGCCGGAACTTGCGAAGAAACTCGGCGTTGTGAGCAAACCGGTCGGGCAGGGAGTGACCGGCAGCGCACATGTCGATGTTACAGCCGGGAAAGTGAAATCGTTTCAAGTCGGTGGCGCTAAGATCGACAATATGGCCGTCGTTATGGCAGACTTTTTTCCCATGCTCAGCAACGCCATCGGCGCGAAACTCGATGGCATCATCGGTTACAATTTTTTGCGCGATTACCAAGTCGTCATCGATTACCCCGGCGAAACGCTGAGTCTGTTTTAAGTATGATCGAATTTTCGACTGCGCTGGCCGCGGCGCGCACTAAACCGCCTTCGATTCTTTCCTGCATCGGCGACACCCCGCTGATCGAGGTCACGCGCATCGATACCGGTCCGTGTCAGCTTTTCCTCAAGCTCGAGAATCAAAATCCGACCGGCTCGATTAAGGATCGCGTCGCGCTGGCCATGATCGAAGCGGCCGAGCGCGATGGACAATTGAAACCGGGCGGCACCGTGATCGAAGCGACCGCCGGCAATACCGGTCTCGGGCTCGCATTGGTAGCGGGTGCGAAAGGTTATCGAGTACTGCTCGTTATTCCCGACAAGATGTCGCAGGAGAAAATTTTCCATGTCAAAGCGCTCGGCGCCGAAGTGCGAATCGTTAGGTCGGATGTCACCCGCGGACATCCGGAATATTATCAGGACGTCGCCGCGCGTTTGGCCGAAGAAATTCCGGGCGGCTTTTACGTCAATCAATTCGGCAATCCCGCGAATCCGATGGCCCATGAAAGATCGACCGGGCCGGAGATTTGGGAACAGATGCGGCACGATGTTGATGCAATCGTTTGCGGCGTTGGGTCCGGCGGTACGCTGACCGGTCTCGGCCGATTTTTCGCGCGGGTCAAACCGCGGCGCGGCATCGAGATGGTGCTGGCTGATCCGACCGGATCGATTCTCTACGAGTTCGTGAAGACGGGAAAAATGGTGGAGTCGGGCAGTTGGGCGGTCGAAGGCATCGGCGAGGATTTCATTCCCGACATCGCTGACATGTCGATGGTGACGGACGCATTCGAGATCGATGACGAGGAAAGTTTTGCGACTGCGCGTGAATTATTGCAAAAGGAAGGAGTCCTCGGCGGCTCATCCACCGGCACGCTCGTGGCCGGCGCACTCCGTTATTGCCGGCAGCAAACAAAACCGAAACGTGTGGTCACGTTCGTGGCCGATACCGGCAATAAATATTTGTCCAAGATGTACAACGATTTTTGGATGGCCGAGCAGGGCTTCATGAATCGCGCGCCGCAAGGCGATCTGTGCGATTTGATTTCGCATCGTTACGAAGCGGGCGAAGTCATTTCGGTTGGTCCCGACGATACTTTGCTGACCGCCTTCAAACGCATGCGCCAGGCCGATGTTTCGCAAGTGCCGGTCGTTGACGTCGGAAGCCGTCCCATCGGCATTCTCGATGAATCCGATCTGCTCGTAAAAGTGCACCGCGACGCCACCCACTTTAATGATCCCGTTCGCACCGCCATGACGGACAAGCTCGAAACGCTGCCGCCATCCGCCAAGATTAAAGATTTGCTCGAAGTGTTTGAGCGCGGCCGCGTTGCCATTGTGATGGACGGCGACAAATTCCTCGGCCTGATTACACGCACCGATCTGCTTTCTTATTTGCGGCTGCACATGCCGAAGGGTTCGGTGCCGACGACCCGCGAGTATAACTAATGTGGCGCGAGCCTCCCGCTTGCGGCTAATTCGGATCGCAAGCCAGAGGCTTGCGCCACTCTAAGATCGACATGAAGAAGCAGCACTAGTTCGCTACCCGCGCTATCCACGCCGGACAGGAACCTGATCCGGCGACCGGCGCTTATGGCTTGGCGGCGGCTTTCGGCATGACCCCGATCTTTTGGGCGAAGGCGATGAAGCGCGGGTCGGATCGCAGCTCGCGCGTGAACGGGTTGGGCACGATCGACATCACGCCGGGGTCTTGCTTTTGATAGCCCTGCTCGAGCCACTCGAAGGCCTTGTCGGCGTCGCCGCGAAAGGCATAGACGGTCGCGATTTGAAAAGACATGTCGTTGCTATGGCCGGCGATCAGCGCGTTGAGGGCTTCATCGGCCGCCTTCGCGTCACCTCGAGCCTGTTGCGCCAGGGCGATCGCGTAGGCTCGCCAATCGGGATCGGATTCCTGCATAG
>JBDUDM010000117.1:0-5119 GCA_040002925.1 Spartobacteria bacterium | reverse complement strand
AACACCATGCCGATGTGACGACGGACATCGCGGTAATTCAGGTTCTTAAGATCGACATTATCAAAAAAGATCGTGCCCTCAGTCGGCTCGAGCAATCCGGCGATGAGTTTGATCAGCGTCGTTTTTCCGCAACCGCTTCGGCCCACGAATGCGACCATGCGACCGGGCGCAAGATCCAGATTCACGTTTGAGAGAATGTTAGGCGCTTCGGGACCGCCGTACTTGAAACTGACCGCGCGCAATTCGATTCGGCCTTCCAAACTGTGGACCGGAATCAGCCGCGATCGATCAAAACCTTGCTCAGGTTCCTGTTCGAAGATGTCGTTGAGACGGTTCAACAAAACGGTAGCGAATTGCATGCTGTCCCACACGCCGAGAGTGCGCAGAATACCGCCGTAAGCCATCGCCGTCAGCGAACTAAAGGCAACGAATCCGCCAACGCTGAGCTGCCCATGAATGACCTGGGTCGCGCCGACCCACAGGAAGATCGCCGTCGACAATAGCCCGATGCTTTGCAAAACGCTGTCGTACGACATCACGATGAAGCTCGACTTGAAGAGCTTCTTCGAGACAGACAAAAATTCATTCAACATCGCGTCGCGGAACGCGCCCTCCGCTGCCGCGGCCTTGACCGCTTCGATTCCTTTAATCGCGTCGATCTGGTGTGAGCTGTATTTACCCTGGCTTTCTTCGACACCGGCGAAGAGAGGCCGCAAAACCTTCACCGAGAAAAACATCAAGCCGACATAAAGCGGCGTCGTCCCGAGGAACGCCAGCATCAGGAATGGGCTGTAGATCGCCATTAGCGCTAACGCGCCAAATAAATAGATCATGGCGAGGAAAGCGCCGATTCCCTGGGTCACTGCGAATTGTCGAACTTGCCGCGCGCCGTCGAGACGCCGCTGAATATCACCGGTCCGACGACTGGTGAAATACGACATCGGCAACGACAGCAGCTTGCGACTAAGAAAATCGAGGACCGCGGTATCCAGGCGCACCGCCGCGAACGCCAGCAAATATTCCTGTGCGAGAGTCGACAGCTGCACGAACACGAGCGCGGCGACCATTCCCATCACAATTGTCTTCAACAGTCCGACGTCATTTTCCACGATGACCTTGTCCACCACCATTTGCGTGAACACGGGGAACATGAGTTGGAGAATGCTGACCGCGACGGCAAGCCCAAGCACTTGGAGCAGGATGACTTTGAACCGCGCCAGAAACGGAACGATCCACGCCAGAGCTGGCTTGCTTTCCGGCGCATTCTCAAACGCGATCGTGTAATCGAACAACGCGGCGTAGCCCGTCCATTTTGTTTCAAACTCGCGCCGCGGAATCCGACGGAGACCCATCGCGGGATCGGCCACGCGCACCGATTGCTCGTCCACATCGTAAAGGACGATCCAGTGATTTCCTTCCCAGTGCACGATGGCCGGCAGCGGCATCGAATCGAGATTGCGCAGCGAAATCTTGAGCGCGCGTGCCGCGAGTCCGAGTTCGGATGCGGCGCGCGTTAGCGCCTTAAGACTGGTTCCGTCCGTGGCGGTGTGGCAAAGCTGGCGGATTCGCGAAAGGCTGACCTTCCTTCCGAAATGTCGGCAGATCATTCCGAGGCTGGCCGCACCGCAATCCATTTCGTCGATCTGCGTGATGTGCTCGACCTTGCGGATCCGCTTGGCTCGTTTTCGGAAGAGCCCTTGTTCGTCGACAAACGGATCTTCCTCGCCATCCATTTGCGCAGGCGCCGGCTGGTCATCGAGTTCCACTTTGTCCTGCACCTGCGCCTCTGCCGGCAACATTTCCGTTGTGAAATCAAGCGGGATGCGCGCTTCTTTTTTCGCCTCGTAGATCGCCAGCCGCTCAGTCAGGAGTTTATCGAAATCTGGAAAACGTTGTCGCAAATCGGCCACGGCTTTCGGATCGAGCGCGAGCAGATTGCAATCCGTGAACGCTTCCACCGACGCGGCGCGAGGTGATCCATTCAAGATCGACAACTCACCGAAAAAATCGCCCTCGCGATAAAACGCGAGATTCGTTTCGCTTCCGTTCGCGCCGATAAATGCGCGGGCGCGCCCTTTCTCGATCACGTACATCGGCCCGGCCTCGTCGCCTTGGCGGATAATCAAATCGCCTTTCGTTGCGCCGACTGGCTTCAACAGGTCGATCATGCTGCGCAACGCCGGCGCCGGCAGGCGGCCGAAGTTACTGAATTGATAAAGAAAACTTTGCACCGCGCGATTCCGCCCGGTCATCTCGATGTAGTGCTTCAGGTCCGGCACTTTTTTGACCAACTCGAGAAAATCGCTGCGGTCGATGCGCAGCACATCCACCGACGTGCTGCAACGCACCGTCGCGCTGCGCACACCACCATCCATCAATGCCGCTTCGCCAAAACTGTCGCCCGGCTTCAGCGCTCCGAGCGGAATTTCTTCGCCGTCTGCTTTTACCTTCAGCGCGCGAGCTCGCCCTTGGGTTAATATGTAAAACGATTCGGCCGGATCGTCCTGCTTCACGATCACGTCGCCGAAATCGTACTTCTCCACCTGGAGCAGGGGCTCGAGGGCGGTAAAATGCTCGTCCCCTAGAAATCGGAACGTCGCCGAACGCCGTAATATTTCGCCGTCTTCCGTTCTCATTGAGCGACGGTAGCTGCGCCGAGTCGGCGCACGACGTGTTTGGCCGCGAGCTCAGCAAAATGGCGATTCATCAGACGCTGCTCGATCCGTCCTCTGATAACCGGATCGTCCACCTGCGGTTCCGCCCGCGAGGTGATCCGGCATAATTCAAAACCTTCGCCGCGCGGCAAAGGATCGAGCAGCTGTCCCGGGGTCACGCTCAGAAATCGTTGCTGCACTTCCTCATTCAGATCTTCCAGGATAAACTCGGCGCGCCGATAGGGATACTGACTTTCCTTCGCCACTTCTTCCATCGACATCCCATCCTCCCGCACACAGAACAGGGCTTCTTGCGCCGCATCGCGCGACTCCAATTCAATCACTTCGATTCCAAACCGCGTCATTTGCAGCCGCAAAGACGACAACTCTTTCTGGTGTGCATTCGGACCCAGCAACGCTTTCAGGCGTTGTCGGAACGCCGCTTCCATGGTTGTGCGTTGGCTGAACCATTCCTCATCTCGACCTAACTTTTCCAGCCACGGCCCCAGCTCGGAAGCTTTCAGTTTATTGCGCTCCAGAAAGTTTTCCTTCTCCTCCGCGACCTGTGCAAGATCGACATCTTTCAATTCCGCCAATGAGGCCAGTCGCCAGGTAAATCGCGTCGTCACGTAATCGAGCTGATCCGAAAGAATCATTTCGATCGTGAACAAATCGCGCAAGTCCGCCGGCGCCGACAAATAATCCATCGGCTGCGTTTCCGTCCCTTCGGGCGGAGTGCGTCCCCAGCACACCCACAGGAAATACTCGCTGAAATCGTCCACGTTGAGTTCGCGCGCGGCCAGCCATTGCTCCGTTTCTTCCGCCGTGATCAGATCGTGATCGTAACGGAATGCTTCCGCTGCCGCATCGAAAGCCTCGTCGTCGACATCGAGATCGAGCTCGAGCGCACGTTTTTCCGCGGCCAGCCGCCGGAGAAATTCTTGCCATCGCGGCTCGAGATCGCCCCGGAACAACGCCATTTCGATGGCGTCACGGGCCGTGTATTCGGCGTTGCCGCAGGCACAAACCACCAGCTCGTCGTGCGCGATTGATTCGGTACTAGCCATCAAAAGGCGTGTTTGTAGCGGCTTTCGCGAAAAAAGTCGAGAATATCATTGCCTCATTTTTAGGCCGCGTTGGCCCCGTTTCACCCCCGGCTATTTGACGAACGCCCGGTTCGCGCCGTTGTGTTGAGCCCATGGCCGTCGCCGCGTCACTTCACAATCTGCTCACGCGCTCCCTCGACTACGCCGGAATGTTTCCTCCGTGCAGTTTGGAGTTGGCACCGGCCCTGGCTAATCAGGCCCGCTATGTTCGCGATGCCGAGGCGTGGATGCTTTCTGCTTTCGTGCTGCCGATCGCCAAGTTCGCTGCCGCGTCGCCTTCTCTTTCACAATTTGATCGCGAACATCCTCTGCGCGTCTCCGCGCTCGTACCGAAAAGCAACTCCGCTCCCGAATTCATCGCCGCGCTCCGTACTGCGGTCGAAACGATCCGCACATTTTCGAAAGAACATGTCGATCTTGTCTCGGTCGACCAACTCGAAATGCCGTTAAATAAAGATGTCGATCTTGCCGAAGCGCGCGGCGCCATCGGCGATTTGAAATTGCGCGTGTTTTGGGAAACAACCGCCGACGCCGCAGCAAAATCGATTGCGTCGTTAGCCGGTTCCGGCTTCGGCTATAAATTGCGCACCGGCGGCGTCACGCCCGATGCGTTCCCGAGTTCTGCGCAGATCGCGAAAGCGCTGGTCGCCGCGGCGAAGCATCAGGTGCCGATCAAATTCACCGCCGGGCTGCATCATCCCGTTAGGCAATTTCGCGATGAAGTGAAAACGAAAATGCACGGATTTCTAAATGTTCTCGGCGCCGGCGTGCTCGCATTCGAGCACAAATGGGACGAAGCCCAAACGACCGTCATGCTCGAAGACGAAGATGCCGCCGCGTATTCGTTTGATGATAAAACCTTCGCCTGGCGCGAATGGAAGATCGACAATCACGGCATCGAAGCGCAGCGAAAGTTCGTCACCTCATTTGGCAGCTGCAGTTTTGACGAACCGCGCGAAGATCTGCGCGCCCTGAAACTTTTATGAAATCATTTATCAACGTCGAAAAAAATTCGCACTTTCCATTGGAGAATCTTCCCTTCGGAATTTTTAAGCCGCGCGGAGGCGCCGCGCGCGTCGGCGTCGCGCTCGGTGAGGACGTTGTCGATCTTTCCGTTCTCGATGTCGGAGAAGATCGACAAGTGTTTGCGCAAGATTCATTGAATGCATTTCTCGCGCTGGGCCGTCCGGCTTGGCGCAAAGTCCGCGAAACCTTGCAACATCTCCTTGCCGCCGACACGCCGACACTGCGCGACGATGTCGATCTTCGCGGCCGCGTTTTTCACAAGCAAAGCGAAGTGACGTTGCAATTGCCCGCGCGCATCGGCGATTACACCGATTTCTATTCGTCGTATCATCA
>JBDUDM010000116.1:0-5123 GCA_040002925.1 Spartobacteria bacterium | reverse complement strand
ATTTTGGCGCCGCCGAGCTTGCTCGTTAGGCGTTCGGCCAAGTAAAGCGGCGTCGATCGCCCGGCGAAATCGCGCAGCAAGATCGACAATTCATTTTGGAATGCCGGATCTTCTTTGGCGCGCTCGTACTCGGCCGCGAGATCGTTCAGCGCCGACATCAGCGTTTCGGGCACGAACATTCCGCCGTAACGGCCGAAATGGCCGCGCGCATCGGGAAGTGTTTCGGCGGGTGACATCGGAAAACGTCCAACGCTCAACGTCCAACGTCCAACGCTTAATGCAGAAGCGCGAGAAGAGCACGGCGATGCGGCGAGGGCATCGGAATGGAATTGAGTTGGTTGCGGGAGAACCAGCGCTGAATGCGATTGTCGATCTTGCGCTGGGTTTGCCGGAAGACACGCAAGGTGATGCGGTGATGAGTGAAGGGAAAAATCGATGTATGGATTGCGCGCGCCGGCAACGTTGACTGCTTAAAGCAGTCACCATTGAGAGGAGGCAAGGTCCACAGGCCGCGCCAGCGGTCGGTTGATTGCTGGAGAAGAATTTTGTTCGGCGTGGTGATGAGCGCGTGGTTCTCGATCAATGTTTTCGTCTTCAATCTTTCTTTTTTGATCGGAAGCGTTTCGGGATTTGGCGCGAGACAAAGTGTTTTCGCCGGGCAAATCCCACATTTCGGTGCGCGCGGAAGACAAACAGTCGCGCCGAGATCGATGAGGGCAGAATTGAAATGCCCGGCGTTTTGTTTTGGGACGAGCATCGTCGCGGCGTGCCAAAGTTTTTCGCGGCCAGCGGCGGAATCGATGGCGCTGTCGATGTTGAAGAGACGGGCGAGCAGGCGCGCGGTGTTGGCTTCAACGATCGGCACCGATTGATCGAACGCGAAAGTGGCGACGGCGTTGGCGGTGTAACGGCCGATGCCGGGAAGTGCGCGAATGGAATCGATGTCGCGCGGAAAAATTCCACCATGTCGATCTTGCACGGCTTTGGCGGCGGCGTGGAGATTGCGCGCCCGCGCGTAATAACCGAGGCCCTGCCAGGCGTGCAGAACATCGTTCTCGGTCGCGGCGGCGAGCGCAGCGAAGGTCGTGAAACGACGTAGCCACGCGTGATAAAACGGAATGACCGCGGTGACCTGCGTTTGTTGCAGCATGAATTCGGAAACGAGAATGGCGTAGGGATCGCGGGTGCGGCGCCAGGGAAGATCGCGGCCGTGGCGGCGGAACCATGGGCGCAGCGCGGTACGAAAGCCGCGAATATCGATTGTCGATCTTGAATGGATCACGAACTAATAGTGAGAACGTGAACTCTTTCACCGCCCCGCTCAATGACGAACAGGTGACGAAGCTGCGTGCGTTGATGGAAGAGTCGGGATTCCAATTCTCGGCGAAGCCATACACGATTTTTTTCGCGCAGAAAGAGAAGCTGAGTGTCGCGGTCTACGAGAAGGGCCCGAAAGTTTTGCTGCAAGGCAAAGGGGTGGAGGAGTTCGTGCAGTTTGAGTTGGAGCCGAAGATTCTGGGCGAAGCCAAACTTGGTTACGAGGAAGTGCATTCGCCGGAAATGTTTCAGCCGCATTTCGGGATCGATGAAAGCGGCAAGGGAGATTTTTTCGGACCGCTCGTTATCGCCGGGGCGTATGTCGATCCTGGGATCGCGCGGAAGTTCATGGATGCCGGCGTGCAGGACAGCAAACGCATTAGTTCGGATGCGAAGATTCGCGCGCTGGCGGATTCGATTCGGAAAGATTCGCTCGGGATCGTGGACGTGGTGGCGATCGGTCCCGCGAAGTATAACGAGCTCTACGAAAAGTTCGGCAATCTGAACAGCCTGCTGGGCTGGGGACATGCGCGCGTGATTGAAAATATGCTCGCGAAAAAGCCGGACTGCCCGCGATCGTTGTCCGATCAATTTGCGGACAAGCGCGTGATCGAGCGATCACTTTTGAATCATGGCCGCAAGATCGACATCCAACAACGCACGAAAGCGGAATCGGATGTCGCAGTCGCAGCGGCGTCGATTCTGGCGCGTGAAGCGTTCATCAATTGGCTGGACCGGGAAGGGAAAGCGCGCGGCATTCGGCTTCAGCGGGGTGTTTCGGACGGCGTAAAGGAAGCGGCGAAGAAGTTGGTGGAAGCGAGTGGTCCGGAAGCGTTACGGCAGGTGGCAAAAGTGCATTTCAGAACGGCGCATGAGATTGCCCCGACCGCTTTCGCCGAGCCGCCGCCGCGGACGAAGTGGCGAAAGTAGCGTGCGCGGTGGATCGGCGACGAGTCGGGCAAGATTCCTGCTTTTATGGTGAGTCCCGACTTCTCCCATTGTGGAAACCCGGCTTCTCATCCTAACCTAAACGCGGACCCTGTCTTCCAAGACGAGGCGCTGGGCATTTTCGACATGATGGACGGGGCCGAAACGCGCATTGCTCGGACACTTTCCGAGGCGGTCGCGATCCTCATCGACGAGAATTTTGATGGATTTGTCGTCGAAGGTGAGACGCCGATCGCGCTCGACCAGGCGACCGATGCCCGGCAACACTTTCCTTCGCTTAACATTCTTTGCCTGGTGCCGCACAAAATGGAAGACGCGCAGCCGCGATCGCCGAGCAACAGGACATCGCCGTGGTGCTGGCGACGCAGCCGCGAAGAACATTGGAGCGCTGCCTGAAAACTTTCGTCCGCTCGCTTGGTCAATCATCGTCCACCGCCGCCGAAGGGATCGACCCCTGCCATTCGCTGATCGGCAACCTGAACCAATTTTCCGCCGCCGAAATCCTGCAAATGAGCTGCCTGAGCCAACGCAGCGGACGTTTCACATTCAAGTCCGGCCGCGGTAACAGCGAAATTTATCTGCAGCATGGCTCGGTGCGTCACGCGGTGTTCGGTTCGCTCGAAGGGGAATCGGCCGTGGCTGAAATTTTCCGTTGGCGACAGGGGCGGTTTTATTTTGAAGAAGGAATCATCAGCCAGGAGCAAACGGTCGACCGGCCGTGGGCGCACCTCTTGATCGACAATCTGCAGAAGCTCGACGAGACGCTGGAACTCGTCAGCCTCTAGTCACAACGCGATGAGAGACCGGGAACTCGAAACGAAGCTGCGTCTGCTCACCGTCCAGCTCGATAACTGGAAGAAGCTGCACGATTTGATCACCACGGATTGGACAAAGCGAAGCCGATCATCTCGGCCGAGCAGGAACGCCAATTCACCGATATCCGCGATCATCTTTTGCAGGAGACAGAGTACGTGCTGCGCGAGTTGAGCATCCTGGGCGAGTTATCCGGTAAAGCGATGAACGTATTACAGCGCGCGTCTTCCGTGCGCGGCGTGCGCGAATTAAACAACGAAGAAGTCCGACGGATGGAGACTGAATGGAATGGCGTCTTCACCAAGTTAGGCGTGGTGCAGGGCCAGCTCAAAGGTCGCCGGAAAGAATTAGCCGCGCAGACGGCACTTAGTTATTACGCGCAAAGGCTTTTCCAGCGTCGTGCTGTTGCCGCGCGCTAACTGATCGCGCTTCCGCCTCTATCCTGGAGGCACTTAACCGGAAAAGATTTTTTCGAATTTTACGGGATTCGAGCCACGCAAAGCGTCGTCGCTGAGCGATTCCTATTAGGTATGGGCAAGCTTACCAAGCGCGATATTGTCGTCGCGATCAGCAACCAAACCGGGATGGTGCAACACCAGGTCTTCGATGTGGTCCAGCGAACGCTCGATCAAATTACGGACAGCCTGGCCAGGAACGTGGCAGTGGAGCTTCGCAATTTCGGCGTCTTTCAACCGCGCTTAACGAAACCGCGGGTCGGTCGCAATCCCAATCAACCCGGCAGCAGTTTTGTGATTCCACCGCGGGCGACGGTGAAATTTAAAGCGGGCAAGATCATGCGGCAGCGAGTGGAAAAGCTTTCCCGCGAAATGAAGGAAGCTTCCGAGCGTCGCAGTTCCGAAGTCAGCACCAGCAACGGTCCGTAGCATCGCGACGCGGCGACATCGTCGATGTCGATCTTGCCGTTGTCGATCTTACGCCTTCGTTGCCGGTTCAAGATCGAGCAGGGTTTGAATCGCATCTTCCAGCCGATCGAAATTAATCGGCTTGGTCAGATGCTCTGAGAATCCGGCCTCGCGCGCTTTACTGACATCGTCCTCCGTCCCGAATCCGCTCAGCGCGATGCCGCGCAATCCTTTGCTGGCTTGCAGCTCCTGCATCAAATCGTAACCGCTGCGGCCGGGCAAACCGATGTCGCTAATCAAAAGATCAAACTCCTTCGCGTGCGTTTGCTCCACGGCCTGATCGGCCGTGTTCGCGATCGTCACGTCGTATCCGCGGCGTTCCAGCATCATCTTCATGCCGGTGCAGGTATCGTGGTGATCGTCCACAACCAAAAGCCGTCGCCGCGGCGAATCGGTTTTCTTCTTCGCACCATCCGCCGGTCTCGGCGTGTCCTTTGCTTTTGTTACCGCCGCCGGGCTCGCCACCGTCCGAAGTGTAAGCGTGAAAGTTGATCCCTTATCCTTGCCCGCGCTTTCGACGCGAATTTTTCCGCCATGCGCATCGACCATCGCTTTTGAAATGGCGAGACCGAGACCGAGGCCGCCAAACCGTCGCGTGATCGAACTTTGGCCTTGTTCGAATGCGTTGAAGATCTTGTCGATCTTGTCCGCTTCGATGCCGATGCCGCTGTCGGTGACGCGGACCTCGATCTCGTCGTTAGACCGGTTAGCGGTTTCGACGGTGATCCGACCGGTGGAGGGTGTGAACTTCACGCTGTTCTTAATCAGATTCCAAAAGACCTGCTGCAATCGCGCCGGATCAGCTTCCACATTCACGCGCGTCGCGTGCAATAAAAATTCGACCTGCAATTTCTTGGCCGCGATGTCTTCGCGACAAATCTCGTAAGCGCGTTGCAGGATCTCGTGCACCGAAACGATCTCGAAGGTGAGTTGCAATTTGCCTTTGGCGATGCGCGTGACGTCGAGCAGATCGTCGATCAAACGCGCTTCGAGTTCGACGTTGCGACGAATCACTTCGAGCGCCTGTCGCGTGGCCGGTGAATCCGGCGTGCTCGCTTCCAGCTCGCCCACCATGGCGATGACGGGCGAGAGCGGATTGCGCAGCTCATGCGAGAGCAGCGC
>JBDUDM010000115.1:0-5129 GCA_040002925.1 Spartobacteria bacterium | reverse complement strand
TTGGGCTCGGCGGAAGAGGTCGTTGAAAGATCATATGGTCCCAGGCTCTTGGAACGATCCGCGCGCCGGCACGCCAGAAGGGCTACCACCGTTACCGCCAATCGCGACTGCGCTTCCACTACCCATCCGCGCAGAAAAAGCCAAATGGATGTGTGGTCGCTTTGTGTGCGCTGGCCGGAATAATGATTATCCCGGTGATCGTCGATACGCTCCGGCATCCGCAAAATGGCAGTTCGTCATCAAGCGCCGCATCACCGTCCGAAGATTGGCGGTCGAAAGTTGTGCCGGTTCCGTCTGCTACTATCCCGCAGCCACTGCCGAATTCGTCCGCTAACTTGCCGACGGCGACCGTGGCTACGGAACCCCCAGTGGTGGCGCCTGCCGTCGCTAATCGAAGCACCTCTGCTTTCTCGCAGCGAAAGTTGCTTTATGCACCTCAACCAAGTTATCCGTTCGCGGCACAGCAACGCCGGCTCCGCGGAACAGGTGAATTTCGAATCAAATTTAGGCGCGATGGGCACGTGATCGGTGTCGAAACAATCCGCAGCACAGGCAGCTCGATCTTAGATGATGCTGCCATTACGGCTCTGCAAAGGTGGCGAGCACAAACAGCGAGCTCCGATTCCAACGTAACTGTTCCAGTGATCCTGGCGCCGCCTCAACATTAGCGTTTAGCGAACTTCTCCTCAATTAGCCGATGCAAATGCGCGGCGATCCCCGGTTGATCAAGCCGTTGAATGACTTCGTTCAAGAAACCGGTGACGATGAGGCGTTGCGCGACGTTGACGGGAATGCCGCGGGCGCGGAGATAGAAAAGTTCGTCTTTGTCGACCTGCCCGGAGGTGGCGCCGTGGGAGCAACGGACGTTGTCGGCCAGAATTTCGAGGCCGGGCATTGAGTTCGCTTCGGAATCGTCGCTCAAAAGAAGATTGCGCACCTTTTGATAGGCGTCGGTGAAATGCGCGTGCGGCTCGACCCGGATGAGCCCGCCGAATGTGCAACGGGCGCGATCGTCGAGCGCGTTTTTGTAAAGGAGATCGCTCGCGGTGTGCGGCGAGAGATGGTCCTGCAATGTGCGGGCGTCGAATTCCTGGTCGCCATCGGCGACGGAGACGGCGAGGAGATCGCTGCGCGCGCCTTCGCCGATGAGCCGGCTCAGACTTTCGAACCGCGAATATTTTCCGCCGAGATGGAGATTGAGACTTATGGCCGAGGCGTCGTGATCGACCGTGGTCGTGTTCATCTGCAACGCGCGCACGTTTTCGCCCCAAGTCTGCGCGCAAACGTAAGTGACTTTCGCGCCCGGCCCGGCGATGAGGTCGTTCACGCCGCAGGCAAAACCCGGCGATTGTCGATCTAACGAGCGGAAGTGTTCGATGACCGTGACCTTGGCCAATTCGTCGGTGACGAGAAGCAAATGAGGAAACACAGAAGCGTTCTCGCCGTGCAACCAATGAAAAATTTCAATGGGCGATTCGACTTCAACGCCGCGCGGCACATAAAGAAATGTTCCAGACGAAACCAGCGCCTTGTGCAGCGCGGCGAACTTGGCCGAGCCAAGAACGGCCGGTTGCGACATGAAATGTTTTCGGAAAAGATCGGCGTGCTCGACCATGGCGCTCTCGAGCGGCTGGAAGATGACGCCGCGTTTCTTCAGCTGTTCCGAAACGATCTCGCGATGAATAAGCTGATCGCCGGCAAAAATTAAACGCGCCGCGAATTCATCGAGGCCGCGTGATCGTTCGACAATCGATTGTCGATCTTGCTCGGAAACAGCGCCGCCGAATTTAAACGGCGAAAGATCGAGAAGATCGACACTGGAAAAACGCCAGAGCGAATCTTTGCGCGCAGGCGACGGCAGCGCTTGGAATTGTTGCCAGGCTTCGCGTTGTTGTTCGCGAAACCAGTCCGGAAATTCGCGCGACTCGACCGGGCCCGAAAGAATTCCTTTCGCGCTGACTAATTCATCCTGGGCGACTGATGACATGTCGATCTTTTGTTTAAGGCTGAAGCTTTCGTCGAATCCACGAAGTCTTTCGGCGGCAGTCCAGAACTGCGCGCACGCGGACGACATTTTCCTCCACGCGATAGTAAATCGCAAACGGGAAACGCCTGCTTAAGCTGCGGTGATAGCCGAAGACTTTTGCGTGGACGCCGCCGTGTAACGCTAGTCCGTCAATGTCAGCGATGAGCGAATCGCGGAAGTTCTGGCCGAGACCGCGCACTTGCCGGTCGTAAAATCGAAACCCGGAAAGCAAATCATCTCGCGCTTCGGCGAGGATCTCGATCCTCACGAAGTCTGGCGACGGATATCAGCTTTGGCGTCTTCCCAATTGATAAACTTCGTTTCGCCCGATGCGATCTTACGCTCGCGTTCGCGCAACTCTTCCTCGTGCCACGCCGGCGACTCAACCGCTTCGGGATTAGCCGACAAACTTTCCCAAAGCGATTCCATTGTTCGCACCTTTTCTTCGGCGCTCATCTCATTCAGCGGGAGAATCGGGGCGGCCATGATGCGATTGTCGATCTTGCGTTAACCGACCGAGCCTTCCATCTCCAGCTCGATCAATCGTTTGAGCTCGACGCTGTATTCCATCGGGAATTGGCGGACGAGATCGTTGACGAATCCGTTTACGCTCAAACTCATCGCCTGCGCTTCGGTTAGGCCGCGCTGTTGCATATAGAAGATTTGTTCGGCGCTGACCTGGCTAACGCTGGCTTCGTGTTGCACGGCGTTGCCGGTGCCGCGCACGGTAATGGCGGGATAGGTGTCGGTGCGCGAAGTGGAATTGATGAGGAGCGCGTCGCACTCGGTGTTGTTCTTGCAATTCTTCAGGTGCTTCGGCACGTGCACCAATCCGCGATAAGTGGCGCGGCCGGTGCCGATCGAGATCGATTTCGAAATAATGTTTGAAGTCGTTTCATCGGCGGCGTGGACCATTTTCGCGCCGGTGTCCTGATGCTGGCCGTCATTGGCGAGCGCGATGGAAAGAACTTCGCCGCGCGCGCGGCGACCTTTCATGATCACGCCCGGATATTTCATCGTTAGGCGCGAGCCGATGTTGCAATCGATCCACTTCACTTCGGCGTCTTCGTGCGCGATCCCGCGTTTGGTAACGAGATTGAAAACGTTCTCGCTCCAGTTTTGCACGGTGATGTATTGCAGCTTCGCGCCTTTCATCGCCACCAGCTCGACGACGGCGCTGTGCAAGGTTGCGGTGTTAAATTTCGGCGCGGTGCAACCTTCCATGTAGGTCAGCTCCGAGCCTTCGTCGCAAATGATAAGGGTGCGCTCGAACTGACCGAAGTTCTCGGCGTTGATGCGGAAGTAGGCCTGGAGCGGGTGCTTTACCTTCACTCCAGGCGGCACGTAAATGAACGATCCGCCGCTGAAGACGGCGGAGTTCAACGCGCTAAATTTGTTGTCCCCGATCGGGATGACTTTGCCGAACCATTTCCGGAAAATTTCCGGATGCTCTTTCAATCCTTCGGTCGATCCAACGAAAATGACGCCCTGTTCGCCCACGGCTTTCTTGATGTTTGAGTAAACGGCTTCGCTGTCGAACTGCGCTTCGACGCCGGCGAGAAACCGGCGTTCCTGTTCGGGAATGCCGAGCCGCTCGAACGTGCGCTTCACATCATCAGGAACTTCTTCCCAAGTCTTTTTGGCCTGAGTGCCGCCGCTCAGGTAGTAGCGAATCTTGTTGAAATCGATCGCCTCGAGATCCTTGCTCGCCCAATGCGTCGGCATGGGCTTTTCCAGAAATGTCTTGAGACCTTTGAGACGAAATTCGCGGACCCAATCGGGATCTTCCTTGAGATCGGAGATGTAGTGGACGGTCTTCTCCGACAACCCGGTGCCGGCGTCGTATTGATGGGTGACGTCGTAGGAGAAGTCTCCGATGTTGCGGTTAATGTCGACGGCTGAGTCCGAGCCGGACGGGCGGTTGGTTTCAGTTTTCATTGTCGATCTTAAGTTAAGCTAAAGCGGCTTCCTGTTCGCGGGCCCAATCATAACCGCGCTCTTCCAGTTCGAGTGCGAGCTCTTTGCGACCGCTCCGCACAATACGGCCGGCGACCATGACATGCACGTGGTCAGGCACGATGTAATTCAGGAGTCGCTGGTAATGGGTGATTAAAAGAATGCCGATGTTCGGTCCCCGCATCGAGTTCACGCCATGCGCAACAATTTTGAGCGCATCAATATCGAGACCGCTATCGGTTTCATCGAGCACGGCGTATTTCGGTTCGAGCATCGCCATCTGCAAAATCTCGGTCCGCTTTTTTTCGCCGCCGGAAAATCCTTCATTGACCGAACGCGAGGTGAACGAGCGATCCATCCCGAGCAATTCCATTTTCTCGTAAAGATTCGCGTAATAATCGGTGGCCTCGAGTTCTTCGCCTTCAGGCAAACGCGATTGCACGGCCGCGCGCAAAAAATTGGCGATAGTCACGCCGGGAATTTCGCTCGGATATTGGAAGGCGAGGAAAAGTCCGGCCCGCGCACGAGCATCGGTTTCAATATCGAAAAGATTCTGGCCGTCCATCGTGACCTTGCCTTGGGTGACGGTGTAATCGGGATGCCCGGCCAAAACTTTGGCGAGCGTGCTTTTGCCGGAGCCGTTCGGTCCCATGATGGCGTGCACTTCACCCTTGGGTATGCGCAGGCTCAGGCCACGCACGATTTTCTTATCGGCGATGGTGACGTGGAGATTGTCGATGTTCAGCTCGTCCATAAAAGGGGACCGGAAATATAGACCGATCTCGCACCTATAGCGAGTCGATACCGCTGGAATTTGCTCCGTCTTACACTGAGGCCGTTCGAACGCCGAGCGGGCCGGCTTTTAGGTCCGCGGGCCCGGTTACCGCGAAGAGTTCGACCGCTTTGGGCAAGCCGGCAAGATCGACATGTCCGAGGGAATTGACCTCGAAATGTTCGACCACGAAATCGCGAACCTGCGCGCTGACGATCAACTCGTGGACCTACTTAATGGAACGCAATTTTTTCGGCGAGATGGCGCTGGTCGATCGGGGCAACCGCTCCGCGCAGGCCGCAACGGTCGGGCATACCGTGCTTGGCCGGATCGATCGCGAGGGCTGGGACCTGCTCGTCCGCATCGCGCCTCATG
>JBDUDM010000114.1:0-5183 GCA_040002925.1 Spartobacteria bacterium | reverse complement strand
AACCGCACTGTGGTTCATTCCGCAGTGCGGTTTTTTGTGTACCCACGTCCCCGGCTGTTCTTCGCGATGCGAGGAAACTTATGGGAACAAGCCGCGAGTGCTTTTCGCTTTAAGGACGCGCTCCACTCCGATCGCCATGGCCGCAGTGCGATGTGAGACCTTGTGCTCCTTGGCGCGACGGATGACTTGGCTGAACGAGTGCTCAAGAATACGGAAGAGTTTGTCCGTCACTTCCGTTTCCGTCCAAAGGAAACTCTGCAAACCCTGGACCCATTCGAAGTAGGAGACGATGACACCGCCCGCATTGCAAAGGATATCCGGAATGACGAAGACTTCGCCCCAGCGCGTATCGAGAATCTTGTCGGCGTCCGGCGAGGTCGGTCCGTTTGCGCCTTCAGCGAGAATCCGGCACTGCAATTGACCGGCGTTCTTTTCTGTGATAACGCGATCGATTGCTGCAGGGATGAGGATGTCGCACTTCATCGTGAGCAATTCGTTAGGATCGACATGATCATCCTGCGCAAAAGCGCGCAGGTTGCCTTTTTTGATGACATGTTGCTCGGCCGCCTTCACGTCGATTCCTTTTGAATTGTACAACGCGGCCGTGTGATCGCTGATGCCGACGACTTTCACGCCCGTTTTATAAGCGAGGGAAAGCGCAGCCACAGCCCCGACATTACCGAATCCCTGCACGATCGCGGTGCATTTTTCGGGATCCATTTTCAACATGTCCATTGCCCGCTCGACCAGATAGACGACACCGCGTCCAGTCGCTTCCCGCCTTCCTTCCGTGCCGCCGATTGAGACGGGTTTACCAGTCACGATTTCGCTCACCGCGTAACCCTGGTAGACCGAATATGTGTCCATAAACCAACCCATGATTTGCTCGTTGGTCCCCATGTCCGGGCCCATGATGTCGGTATGCGGGCCGACGAACGGGATCATTTCCTGCATGTAACGACGCGACACGTTCTCGAGTTCGTTACGCGAAAGTTTCGTCGGATCACACGCGACGCCGCCCTTGGCACCGCCATACGGCAAATTTGAAAGCGCGCATTTCCAGCTCATCCACATCGCGAGCGCGGCCGTTTCGCCCATCGAGAGGTTCGGTGCGAAACGCGTGCCGCCTTTGGTCGGGCCGAGCGTGAGATGATGCTGGACCCGGTAACCTTGAAACGTCCGGGTGCTGCCGTCGTCCATGTGCACTGGCAGCGTGACGGCAATCGCGCGTTTCGGATACATCAGCCGATCGCGATGGTTCTTGTCGATGTTGAGGTAATCGGCAATGACCTCGAACTGAGCGCAGGCCATCCGGAAAATATCGTCGTCGTAGATGTGCATGAAAGCGGGGCGGGAACTTAGAGTATTCCCGAAGTGAATTCAGGTGCTATTTGCTCACGAATGGTGCGGGCGTCAAATCGGAAGGCCCGCGTAAGATCGACAATCGCCTGTCACGGATGCACGTGGTCCGGCCAGTTATCGCCCTAACCGCCGTCGGATTAAACCGGTCACATCGCGCACTTCGTCGACCCGCAGCAAAAAGGCGACGCTAAAGAAGGCAACGCTCCCCACCGAGATGGTGATTGCAAGATCGACAATCTTTTTCCACTCCGACATGGCGGCACTGCTGAAGAAAAATTGCAAAGCCAACCACGAAATGGCCGCGAGAACTGCGCCGGCGACGAGAAGCTTGGCGAGCAACTTCAGCAATCGTCCGGTCTCCAGCTGTTCGGCATAGCGCCGCATCATTATATATAAGAGGAGGAAGTTGGTGATGGCGACGAGGCTGGTCGAGAGGGCAAGACCGCGATGGCCCAAGTGCATCTTGAACATAAAGAACCAGTTCAAGGCAAAGTTCACAATAATGGAGCCGATGCTGACGAGCATCGGAAGATTCCGTTTATCCAACGCGTAAAACGCAGGCGCCAAAACTTTCACGGCGGAATACGCTGCCAGTCCGATGGCGTAAAATTGTAATGCAGTCGCAGTTTGTTCGGTCGCGTGCGCGTCGAAGCGACCGTGTTCGTAAATGACGCTAATGATCGGACGCGCAAGAATGATCAAGCCGATCGCCGCAGGAATGGTCAGCAGCATGACGAGGCGCATGGCGTGGGCGAGCGCGGAGCGAAACGCGGGAATATCTCCGATAGCCGCACTGCGCGAAACGAGCGGCAGGGTAACCGTGCCGATGGCGACACCGAAAATTCCGAGCGGCAATTGCATTAATCGAAAAGCAATGTTCAGCCAGGTCATGGGCCCGTCGCCTAACGCCGAGGCGAACCCACTGTTTACGGCGACGTTCACCTGCACGGCGCTGGCGGCGATGGTGGCGGGACCCATCAAGACGAGAATGGTGCGCACGCCGGAGTCGCGCCAGTTGAAATCGGGACGGAACCGAAATCCGACGCGATGCAAAGGCGGAAATTGCACGATCAATTGCAGGAAGCCGCCGATCAATGTTGCGATCGATAAGCCGACAAGACCGCGCTCGCCGAAATGCGGGTGGCGCCAGTCAGTTTGGGGATCGAGCCAGTAGCAGAGCATCAGTCCGCCGACGATCGACCCGAGATTAAAAAAACTCGAGGCCATCGCGGGAATGCCGAAAACGTGCTTCGCGTTCAACATTCCCATCGCCAGCGCAGCGAGGGACACGAGCAATATGAAAGGAAACATGATTCGCGTGAGTTGGATGGTGAGCGCGGCTTTCTCGATCGGGAAACCGGGAGCGAGGATTTTGATGAGTGCCGGCGCGAAGACGATGCCGAGCAGCGTCAGCACGCTCATGAAGATGACAGTGAGCGTGGCGACCTTGCTGGCGAGCTTCCATGCCGATTCGTCGCCATCGGTGGCGATCCGGCGAGAGAATGTGGTTACGAATGCGGTCGATAAGGCGCCTTCGGCGAATAAATCGCGCAGCATGTTCGGCGCGCGAAACGCGGTCAGAAAAGCATCCATGTTGCGGGTGGCTCCGAAAAGCGCCGCCACCACCATTTCGCGAACGAGACCGAGAACGCGGCTACTCAGGATCGCGAGGCCGACGATGCCGGTGGCGCGCGTGCTGATTCGCTGTGTCTGCGGGACCGGCATGCGCGAAGCAAACCAGCGTCTAAGAGTTTGCGAAAGTTAAATTTCGCCAGACGGGCCATACGATCTGGCCGCTAACGAAGGAGTAGAATTGGATGGACTAGTTAGACTGCGAGCGACACGATGAGTTTCCATCTGAGCGGCGGCGATAAACCGAGAAAGGAAACCACATCATGAAAAATCATATCATTGCGTTTGTTGCGTTGTTCACCATCGGCGTTACATCGACAATCGCATGCGGGTCGGGAATGACCTCGAGCGGTGGAGGTACGCCGAACAATGGCGGTGGAAGTAATCGGCAACAGTGGTCCAAGAAGCGAATGCGGCATTTGCGCGAGAAGATGGCCGAGGGCGAGCGGGCGCAAAAGACGGCCGATCGAATGGACCTGGTGACCGGAGGAAATTATCCGCAGCGCACGGCCGCATACACCCGTCAGCGAATGATCAATCGCTTTGAGTGGCTCGCGTTAAAACGGGAGCGGAAAGGTTTAACCGCCAATGAAATGGCGGAGATGCAGTTGCTGCAACGAACGTTACTCTCGCGATAGCGCTGTTAGTTTGTTCGCAAGTTTGACCAGCCTCGCATCTCTCTGATATTCTCGCCGGTCAGTTCAGGTGAGGTGGCTGAGTGGTCGAAAGCAGCGCTTTGCTAAAGCGCCGTACCTGTCAAAGGGTACCGAGGGTTCGAATCCCTCCCTCACCGAGCTAACGTCGAATGTCAGAAGCAATCCGCATCCGCAATTTCATCGACGGTCAATTTGTCGAGCCCATCGGCAGAAAGTATTTGGATAATGTCGAACCCGCCACCGGCAAGCCCTACTCGTTAGTCGCCGATAGCGACGCGCAAGATGTCGATCTTGCGGTAATCGCGGCGGACAAGGCCTTCGCCAATTGGTCGCGCACGCCCGCCGCCGATCGTTCACGCATTCTTCTGCGCATCGCCGACCTGATCGGGCGCGATCTCGAAAAATTCGCGCGCGCCGAATCGATCGACACTGGCAAACCGATCTCGCTCGCGCGCACGCTCGACATTCCGCGAGCGGCCAGCAATTTCCGCTTCTTCGCCACCGCGATCCTCCACACCGAGAACGAAGCGCACGTCACCGACGGCGTCGCGTTCAACTACACGCTGCGCCAGCCGCGCGGCGTCGTCGGTTTAATTTCGCCCTGGAATTTGCCGCTTTATTTATTGAGCTGGAAAATCGCGCCTGCCATCGCGTGCGGCAACACCGCCGTCGCCAAACAAAGTGAGCTAACGCCGATGACCGCCTTTCTACTCTGCGAAATTTGCGCGGAAGCGGGATTGCCTAACGGCGTCCTCAACGTCGTCCACGGAACCGGGCCTAACGTCGGCGCCGCCATCACCGCTCATCCGAAGATCGACACCATCTCTTTCACCGGCGGCACCGTCACCGGTCGCAAAGTCGCGGAGACATGCGCGCCGCTGTTCAAGAAAGTCTCGCTCGAGCTCGGCGGGAAAAATCCAAACATCGTCTTCGCCGACGCTGATCTCGACGCCGCCATCACTGGCAGCGTGCGCTCGTCATTCGCGAATCAGGGCCAGGTTTGTTTGTGCGGTTCGCGCGTCTTCGTGGAGCGCTCCGCTTACCAGGATTTCGTCGAGCGCTTCGTCGCGAAAGCATCGCAGTTAAAAATCGGCGATCCGCTGGACGAGAAAACCGACCAGGGCGCGATCGTGAGCAAGCCGCAGCTCGATAAGGTAAAGTTCTATGTCGATCTTGCGCGAAAGGAAGGCGGCAAAATCGCACTCGGCGGCTCGCCGCCGAAATCGCCTAACGATCGCTGCCAGTCCGGTTACTTCTTCCAGCCGACCGTCATCACCGATTTGCCGGTGTCCTGTCGCGTCAACCGCGAAGAAATCTTCGGCCCCGTCATCACCATCACACCGTTCGACAGCGAAGAAGAAGTGATCGGTTACGCGAACGACACCGACTACGGCCTCGCCTCCAGCGTGTGGACTCAAAACCTGAGTCGCGCCCATCGCGTCGCCGAACAAATCCACACCGGCACGGTCTGGGTAAATTGCTGGCTCGTGCGCGACCTGCGCGTCCCGTTTGGCGGCATGAAACGAAGCGGCG
>JBDUDM010000041.1:0-17742 GCA_040002925.1 Spartobacteria bacterium | reverse complement strand
CGACCGAGTTCCTTCAAGATGTGACGCGCCGCAACGGCAAGATTCTTTTCGTCGGCTGCAAGAAGCAGGCACAGGAAGCGGTCAAGGAAGCAGCGGTCGCTTGTGGACAATTTTACGTGAACCAACGCTGGCTCGGCGGAACACTGACCAATCTCGCAACGATTCGCAAAAGCATCGGTCGTTTGAAGTATATCGAAGACATCGAGAAGTCGCCCGAGTACAAAAAGATGGGCAAACAGGAGCTGGCCGCGCTGAATCGCGAAGCGGCGAAGTTGCGCCGAAATCTTGATGGCATTCTGGAGATGTCGCAGTTGCCGCAGGCGCTCGTCATCATCGATACGCCGCGCGAAGGGAATGCAGTGAACGAAGCGCGTCGCCTCAGTATTCCGGTGGTGGCAATTGTCGATACGAACGCCGATCCGGAAGTCATCGACTATCCGATCGCCGGAAATGACGACGCCATTCGTGCGATTCGCATCGTCTTGCAAAAGTTGGTCGACGCGATTGTCTCCGCGAGCGGCGAAGCGCGCGTGCGCGAGCAGTTGGACATGGCAGCGGTTTCCGCCTAACGGAAACGTTGAGAGGTTGAGTCGTTGAGTAGTTTAGAAACTCTCTCGCTCGTTTCCTCCCAACTGCTCAACCCATAACCCTCTCAACTTTTTTCCAATGGCCGAAATCGATCCGAAACTAGTCAAGCAACTGCGCGAGAAAACGAACGCAGGCATGATGGATTGTAAACGCGCTCTGACCGAGAGCGGCGGCGATCTCGAGAAAGCGGAAACGATTTTGCGGACAAAGGGAATCGCGGGCGCGAGTAAGAAAGCTTCCCGTGCGACCAAAGAAGGCATCGTCGCTTCCTACATTCATTTGCAGGGGAAAGTTGGCGTGCTCGTGGAAGTGAATTGCGAAACGGACTTCGTGGCGAAGAACGAAAACTTTCGCGCGTTTGTGAAGGACATCACGCTGCACATCGCCGCGGCGCATCCGTTGTATGTGACGCGCGGAGATGTTCCGGCGAAAATGATTGCGACCGAGCGGGCGATTTACGAAGGACAAGTGACCGGCAAACCGGCGAACGTGATGGCGAAGATCGTCGAAGGTAAGTTGGACAAATTTTACAGCACGGTCTGTTTGCTGGATCAGGGGTTCATCAAGAATCCAGATCAGACGATCAACGATTTAGTGAAAGCGAAGATCGCGGAGCTGGGTGAGAACATCGTGATTCGCCGATTCACTCGCTATCTGGTGGGCGAAGCGCTCGCGGAAGAATCGCCGATACCGGCGAATGTTGAGCAAGTGGCCGAGCAAGCCGCTTAGATCGACATCTTCACGGAAGATACGCGCAGACGTCCGCGCGCATCCGTTTTATTTTAGAAGCGGTGCCATTTCGGCTTCGCCTCGCACGGGCAGGAGAGCAATTTCCGGGTGCCCTTAGAACCACAACTGGAGGATTACTATGAAGCTGGACACATTGAAAAAACTTTACGTGGAAGAACTCCGCGATATTTACAGCGCCGAAAATCAACTGCTGAAAGCGTTGCCGAAGATGGCCAAGGCGGCCTCGTCGGCCGAGTTGAAACAGGCTTTCGAAGATCATCTCGGCGAAACCGAAGAACATGTTGCGCGACTCGACGAGATTTTTAAAGGTCTCGACGAAAGTCCGAAGGGTAAAACTTGCAAAACGATGAACGGATTAGTCGAAGAAGGCTCCGAGATGCTGGAAGAAGAGGGCGAGGAATCTGTTCTCGATGCCGGCATCATCGCGGCTGCGCAAAAGGTGGAGCATTACGAGATCGCCAGCTACGGCACCGTCCGGACCTGGGCGAGTCTGCTCGGTGAAGATGAAGCGGTCGAGTTGTTGCAACAGACGCTCGACGAAGAAGGCGAAGCCGATAAGACGTTGAACGAACTTGCCGAAGAGATCGTGAATCCTGGGGCTCTCGCGGAAGACGAAGAAGTGGGAGCGACCAGCTCGCGCCGACGCTAAGCGAACTTAGAAAAATTTAACGCCACTGCCGCCCTTCGGGTTGCAGTGGCGTTTTCGTTTATATCGCTAAATTCTAATTGCAATGGGACTCACTGAATATAAGCGGAAGCGCGATTTTGGCCTAACGGCCGAACCGAAAGGCGGCAAGCCTTTGCCGAAAGCGTTGAAAGGCGCATCGCGGTTCGTAATTCAGAAACACGATGCCAGTCGATTGCACTACGATTTTCGCCTGGAGATGGATGGCGTTCTGAAATCATGGGCCGTTCCAAAAGGACTGCCGTGGACGCAGGGAGAGAAACATCTCGCAGTGGAAGTGGAGGATCATCCGGTCGATTACGCCACGTTTGAGGGAATCATTCCCAAAGGACAATACGGCGGGGGCACGGTCATGGTGTGGGACCGCGGGAAGTATTACGTCTACGGCGAACAGCCACAGAAGGCGTTACGTGATGGGCGGCTGCATCTCGTGCTCGACGGCGAAAAAGCCAAAGGGGAATGGGCGCTCATTCGCATCCGTAGTAACGAAGAAAAGAATCAGTGGCTGTTGTTGAAGGCGGGATCGAGCATCAAGGCGCTGTCGAAGAAGCGTGACGATGAATCCGCGAAGACGGGCCGCAGCATGAAAGAGATCGCGGGCGACCGCGATGCCGAGTGGCAGTCAAATCGCGCCGATTCCGATACTGGTGCAAGATCGACATTGAAACGTCGGGTGCAGGCGGCGCGAAAAAAAAAAGAGCCGCGCGCAAAGAAAAATAAATTAGCGCGCGCAAGATCGACATCGTCGTCAAATGAGGTTGTCGATCTTAGCGGGATCGATCTTCCATCGGGCAAGCCGCGTTTTGTCGACCCGATGAAGCCGCGGTTGCTGGAGGAGCCGCCGACAGCGGGCGACTGGATTTATGAGCTGAAGTTCGACGGCATCCGCGCCTGCGCCGTGAAAGACGGCGACAAGATAAGTTTGATTTCGCGGAATGGAAATGATCTGCGCAGCCGGTTTCCGGAGGTCGCGAACGCGATAAAGGAATTGTCGATCTTGCAATGCGTCATCGATGGCGAAGTGGTGGCGCTGGATGATGCGGGGAGATCGTCGTTCCAGTTGCTGCAATCGCTGGAGATGGAAGGCCGCAAGGCGCCAGTGTGCTTTTACGTTTTCGATTTGCTTCAACTGAATGGCAAGAGCCTGCTCCAGCTTCCGCTCACGCAGCGGAAGGAGTTACTGGCGAAGATATCCGAAGGCGTCGGCGATCCGATTCGTTACTCGGGTGAGATCGGCGGTGAGGCGAAGGTGTTACTCGCGGAAGTGAAGCGCCGCGGTCTGGAAGGCTTGATCGGAAAACTGCGCGAGTCCGTTTACGAATCGGGGCGGCGCAGCGGCGCGTGGATCAAATTAAAATGCCTGAACGAGCAGGAGTTCGTCATTGGCGGATTCACTCCGCCGGCGGGAGCGCGAAAACATTTCGGCGCGGTCTTGGTCGGCTACTACGAGAAGAAGAAGGGCAAGCGCTTGTTGTTTGCCGGGAAAGTCGGCACGGGCTTCGATTCGAAGACATTGTCGATCTTGCACAAGAAATTTCGCGAAAAGGAACGGACCGATTGTCCATTCGCGGATTTGCCATCGAAGCAAGGGGGCAAATGGGTGCAGGGCGTCACACCGGCGGAAATGCGCCGTTGCACGTGGATCAATCCGATTTACGTCGCGCAGACTAAGTTCGCCGAGTGGACGCGGGACGCGAAGCTGCGTCAGCCGGTCTTCCTCGGATTGCGCGACGACAAGAAAGCGGGGGATGTTGTGCGTGAGAGCTAGGCTTGACGGTTGCAGCAAGCTAACGCGATGCGATAATTAGCGCCCTCCATGAAGAGATTCATTGCCCTTTCTGGCCTCGCCTTTTCGATCGGCGCAGGCGCGATTCTGCTAACGGTCCAACTCGGGTTCGGCCAAAGCTCAACCCCCAGCAACTCGGGAGCGACCAGCGATCAAGTGCGGAATGCTCCTCTCAGTACGAGACCTGCCGATAGCGAAACGGGTCCGGAAGCGGATGCGCCTAAGACGGTTTACGATAAGTCCGGCACAAAGGAGAAACCGGAGGCCAATCCGTATGGCAAGGGGGAGGCACGAGGAAAAATTAATTTCGGGAAGAATGGTGAACGAGTGATCGTGACCAATTCATCAAAGCCCGGACGGATCAGAAAGACGAAAGACGGAAGTGCGGATGCAACGGAGCCGACAGGAGTTTTTAAGAAGAGTTTTCTGGACGTCAGCATCGACGCCCCGATAACAGAAAGACCGGCCGCCAACACGCAGGCCAAATCGGACAAGGCGAAGAACTCAGAAGTCCAGCCATCCGCTTCGCACATCGCAATCCCGAATCCGCCGGCAACGAATTCGCAGTTCGACATTAAAACCGGCGTTAGCCCCGCTGCGAGCGCGTCGCCCAGTCCGCATCCGTAACGGGCGCGCGCTTCGCGCAAGATCGACATGGCGCGCGGAACTCGCGCCGAAAAATTACGCTGCTTTTTTCTTCGCGGCGGTCTTCTTCGCCGCAGGCGTGGCTGCGGGAAACTGCACCACTTCTGCCGTGGCGGTCGTCGTCTCAGCCGTTTTGTCATTCTGACCGAAGGTGGATTCGTAGGTCAATTTGCCTTGGGCGATTTCGCTGAGAGCGACATCGGCATGGCCGAGGCCGGGCGCGAATTCCACTAATGGACGATGTCCCATGGTGAGCTGACGCACGCGGCGCGAGACCATGTTGACGAGAATTTGCTGACTGGGAACGATTTCGGAGGCGGCTCTAACGAGTTCGGCTTTCATAAGGTGTGAACGGACAGCGTGGGTGGCAACGGCAACTGCCGAAGAGGGGCTTCTGACGCTTCGTGTATTATCGTCCAGAAACGCGTTTTCTCCTAATGCTCAATTGAAAATCTCCGCGCTACAGCAAATGGTGACGCGAGATGCGAATCTCTAAGTACATGACTGACAAAGTGATCGAGCCCAAGTCGGCCGGTGAATCCTCAATGCTTTTGGAAGTACGGGTGTCTCGCATTCACGGCCACGGTGTCTATGCGGCGCAGCCGATCGCCAAAGGCACCGAGATCATCGAGTACACCGGCGCCCGCGTGCTGTGGAAAGAAGTGGAGGAGGATCCGGACGATCCGCACACCTTTTTGTTCGGACTCGATGACGGGATTTATGTGATCGATCCGGAGATGGGGGGCAACGAAGCGCGCTGGATCAATCATTCCTGCGATCCGAATTGCGAAGCGATCGAAGACGAGGAGGATCGCGTTTACATTTACGCCTTGCGCGACATTCCGGCGGGCGAGGAACTTTTCTACGATTACGCGCTGCAGGTGGACGAACCGCGAACGAAAGAGCTGGAACTTGAATGCGCCTGTCACTGCGGCAGCGCGAAATGCCGCGGCACCCTGCTGGGACCTCCGTAGCTTCGCTCTTGCATCGCGTGCGCTGAAATCAGAAAATGATTTCTTCGCGCAAGATCGACATCTACATACCGGAGAAAATATTATGAAAAACACCGCATTATTTTTCGGCTTCATGGTGGGCTTTTCCGCTTTAGCGGCGGTGGCTCAGGAAAAAGAGCACAAGATTTTTGCGCCAGCCGATCTGCAATGGACCGACGCCTCGCCCGCGTTTCCACCCGGAAGCAAGAGCGTGGTGTTAGACGGTAACCCGAAGGAGAAAGGCTCCTTTACCGTGCGCATGAAATCGCCGGCGGGTTACAAAATCGCGCCGCACACGCATCCCATGGCCGAACGGCTCACTGTTATTTCCGGAACGTTACATGTAGGTATGGGCGAAAAGTTTGACGAAGCGGCTGGACGGGAAATTACGCCGGGCACTTTCGCGGTGTTACCGGCGGGAATGGCGCATTTTGTCTGGACGACAGAGGAGTGCATCCTGCAGGTCCAGAGCGAAGGACCGTTCGAAATCAAGTACGTCAATCCCGCCGACGATCCGCGCAACGCGAAGAAGTGACGCGGCGACAACCGTCCGCTATTTCGCGCGAGAATGGCCAGTCGCCACGATTCCGCCGGGCCGACGTTCAGCTTGTCTCTAATGAAGCTGCTCTGCGCGAAGTGAGTGCGACCAGCAATGAAACCGCGCCGACGATGAGGTTCACTACCGCAACCGCCTGATTCAGGTTGAAAAACCGCACCACTAATTCATTCCCCGCAGGAACGAACCAACAAATCCCGACGACGATCAAAAGCAGACCGAGAAAAATGGCAAAGCCGCGTCCACAGCCACGCCATCCCGACCATAGTCCTGCGATACCGAGAACGATGTGGATCACTCCGTGCAAGGTGTTGCTCGTCAAAATCCCGAACACGACGGGACTAAATAGTTCCCAAACACCTTCGATGAGCAGCAATGCTCCGATGATCATCGCATAGCGCGAAACAAAACTGGTTCGATTCATAAAAATATTCCGTTAAAAAACAACACCGCGAATACGCCAGCGACAATAACATCCAGACCCAGCTTGCTGGTAGTCTAATTCAGTTTCTATTTTTGCTAGCCTGTTTCGCCCGTGAAAGTCACACCAAACGCGATTCATTATTAAATGGATGCAACGCCTCCATCGCCTTTGTCTCCGGCAAGCAGTTCTGGCAGCAACGGCCAACCCGAGACCGTCGCTCCGATAACGCGCCTGCGCATGCACGATTTGATGCGGAGACCTTTCGACATCCGGTCGCTCGCGCTGACCGGGCTCTTCATCTTGTCGATCTTTTACACAATGTATTTCATGCGGTCGCTGCTGTTGCCGCTCGTGCTCGCGCTGATGCTCAGCTATTTGTTGCGACCGATCGTGCGGGGAATGGCGCGTCTTCACATCGGGACGCCGATCGGTTCGGCGCTGATTCTGCTCACGCTCGTCGGGGTAACCGCTTATGCGGTTTCGTTTTTGGCTGCGCCCGCGGCGGGTTGGCTGGAAAAGGCGCCCTACAGTTTGCGGCAGCTGCAATCGAAGCTGACCCCGTTTCGGCAACCGATGCAGAGCGTGGCGAAAGCCAGCGGCGAGATCGATAAACTGACGACGCCGGACAACGCGCCAGCGAAGGCTGCCGTCGAAGTGAAACGCCATCCCATTGCGGACACTCTCCTTTCCCGGACACCGGAACTGCTCGTTAGCGCGGTCATGCTTTTGATCCTCCTCTACTTTCTTCTCGCCTACGACGGCGTTTTCCTAACGAAACTAATCAAGCTCTTGCCCACGCTGGCCGATAAAAAACGCGCCGTATCCATCGCGCACGAGATCGAGGCGCAGGTCTCGCGTTATCTGCTGACCGTCACCATGATCAATATCGGCCTCGGCGTTGTCGTCGGCGGCACCGCCGGATTGCTCGGCTTACGCAATTCGATCATGTGGGGCGCGATGGTTGCCGTTTTAAATTTCGTTCCGTATCTCGGGGCCCTGACCGGCATCATTTGCATGACCCTCGGCGCCGTCCTGAGTTTTGACAGCTTCGGTTACGCACTGGTTTTCCCGGGCATGTATCTGGCCTTCGCGATGCTGGAGGGAAACTTCATCACTCCATGGGTGATGGGCCGCTCGCTCACGCTCAATCCCGTAATGGTCCTGTTATCGCTGACTTTCTGGGGTTGGATGTGGGGGATTGCCGGCGTCATCCTGGCCGTGCCGATCCTGGCCGCGTTCAAAATTTTCTGCGCGCACATCGAACCGATTGAGCCCATCGCGGAATTTCTCAGCTGAGAAATTCTCGCCACGGTTTCTACTTCATCCTTGTCGATCTTTCCGTCATTATTTCCGGCGAGTGGTCACCACGACTCACATCGTCCTTTGGACGCTCAGCGCTCTCCTGGCCGGCGGCATCGGCTGGAGTCGTTACGACAAAAAGAAAACGCGAGATAAATACCTTGCGGAATTGGCCGCGATGGACGGAGCTCATCGCGAGAAATTGCTTCTGCGTCTCAACCCCGCGTTGCAAACTGAAATCCGCCAACAGCTCATGCATCGCTACGGGCTTAGTTGAGTATGGACGTCTACATCGTGCGCGACGCCGTCGAGATCGGTCATTTTCCTCGCGCTGACATAGAGAAACTGGCGCGAACCGGAGAACTGCAGGCCACGGATTATTACTGGCACGAGGGAATGGAGGGCTGGCTGCCTCTGCCGGATCTGCTGGGCGCTGATGCGTGGAATCCGATTCCGGAAACACCAGCCGCGATCACCACACCCGCGTCCCGACCTACTGCCGCCGCAGGAATGTGGGATCGGCGATTCGTTATCGGCGCGCTCTGTGGCGCGTCGATTGTAGTCGCTGCGATCGCGCTTTATTTCTGGAATTCAAAACCAAGCGAAACAAACCCATCGTCGGCCCGCGCCGCGTCGCCTGCATCCGATCTGGTCTCGCGCGATAAAGCCGCCGCGGAATTAAAGCAAAAGATCGAGACATTACCGGCGAGTGCGACCGCACCGCTCAATGCGTCGTATTACGACGTCTCTTATGCCGTCGCTGCATCTTCCTCAGCCATTACTCCGTGGACGGCGGTCATTCGCGGTAACGAGAACATTGTTGATCCCGGCACCGCGACCACGACCAAAGGCACGGAATTTATTCTCACGGCCGAATATCGCGACGGCGAATGGACCTTCGCGGACTATCAAGCGGTCGAGACCGACACCGCGACCGGCGCGACCACGCAGATTCGACACGACGACAAAAGCCCTGTGCCTCCGAACCTCGTGGCGATGCTCGGCCTGAAGCGACGCTAACTCGGATCCTGCTCGTCATGCTTCACGTTCTCGATACGCGTCAGCTCGGTCGCCCCAACATCATCGCGGCCACCGCGCTGGAGACAAACGAAGGCATTGCCCTTTTCGATACCGGTCCGGAATCAACCTTCGACAATGTAATTGTCGATCTTACCAAAGCCGGTTTTTCCCCTAACGACGTCCGCCACGTTTTTTTAAGTCACATTCATTTCGATCACGCCGGCGCCGCGTTTCGTTTCGCCGAATTGGGCGCGACCATCTACGTCCACTCGCGTGGCGCGCCGCATCTGATCGATCCGACAAAACTGATCGAGTCCGCCACGCGCATTTTCGGCGACGACATGCCGCGGCTTTGGGGCCGGCTCGCGCCCGTCCCGGCGGAGCGGGTCAAAGTTCTCGAAGACAACGATGTCGTTCGTGCCGGCCAATTCGAGATTCGCGCCATCGCCACGCCCGGCCACACCAGTCATCATCACGTTTATCATTGGGAAGATCACGTCTTCGGTGGCGATATCGCCGGCGTCCGGATTGGTCACGGCCCGCCCATTCCGCCGTTCGTCCCGCCCGAGTTGCACATCGAATCGTGGCACGAATCGATCGCGAAAATCCGCGCGTTGAATGCGGCGCATCTCTATCTGCCGCACTTCGGCAAAGTCGAAGGCTCAGTCTCCGCCCATCTCGACGCGGTCGACGAGCGCGTCACTCGCTGGTCGGAATGGTTCCGCGAAAAAGTGCGCGGCGGTTTCGAGGAAAGCCAGCTGATCGGTCCCTTTGCCGACTATGAACATGTCGATCTTCGCCAGCACGGCGCCACCGAAGAGGAAGTGATCGATTACGAAACGGCTGATCCGAGCGCCATGGCGGTCACGGCCGGCATCCGTTACTGGCGAAAATTCCACCCCGAGCCGGCGGTCGCTTCGTGATTTGCCTAACGACCGTCTCGTCCGGTGCGTTTTTGTTACGTTAACCATGAGGAATTCATCACGAAAGTTACGCTTTCGATGGCCGATTGGGCAAACCCGTCGCCGGTGTTGGTTGTCGATCTTGTGCGCTCTCAGTTTTTGTTTTTGCGTTATCGCTTCGGGTTCCTGCTCAGACCTTGCCTTCTACGTCGGCAGTCACGGATGGCACACCAGCATTATCGTCCCGCGCGCGGAAATTCCGAAGGGCCTATGGCCGCGCGACGTGGCTGAGCAGACCTTCGCTCGTTATCGATATCTGGAGCTTGGTTGGGGCGATCGAAAATTCTACATGGCTCCGCATCCCGGCATAGCCATGGCTTTCGACGCGGCCGCTCTGCCCGGACCAAGTGTCCTTCATGTCGTCGGTTTGAATCCGCCACTTGCGCGCGCATTGCCTTGGAGCGCGCTGGTGCGAGTCACATGCAGCAGGACTGAGTTCGTTAGTCTGTGTCGTGCGCTCGGCGATAGTTTCGAGCGTGATAACAATAGCCGTGCACTTCCGCTGGGGCGCGGACTATATGGCGAAACGAGCAGATTCTACGCAGCTCGTGGTCGCTATTATTTCATGAATACCTGCGATACCTGGACCGCGCGCATGATGCGCGCAGGCGGGTTGCCGGCCGACACCAGTCTTATTAGATCTTGCAGCGCCGGCGCGATCATCGTGCAGGCGCGGCGCCTGACCGCGCAAAGATCGACAAGGGCCGAGACGATTGCTTCGCCGCGCCGTTCGAGTGCGATTGACGGCGCGCGTCCCTGACACGACGCGAAATCCTGTTTGCCAGTTCGCGTCGTAAAACATAGTATTACGTCGTGACCAAAACCATTTCAAAGATCGGAAACTCGCAGGGAATTATCTTCGACGCCGCGCTCCTGGACCTCGCCCGGGTAAAAGTGGGCGATCAATTCACGGTTTCGGTCCACGACGGCGGATCGATTGTTCTCACGCCCGTTCGACCTTCGATTCCAGACAAAGCAGCGGCTGCGACGGCCCGGCGTCTGATCAAGAAGAATACTGCTTTGTTCAAGCGCTTGTCTTGAGTACCACCATCCGGCATCTCAGCGTTTCGGCGGTGAAGGCGATTCACGCCGAAGTTCTGGCAGCGCATGGCGGGGCACGCGGCATCCGCGATGAAGCGTTGCTTGAATCGGCGGTGGCTGCGCCCCAGGCAACCATGATGGGACAGCCGCTCATATCGGATCCGATTGAAATTGGCGCCGCCTATCTGTTTTATATTTGCCGCAACCACGCCTTCATCGACGGGAACAAGCGCACTGCGCTGGCCGCGTGTCTGGTTTTCCTGGAGAACAACGGTCTTCTTCCGGAGGAAAAGTTGCCCACGGATGAATGGGAAGAATTGGTGCTCGATCTCGCATCGAGCCAACTCGATCGTGATGCGACCACGCAACGCCTGCGCAAACTCCTCAAGCGTCTGCGGAAACGCTGACCGCTCCGCTTTCCGATCTCCTATCTTCCAAATCCCATCCATGGCCAAATCCAAACACAAGGCCGACCGTTTACTCGCGCGGCACTCACTCAGTATTGTCGCGGTCGGGCTCTTGATCGTCTGGCTGGTCGGTTATCGTTTTCTGGATTCGAAAACGCATCTCGGCTCTTTTTTCGGGAACGCCATCGCCGATTGGAGTGGATCGGTCGTCATCATTTTGGGAACGAAATTTCTTTACGAAGTTGATCCGGCTGAGAGCCGGCCGGTGAAAGGGAAAGAGCGCTTTCCCTGGCTCGATTTTTTGCATCGCCACTCGCTTCTAATCTTTCTCCTCATCACCGGGATCGGCTGGGCCATCCTGTTCATCAGAATGGATACCGACAGCAAATGGGGACAGGTCGTCGGCAACATCGTCTCCGAATGGGTGCAGATGGCCGGACTGGTTTTCTTGACCAAGCGCCTGATCGAGATCGGTTCGAAGGAAAGTCGTTAGGCTTTATCGTCGCTCATCTTCCATTCTTTGGGCAAGATCGACAATCACAGCCCGCGCCCCTTCGCACGCAAGCGGCCGGCGATATCCGATGTGTTGTTATGAAGACGCTTTCCCTTTTCTTGTTTGCGCTCAGCTTCACATTTCTCGACGCGGCCACCATGAGCGACAATGTGCGCGCCGCGCAAACGAAGTTGAAGGCGGAAGGATTTTACTTCGGCGAAACGGATGGTGTGTTGAGCAATGATTTCTCGGCCGCGCTGGCGCGCTATCAAATCCGCCATGGCTTGCAGATCACCAGCAACTTGAATGAAGAGACCAGCAAATCTCTCGGGGTTGTGCCGGAAGTTGTGGCCGGCAGTTCGTCCGCGCCACCGGACGGCGATACGTGGCGGCGCTTACGCAAAAGCGACACCCAATTTCTGAATAAACTCAACGATGGGCGCAAACGTCCGGCCGCGACTACATCGCCGAAAACGCCGCGCAGCGAGCAAACCGCGGCGCAATCCGATTCCCCGACGAAACTGCTTGAGCCGATGGAACCAGGAAACAAAGATTTGTTCTTGCTCGATCCGGAACGTGTCCGCGATTACGTCGGCGCCTTTGTGCTGGCCGGTCTTGATCCACAGGTCGGCGCCGAGCTGGAATTCTTCGCCGATCGCGTCCGTTATTTCGACAGCGGGATTGTCGATCGCGAAAAAATCGCGACGGACTTGAAACGATACGCCGCGCGTTGGCCGCAACGCCGTTTCTGGCTGGCGGGTGACGTGAAGGTAGAGGTTCGTCCCGACAGCCGGCTGCTCGCCACGTTTCCGCTTCGCTTCGAATTAGCGAACGGCGCCAAACATTCGTCCGGCAAAGTTCAGAAAACGTTGCTGCTGGAAGTGCTCGGCGAAGATCTGCAAATCGTTTCCGTTAACGAGCGCAAACTCTGATTTCGACGGCTGCTGGCAAGATCGACAATTAATCCCGGGGAAATCGGATCCGTCAACGAGCGCTCAGAAGATGTGAATAAATCCCGTCCAGTAACGACAAAGGATAAGATGAAGAAATTTATAACACTATTGCTAACCTGCTCATTGACGCTGGCCGCCAGCGTGATGGCCCAGGATGAATCGCCAAATCCGAAAAAGGATAAGGCGGCGAAAGCGGAAGTCGGAGCCCAAGGAGCCACCGGCGCCGCCACCACCACCACCACTGAGGCGAAGCCGGCCGGAAAAGAAGGTCGCGGCGCACGTAAAGCGGCGCGGGCCGAAGCAAAAGCTTCCGGACAGGCGACCGGCCCAACCGGCGCGACCGGCCCAACGACGCAATCCACCGACGCCACCGGCAAAGGCCGTGGCGGAAAGGGTAAACGCAACCGCGCTGACGTCACTGGTGCCACTGGCCCTACCGGTGTCGATCCAAACGCGGCAGGTGCCGTCAATGGCAGCGCTCCGACCGGCACCACGGTCGATGCGAACGCCAAAGGAAAAGGCGGACGCGGCAAGAGAGGTCGCGACGCTGCGAACGCGAACAAGCCGGCCGCAACAGCGGCTCCGGTTGCCGCTGCCACCGCCACTGCGGCGCCTGTAGCCGCCGCATCCGCTTCCCCGACTCCGGCTGCCGCAGTCTCCGCGACTGCCCCCGTGCAAACCAACACCGCAGTTCAATCGAACACTGCGGCCAGCACGCAGGTTATCGATCCGAACAGTGCGGACGTGCAGAAGCTCCGCAAAGGCAAGGTGCAAAAGGTCGATCAACAGACCGTTCTAAAAATCAAGACCGAGCATGAGAGTTTTCGCGCGCAGGCAAGGCCGAACATAATCCCCACGGTCACCTTCAATCAGAATTACCGCATCGAAGGGTCCGATCGTTGGCAGGGTGAAAGATATACCGTGTTCCGTTCCTACCGCCCGGAGTTTCACGACCAGGGTTGGTATCAATCGCGTTATTCGCGCGTCGAGATCATCGGCGGCGGCGCTTATTACTTTAACAGCGGCTACTGGTATCCAGCCTGGGGTTATAATAACTCCGCGCAATACTACGCTTACGATGGACCGATCTACGCCGGCCGCCGTGCCGTCCCGCCGGACAGAGTCATTGCCGACGTGCAAGCGATCTTGCAGTCGCAAGGCTATTACCGAGGTGAAGTGGACGGATTGCTCGGCCCGTTAACGCGCCAGGCTCTTGCCGCCTATCAAGCCGATGCCGGTCTTACCCCGACCGCGGCCATCGACGAGCCCACGCTCGATTCGCTTGATCTGGCATAAACCAGCCTAACAACAATTCACAAAACAAAAGCCGCCGGGTGCAAACCTGGCGGTTTTTTTTTGTTTTCAAATTCGCCCCTAATTAGCCAATCACCGATAACGAATAACTGAACCGCCTACTCCGCTCCCAGCTCGCCTCTAGCCGGGCAGCGACGCCATATCGATGACGAAACGGTATTTCACGTCGCTCTTCAGCATTCGCTCGTAGGCTTCATTGATTTTGTCGATCTTGATCAATTCGATATCGCAGGTGATTCCGTGCTCCGCGCAGAAATCCAGCATCTCCTGCGTCTCCGCGATTCCGCCGATGAGCGATCCCGCTAATTGCCGCCGCGGCATGATGAGATTGAACACATTGAGCGCCGCCGGCTCCGGCGGCACGCCCACCAGCGTCAACACCCCATCGCGTTTCAGCAGCGTGAGGTAAACGCCGATATCGTGTTTCGCCGAAACGCAGTCGATGATGAAATCGAAACTCTTCTCGTGTTTCTTCATCTCCTCTTCGTTTTTCGAAATCACCACCTCATCTGCGCCTAACCGTTTCGCGTCGTCCGTTTTCCCGGGCGAGGTCGTGAACAGCACCACCTCGGCGCCGAATGCGTGCGCGAATTTTAACGCCATGTGCCCGAGCCCACCCAGCCCGACCACGCCCACCTTTTTACCTTTGCCCACCTTCCATTGCCGCAGCGGCGAATAAGTCGTGATCCCTGCGCAGAGAAGTGGCGCCGCCGCCGCCGGATCCAATTTATCGGGAAGCCGCAGCACGAAATCCTGGTCGACCACGATGCTCTTGGAGTATCCGCCATAGGTCACGCCGTCGGTATGCTTATCGACGCTGTTGTAGGTGAAAGTCGCCCCGCTCTCACAAAATTGCTCGAGATCAGCCCGGCAATTCTCACACACGCGATCTGAATCGACCATGCACCCGACCGCCACCTGAGCGTCCACTTTGAAATTTTTCACCGCACTGCCGACCTCGACCACGCGGCCCACGATCTCGTGACCGGGCACGCAAGGATACTTGGTGCCACCGCCCCATTCATTGCGCGCGGTGTGAAGATCGGAATGGCAGACGCCGCAGAACAAGATGTCGATCTTAACATCGGTCGGCGTCGGATCGCGGCGCTCGAACGAAAACGGAGCCAATGGTGAAGAGGCGGATTGCGCCGCAAAAGATTTGGTTGAATACATCGCGACCTACTTGGCCTCGCGCCATTCAATTTGCAAGACAGCCTGCGGGAACGCAGTCCGCGTCGACAGTTTAGGACCTCAGCGCGGCCTATTTCACGCTGGGGAAATGGATCTTCAGCTTGTAGCAGGCGAAGAGGACGATGATGGCTCCCAGGGTCGAGAAGATGAGCCCGGCCGGGTGGTAACGTTCGTTCGCCGGTCGCGCGAACATGTGCGTGACCGCGCCGCCGATGATCGAGCCGATGATCCCAAGCACGATCGTCCAAAAAATGGTCATATGCGCGTGCATGACCGATTTGGCGATAACTCCGGCGATGAGACCGACGAGGATGTACCAGATTAAATGAAACATATTTTTTAAGTCTCCGAGATTTGCTTCCGAACAATCTCAGGATGACGGCCCGCCGCTGGGATAGCGATGATTTTCGCGAGAGGGTATGTCCTCCGCCGCGATCTTGGTATGGAGTTAGCCGTTACCGCCAAATAAACCGCCGAGCTTGCCTTTCAGCATCTCGCCAGCCTGCCCTTCCAGCGCGCCTAATCCGCCGCCACCACTGAGAAAAGACTCCAAGTGCGCCGCCATCGGCGCCGGCAGTTTCGCCTTCAATGCGCTGACGACCGCTTCCACGGCTTTCCGTGAATCGTCCTGACTGAATCCGGTTTTCTGAGCAACGATGTTGATGAGTTCATCCATAATTTTTCGATTTCAGTCAGCCTACGGTTTCGCGCGTTTTTTGGAAGGCAAAAGCGCTGAATGTTAGCGAAGCAAGACGCCATCAGAGAAGGTGGTCGCTCCGGTGTAAACGGCTCCGAGACAATCAAGCCGTAGATCAAGTCCTGTTGAGGAAACTCGGCAAACGACAAGGCAGGCCGTCGACATCGGCAAAATGTCGACACATAAAAGCTGGCGTCCGGCGGCGCGGGCGTGGCAAAATCCTCTTCGCAGTCGCAGCAAAAGAATCGCTGCGGATTAAAACTTAACCGTTTGGAGGAGCTGGTATGAACTCTCGCATCTTCGCTTTCATCTACGGCCTGGTCAGTTATCTGATCTTTCTCGTCACTTTTCTCTATGCCATCGGCTTTGTGGGAAATTTCGGCGTGCCCAAAGCGATCGATTCGCCACCGAACGCTTCTTTCGCGCGCGCGATCTTGATCAACGCGGTGTTGCTCGGGTTGTTCGCCGTGCAACATAGCGTGATGGCCCGCCCGGGTTTCAAAGCGTGGTGGACCCGGATCGTCCCGAAAACAGTCGAGCGAAGTACTTATGTGCTGCTGGCCAGTCTGATCCTGCTGCTCCTTTTCTGGAAGTGGCAGCCGATGCTCGGAGTAATCTGGGATGTGCGGAACTCGGCCGGTCGCGCGGTGTTATTAGGCTTTTTCTGGCTGGGCTGGTTGATCGTGCTGCTGAGCACCTTTTTGATCAATCACTTCGACCTCTTCGGCGTGCGCCAGGTTTATTTGCACCAGCGCGGGATCGAATACACCGATCCGGTTTTTCGGAAGACGTTGTTTTACCGGATCGTGCGGCACCCACTCATGCTCGGCTTCATCATCGCGTTCTGGTCGACGCCGACCATGACCGCGGGGCATCTGCTTTTTGCCTTCGCGACGACCGCTTACATTTTGATCGCGCTCCAATTCGAAGAGCGCGACCTGGCGAACATTCACGGAGAATCCTACAAGGAATATCAGCGTGAGGTGTCGATGCTGATTCCGATTCCGAAACGCAAATAGGCAAGGCTCGCGGAAGCGGAAGGTCGCGGCAGTTGCGCGGCTGTTTCTAATACCGTTCCGCTACGCTGCTACCTATAATCCATCATAATCGGCTTATGATGATCAGACCGATACCAATCTACACCGTAAGCCGCTTACGGTGGGTGCGTGGAGATCGACATCGTCTCGCACTGAGCACGCTACCTAACGAATTGGGCCAGTCCCTTCATGCCGAATCTCAAATCTCGCCATCATCATTAATTCTGCATCATAACCCGGCTCTTGGTAGATACCTGCTGGAGGATTCGAGAATGAATTTTCAGGGATTGCCTTGAAAGATCGCCTTGCCGTTCCCAGGCCAAAGTCACACAATCTGGGCCTAACTTATTAAAACTCGTGACGCTGCGGGAGTCGGCCTTCTCCTCGCATTCTTTTTGGGGACAGTTTTTTTTCGGCCGGCGGACGCGAACCCTACTCCGACGCCAGCGCCAAGACACATTTCGAAGAGCGCAAAATCTTCATCGGTGATTCGCAGATCGACTCACGTCTCGAGAACAGTTAAGACATACAAGGCGAACCCGAAATCGACGCCCAGGTTAACCACGGGCAAGGCAACTAATTTCGGGAACCCGGGTAGAACTGCGCCGCCACAGGTCCAACCAGAAGTGACCTCGACCATTCCCCCAGGGTTAAAATTTATTGAGGAGGGCGCCCCGCAACCCCCCATAACGGTAACGCTACCACCCAAGCCGACGGCGACGCCGACGCCGTAATCCTCCTAAGAACGACCACACGGCGTGCGGGGCACCGGTGGATAGACTGCATTGGTCGGATGGAAGTCCTCGTCACGTTGCTCCCGCCCAACAAGCGGGCGAGTGTTGGAGTCTTATGGGAAACAGCCAAGGCAGAGATAACGTCAGGAAACGCGCGGCCCGTCGCAA
>JBDUDM010000040.1:0-17907 GCA_040002925.1 Spartobacteria bacterium | reverse complement strand
TCGGAAGTTATTTCGAGAAGGATCGCCTAACGACGGTACAATATCCGGAAGAGCGCAGTCCGCTGCCGGAGAACTACCGCAACTTTCCGTTTCTCGTTTTCGACACTGACGATGCGGAAGCGGGGTTGCGCTGTGTCGCCTGCAAGATCTGCGAGAAGGAATGCCCGCCGCAGTGCATCTATATTATTAAGAGCGAAGACAAGAAGCCCGATTACCTGGGCAAGCCGCAGTTTTATCCGGCCACCTTCGACATCGATATCTCGGTTTGCATGAGCTGCCAGATTTGCGTGGAAGTCTGTCCGTTCGAAGCGATCAAGATGGACAAGGTTTTCGAGCTAAGCCAACGCGAACGCTTCGACGCGTTGCTGATGCGCAAAGGCGAGCTGGCGAAATCGAATGGCTATTATCACACGATCCATCCGATCGAAGCAGCCGAAGTCGATGCGAACCTGGCGGCGGCTGCCGCAGCGGCAGCGGCGAAAAAGAAAGCGGCAGCGGAACCGGGCGCAGCGCCAGCCGCGCCGTCACCGCCGACGGTGTGATTGTCGATCTTAGCGCGTCATATTCGGCGCAGCGTGATGTGGACGAGCTCCGCCGGCGCATTCGTCCGGAGCGGGAACCAATTTCCAATTCCGTTCGAGACAATGAGCTGGCTCGGGCCGCGGCGATAAAGTCCCGACGATGTCGATCTTGCGATTCGCCTAGTGTTTCTTTCCGGCTGGCCTGGTCTTACGGCCGAAAACGTTTTTGAAACTTTGTCCGATTTTGTCGAGAGCCGATTGAGCGCGCTTGGCCAGGACCTGAATTTTCTTTTTCGCATGGAGCGGCTCGCGGCCACTCAGCGCGTTCCATCATTGATCAGCTACGAGGCGCAGTCCCAGATGGGAACTCTCTGGAAAGGTCAACCGGCTGGAGCGTTCGCCTTGAAAGGGTTCGAAGGCGAATACCAATTCTTTAGTTGGTAAAGACGCGGTCGGATCGACTACGGCTCCCGCGCTGGCAACGCCTTGTTGCTTTTCAAGATTTCCGCCTCCGGCGTCAGCTTGGGCGCTTTCCCGCTGAAGATCAGGCGATTCGGTTTTTCGCTCAGCGCATCCACCAGCGCCTTCGCGTGCGTCGTGATCACTTTCAAATTCAACAACGTCACGTGCAATTCGCTCAATTCCTGTTGCAACTTTTTGTCGGTCGCGCTGATAAAATTGTTCGCTGTTCCGAGAACGGTTCCGGCCTGGCCCTCGACATCGTTCAATCCTTTTAGCACCGGTTGGACTTGATCGAGATCGATCTTCAACGTGTCGAGCACAGGCGAAATTTTCGGCATGAAGACGCTCAGATTGCCTTTCAAGTCCGTCACCGTGACGGTCAGCGTATCGAGTAACCGATTCGCGTTATCGAACAACGGGCCGGCCGCCGCCGTGATCTGCTCGATGCCGTAAGCCGGATGTCCTTCGATGGCGGAGTTGTTCGCCAGCGTTTTTCCGCCCGGCGTTCCCGCGGAAAGCGCGACGAATTTCGGCGCAAGCAACGTATCTGCGCTCAGCGTCGCCGACACATCCGCCGGCATCGCCGGAATTCCTTCGTCGAGCTGGATCGTCACCACGACCGCGTCACGTTTGTTTGTCGATCTTGCGCGCTCATCGGCCGACAAATGGCGCATCGCGATCACGCGCCCGGCCGGCGCGCCCGCATAACGCACTTCCGAATGCACCTTAATTCCGGTCACGTCCTCATAGTTGATCTGCAAAGTGCGCGTCGGCTTTTTTAATCGATAGCCGGAGAGCGCGATGGTGAGCGCGCCGAGCAATACAATGCTGCAGACGATGACGGACAACGCGACGAAGTAGTCTGATAAGTTTTTCTTCATGCCGTTTTGTGATGGAAGCGATTCCGTGCGTGAATGAATGGTCGCGGCTTCACGTGTTGGTGATCCTCGTGGTCTTCCTGCGAAAGATTTAACGGAATCGGACCGTCCGCTTCGCCGTTAATGAATTGCTGCACTTCCGGATTCGGGCTTGTCCGAATTTCTTCCGGCGTTCCGGCGGCGACGATGGACCCGTGGCCCAGCATGATCATGCGGGTGGCGATGCGAAACGCGCTTGTCATATCGTGCGTCACCACCACCGCCGTCATGTGATTGCCGTGCGTCAGCTTCAACGTCAGTTGATCGACCACTGCCGTCATAATCGGATCCAAACCCGAGGTCGGCTCGTCGCTAAACAGCAATTCCGGATCGAGCGCAAGCGAACGCGCCAATCCAACGCGCTTCTTCATTCCACCGCTAATCTCCGCCGGTTTGAGATTTTCGAACCCGCGCAATCCGACCATCTCCAGTTTTTGTTTCACGATCTCTTCGATTTCGTCCGGTGATTTTTTGGTGTGTTGCAACAACGGCAGCGCCACGTTTTCTCCGACCGTCAGTGAAGCGAGCAACGCGCCGGATTGAAACAACATTCCGAAACGCTTCCGCACCCCCGCGATCTCGCGTTCGTTCATCCGGGTGATGTCTTCGCCAAAGATTTTCACTGTGCCCGACGTCGGCTTCATCGAACCGATGATGTGCCGCAACATCGTGCTCTTGCCGCAACCGCTTCCGCCCATGATCACGAGCGTCTCGCCGCGATGGATCTGGAACGACACGTTGTCGATGACAGAACGGTTTCCGAACTTGCGGACAAGATCGACAACTTCAATGACTGGCTCGAGGTTTCCGTTCATGCGCCAAAGAATTCTACCTTCGTTTCCTTCGTTATCTTCTGTTCACATCCTCTCCGTTTCAGAAAGAAGAAGCGGTCAGATGAAACAGAAGGAAACAAAGGCAACGAAGTAAAGCACGTGCCGTGACTCATTCTTATGCGCTTCGTCATTCTGTTCACGTTCCAAAGAAAAAGATTCCGGTAAGGATCGCGTTCGTTACCAACATGGCGAGCAATGCTTGAACAACAGAAGCCGTCGTCGATTGCCCCACGCCTTCCGCGCCACCCTCCACATGCAGGCCCGCATTGCACGCGATCGTGATCACGATCCACGCGAAGATCGCACTCTTGATCATGCCCGTATATAAATCCCACGTCGTCGCGCTTTCCAACGCGCGCAAAATGTAGCCCGCGGTGTTGAAATCGAGCGCGAATCGACAAACGGCCCAGCCTCCGAGAACGCCGATGTAGTTTCCGAAAATCGTCAACGCCGGCAGCATCACCAGCATCGCCAGAAATCGCGGCACGACCAGATACTGCACTGGATTAATCGCCATCACTTCCAACGCTTCGATTTCTTCCGAGACTTTCATGGTGCCGAGTTCAGCCGCAACCGCCGATCCGCTGCGCCCGATCACGATCACCGCGATCAACACCGGTCCCATCTCGCGCAACAAAGTCACCATCACCAGATCGGGCACGTAGATCTCAGCGCCGAGTTGCCGAAGCGAATGCGCTGCCTGCATTGCTAATGTCACGCCAACGCTGAACGCGGTCAGCGCCACCATCGGCGTTGCGCGCACCCCGATGAAAACCATTTGGCGAAAGATTGGACCGATCTTGAAAAATTGGCCGGTAAACGGCGCAACGAAGACCCAGTAAAGCAGATTGAGATTAAGCTGAAGATAGTTCCTCACGCGTGGGACGCGCAGAATGCCAAGGGGAGGACAGCGGCGAAAGCCGAAAGTTCAGAGATCGAGCGCACCCCGGGCCTCGCGGGCAAACTTGAAGCCCGCCAGCGGCGTTGCAAGATCGACATCTTTATTCAACGCCAGCACTTGGAAAGCCCGGCCGAGCATCTCCGGATGCAACAGGGTCTGCAGCGCGCGTTTCGATTTTTTATCCTCCGCAAGCCGCGGCCATTCCGAAATAATTCCGGTGAGGAAATGATGCTGGTCGGTGAATCCCGCCACGCCTAGCCCGTTCGCTTCGCCGCGTTCTGCGATATCGGTCCAATTGATATGCGCGGTTATGTCCGCCTCGCCGATTTGTTCGAACGGCGAATCAAGATGTCGATGTTGGGCGAGCGCTTGCACGACTTCGCGGAATTCAGCGCGCGGAAATCCGTAATCGATCGCGATGACAAACCCGCGCTGCAACTTCGTCGCGAGATTGTCGATCCAATCAATCGCTGGCGATTTTACTTTCGCGCCAAGCGGTCGTTCAACGAAAACGAAGTTGTCGCCGTCGATTCCAACCATCTTCCCGCGCAAATCGATCGGCATCGCGTCGAGCAACTCGTTCGAGAAGTGAACACCGACGAACGGTTCGGGATTATTCCACGTCACCTTATCGCGGAAACCTTCCAGCGTTTGTGATTGTCGATCTTGCAAAACCTGGAACGGCTCGATGATGCGATAGCGCACAGCAGAAAAGAATTCCGGCGCGGTTTTGCGCACTGCCTCGAGCACATCACGTGCGAAATGGCCGTCGTGCGCGCCTTGCTCGACGATAATGAAGTTGTCGATCTTGCCGAGTCGTTCCCACATCTCGGCAAATTGCGCGGCCAGCAATCGACCAAAGAGCGGGCCGACGCTGACACTCGTAAAATAATCGCCGCGACGTCCGATGCTCGCTCGGCCGGAGCTGTAGTAACCGTGCTGCGGATGATAAAGCGCCTGCTCCATGAACCAGGCGAATGATTGCGGGCCGTCGCTCTGAATTCGGTCGCGGATCAACGCGATTAAGTCGGCATTTCCGGTGCAGGGTTGCATGTTCGAGCAAAAGTTATCTAACATCGCGCGGGATGGTAAGCCGCATCTGGAATCCGCTTGTCGCGTTCTTCTGTTTAGCGATCGTCGCGATCTTGTCGGCGCAATCGCCAGGCAGAATGAAGGCGATCGTCGCGCACGAATATGGCGGACCGGAGGTATTGAAATACGAAGACGCGCCGGTGCCGGAACCGAAAGAGAATGAAGTGCTGGTGCGCGTGATCGCGAGCGGCGTGAATCCGGCCGATCCGCTGATTGTCGGCGGCAAATATGCGAAGGAGTTCGGAACGCATTTGCCGTTGGTTCCGGGTTACGATGTGGCGGGAATCGTTGAGAAGATCGGCGCGAAGGTCACGCGATTGAAAGTTGGCGATGCCGTTTATGCGTATCTGCTTTGGGGCGGTGGTTGGGCGGAGTACTGCCTAACAAACGAAGGCGAGGCTGCGCTCAAACCAAAATCGCTGAGTTACAGCGAAGCCGCGGCGGTGCCGCTGGCGGCGTTGACGGCGTGGCAGGCGTTGATCGACGTCGGCAAGATCGACAAGGGACAAACGGTGCTGATTCACGGGGGCTCGGGCGGCGTCGGAAGTTTTGCGATTCAAATCGCGAAAGAGCGTGGCGCGAAGGTTATCGCGACGGCTTCGACCCCGAACCAGGATTTGCTCAAACAACTCGGCGCCGACGTGGCGATCGATTACACGAAAACAAAATTCGAAGAGGTGGCCCACGATGTCGATCTTGTGATCGATCCGATCGGGCGCGACACGCTCACGCGTTCTTATGCGGTGGTGAAGAAGGGCGGCATGATCGTGACGCTGGTGTCGGAGTGCGATCAGGCGGAGCTGGACAAGCGCGGCATTCGCGGCGCGTCGCTCGCGGCGCGTCCGAACGCGGAAGAACTGGCCGAGATCACAAAGTTGATCGACGAGAAGAAAATCAAACCGATCGTTTCGCAAGTGCTTCCACTTACCGATGCGGCGAAAGCGGACGAGCAAGCGGCGACGCATCACACGCGCGGAAAGATCGTGTTGGAAATCGCGGACGAACCGGGAGCGAAACGCTAATGAAATTTTTAATCGCAATCTTAATGGCGTTGCTTGTGGTGACAGCGGGCGCGGAAAAACTGTCGCTCGTTGGCGGCACTGCCATTAATCCAGCCGACGGAAAAATCATCGAGAACGCGGTGATCACGATCGACGGGGACACGATCGTATCAATCGGTAGCGGTGCGGCCGAAGGGAAGCGAATCGATTGCACGGGAAAATTCATTCTGCCCGGTTACATCGACACGCATGTGCATTTCTTTCAATCGGGCGGTCTCTTCACGCGACCCGACGCTGTCGATCTTACCAGCATTCGTCCGTACGCGGATGAAGTGGCGTGGGTGAAATCGCACGTCGAGGATGTGTTCGCGCGCTATCTCCGTTGCGGCATCACCAGCGTGATCGATGTGGGCGGGCCAATGTGGAATTTCGATGTGCGCAAATTGGCGAACTCCACTGCAAAGGCGCCGCGCGTTGCCGTCGCCGGGCCGCTCATCTCCAGTGTCTCGCGACCTCAACTTGATCTGGGCGATCCGCCGATCGTGAAGATCGACACGCCGGAGCGAGGTCGCGAGTTCGTGCGCAAACTGGCCGCGCAAAATCCTGATTACATCAAAATTTGGTACATCGTGAATGCGGAGAACCCGGTGGAGAAATTCCGGCCGGTCGTGCACGCGGTCATGGAGGAAAGTCACGCGCGGAAATTACGCGTGGCCGTGCATGCGACAGAGTTGGAAGCGGCACGGGCCGCGGTTGAAGAGGGCGCGGACCTTCTCGTTCACAGCATTACCGACAAACTCGTCGACGATCGCTTCGTTAAATTGCTGCAAGATCGACATGTGATCCTTACGCCGACGCTCGTGGTATTCGAGCGCTACGGCCGCACGTTCGCGAACAAGCTGAACCTCACGCCCGAAGAAAAAGCGTGGGGCAATCCCGAAGTCATCGCCTCGCTCGACGTCACGAAATTGCCGCCGGACAAAGTTCCCGATCGCATCAAAACTGCGTGCGCCGATCCGAATGCGACGCTCGATAAAATCAAAAAGACTTACGACATCGCGCTCAAGAATCTGAAAACGCTGGAGGGCGCCGGGGTGACGATCGCCACCGGCACCGACGCCGGGAACATCGGCACCATTCACGGTCCCGCGATTTTCCGCGAGTTTCAGTTGATGCGGGAAGCGGGATTAAGTCCGATGCAAATTTTGCAATGCACTACGGTTAACGCGTCGAAAACCTTCGGCGGCGAAACCGGCGCGCGTCTCGGCAAGATCGACAAGGGATATTTGGCCGACCTCGTTATCCTGAAGGCAAATCCTTTGGAGGACATTGCGCATGCTTCTGCGATCGAAAGTGTGATAAAGAATGGCGTGGTCGTGATCGCCCACGCCGCTGCCGAATAATCCAAGATGAGACTACCTCTATTATTACTCGCGCTGGGAATCACCCTCGCTTCCTGCGATCAACCGCCAGCCGCTTCGCCCATCGCGGCGCCGCCATCGTCGAATGCGCAGGACTTGAAGCAGCGGCAGATGGCGTTCCTGAATCGTATTCGCGAAGCCGACCCGCAACATCGCACGATTAATCGCGCGGTCTTGAATGAGCAGAATGAATTGGGCTTAATTCTCGATCGCAGCGTGGAGATGCAAAACATTCCCGCGCTTATGCGGACGATGCTCTCGCAAATGGCGCCCGAATTTCCCGGCCAGGATTTAACCGTGATCGCCTATGCGCCGTCGAATCCGCCGCGCAAGATCGGGACAGCTCATCTCGATGCGCGCACACGCGAGATGACCTACACGCACGAATAGAAGGTGCAGACGACAAGCGGAGGAATTTTTTATGGCAGATACAGTTGATGATTTCATGAAGCGCTTCGGCAGCGGCGGAACGGTCGACGAACAACAAGCGGCGCAATTTCACGATCGCTTTGTCTCGACGAAGCCGGAAGACAACCAGTTTAACAACGGCGCCTACCATGATGCCGTGGCCGAACATCTCGGCACGCTGCCCGACGATCAATTTCGTCAAGCGGCCCAGCAAGCGGTCGCGCAAAGTTCTCCGGAGCAACGCGAAGGACTTCTCGGCGGTTTGCTCGGTGCGCTCGGGAGCGCAGCCGGTTCCGGCGGCGGCGGTGGCCTGGGACAGATCGCCGGCATGCTCGGACTGGGCTCGACCGATCCGAGACAGATGAGTAGTGGTGATGCCGCGAAGCTGATGAACTACGCGCGGACGCAGCATCCGGAAGTGCTTCGCCAAACCGTCGCGGAAAAACCGTGGTTCCTGAAAGCATTGGGCAATCCCATTGTGGTGGGTGCGCTGACCATGGCGGCGACGAGGCTCATCAGCCAGCGGCGCAATAGTTAGGCATTTTCAGCGGTCAACATCGGAAACAGAAAGAATAAGTTATGGGTCTCTTTAGCAATTTAATGTCGAAAATATTCAGTCACGCCGCCGGTTCCGGTCAGGCTCCTGCCACCAGCCCAGGGCAACCCGGCGCCGCTGGTTCATCCGGCGCTCCCGCGCAAAATGTCGATGTTGCCGCGATCCTCGACGGTCTCGCCGCCAAGAATTCGGAAAAACTCGATTGGAAACATTCCATCGTCGATTTGATGAAACTCGTCGGCATGGACAGCAGTCTCTCCGCGCGCAAAGAGCTCGCGCAGGATTTGAAATACACTGGCGACACCAATGATTCCGCGACCATGAACATGTGGTTGCACAAAGAAGTAATGAAAAAGCTGGCCGAAAACGGCGGCAAGGTTCCGCAGGATCTGTTGAACCGATAGTAACCGCAGGCTGCTCCCGCCCGGGATTCGGCGGCGCGATCATGCGCCGTCGATCCGCGGCTGCGTAAATATGATCCGTTGGTTCGTGATCGTCTGTCTCGGTTTGGCGAATGCCGTTGCGGCCGAGGACCAAAACGCAGAACAATATGTGAAGCTGGTCCTCGCGATGGGGCCGCACGATCCCGATTACGTCGACGCGTATTACGGGCCGCCGGAGTGGAAAGTCGCCGCGGAAAACGAGAAGAAGCCTCTCGATGCGATCGCCGCGGAAGCGGCCACGCTGCACGAATCACTCCTGCGCAGTCCGCCTCCTGCGGAATTGATGGCGTTCCTGCATCACGAATACATTGCGAAACAGGTAGCGGCCCTGCAGGCGCGCGTGCGCATCCTGAAAGGGGAGCGGATGAAGTTCGATGACGAATCTCGCGCGCTTTACGATGCGGTAGCGCCGACTTTTGCGGAAGCGCACTTCCAAACGCTGCTCGACAAGATCGACAAGGAGATTCCGGGCGAAGGTACCTTGAGCTCGCGCTACGAGAAGTGGCGGAAGGCGTTCATTGTCCCTAACGAAAAGCTGGACGCGGTCTTTCAACTCGCGATCAGGGAATGTCGCGCCCGCACAAAATCACATGTCGATCTTCCACCGGACGAAAGTTTCACGGTCGAATACGTCACGAACAAGCCGTGGGGCGGTTACAATTGGTACAAGGGAAATTTCCGTAGCGTCATTCAGGTGAACACGGATCTGCCGACGTATATCGATCGCGCAATCGACCTCGCCGCGCACGAAGGTTATCCTGGCCATCACGTCTACAACGCGTTGCTCGAAAAAAATCTCGTGCGCGACCGCGGCTGGGTGGAGTTCACGGTTTACCCGCTCTATTCTCCGCAATCGCTGGTCGCTGAAGGAACGGCAAACTTCGGGAAGGACGTCGTGTTCGCGAAGGCGGAACGGCTCGATTTCGAGAAGAAGGTGTTATGGCCGGCGGCAGGGCTCGATCCGGCGCGCGCGGAAGAATATTACGCGGTGCAGGATTTGACGAAGGAGCTCAGCTACGCGGTCAATAAGGCGGCACGGAAATTTGTGAACGGGGAGACCGACGCGAATGCCACCGCGACATGGTTGGAAAAATATACGTTAATGGATCCGGCGCGGGCGAAACAGCGAGTGAAGTTCATCGAGCATTACCGCAGCTACGTGATCAATTACAATTTGGGCGAAGACATGGTGCGCACTTACATCGAAAAGAGCGGCGGCGCCGAGAACCAGCCAGACAAACGCTGGGCCGTGTTCGCGGAGCTGCTCTCGTCCCCGCGGTTACCGAGCGGCTTGCGCTAAGATCGACATCTACTCGTCGCGGGAGCCGCGGCGTTAAATCCTCTTGCTCGCGTGGACAAGCGGACGGAACTTTTGTGTCCTATGGCAACGAATCCCGCACAATACGCGCACCCCGAAGCGCTGGTCGAAACCGAATGGCTCGAGCAACATCTCAAAGACGCCGACATCCGCGTCGTTGAGTCTAACGAAGACGTTTTACTTCACGATACCGGTCATATTCCCGGCGCAGTCCATATCGATTGGCGCGCCGATCTGCAGGACCCGGTGATTCGCGATTACATTTCGCCGGAAAAATTTGCGGAGCTGTGCAGCAGAAATGGAATCACGCCCAACACGACCTGCATTTTTTACGGCGACAAGGCGAACTGGTGGTCGTGCTATGCGCTCTGGGCTTTCCGTTTGTTCGGACATGAGAAGGTGAAGGTTTTGAATGGCGGCCGCGACAAATGGAAATCGGAGCAGCGGCCGATGACGAAGGAAAGATCGACATATCCTCCTTCGAAATATCCGGTGCCGAAGAAGCGATACGACAAAGAGATCCGCGCGTTTGCCGATGAGGCGCTCGCGCAAAGCAAGGCGGGGAAACCGTTGATCGACGTGCGTTCGCCCGGAGAATTCAAGGGCGACGTCACGCACATGCCGGAGTATCCGCAGGAAGGCGTGCTGCGCGGCGGCCACATTCCCGGCGCGAAAAGCGTGCCTTGGAAAACGGCCGCGAACGACGACAACACCTTCAAGTCCGCGGAGGAGTTGAAGAAAATTTACATCGACAACGCCGGCGTTAAATCCGGCACCGACACAGTTGTTTATTGCCGGATCGGCGAGCGCTCCAGTCACACCTGGTTCGTGCTCACCTATCTGCTCGGCCTCGACAACGTTCGCAACTACGACGGCTCATGGACGGAGTGGGGCAACAAAGTCGGCGCGCCGATCGAGAAGGGATAGAGCGCGGTCCGCTCGATTTCGATGCGCCCGCGCTGCGATACGCGCGCAAAGATTTTCCGATTCTCGAAGCCGACGCCAGCGTGGACAAAGCGCTGGCCACGATTCGGCGTGAAGGCATCGGCGAGCGCGTGATTTATTTTTACGCGGTGGATGAACAACGCCGGCTGGTCGGCGTGGTTCCGACTCGTCGCCTGCTGACCGCGGCGCCGAAAAAAACGTTGCGCGAAATCATGGTGCCGCGAGTGATCGCGTTGCCGGCCACAGCGACGGCGATGGAAGCGTGCGAATTTTTTGTGCTCTACAAACTGCTCGCGTTTCCCGTTGTCGATCTTGAGCGGCGCATTCTCGGCGTGGTCGATGCCGATGTGTTCATGCAGAGCGTCCTCGAAACGGAGGAGCCCGATGCGAGCCTGGCTGCGCGCGATGATTTTTTCGAGACGCTCGGTTTTCATCTGGGGCAAGTGCGGGACGCTTCGCCCTGGCGGACGTTTCGTTATCGCTTTCCGTGGCTGCTCGCGACGGTGGCGAGCGGAACGCTTTGCGCCATTCTTGCGGGCGCGTTCGAAGCGACCCTCGCGCACAGTCTGGTCATCGCATTTTTTCTGACCATGGTGCTCGCGCTCAATGAAAGCGTGAGCATGCAATCGATGAGCGTCACCATTCAAACACTGCACTCCGCGCGTGTGACCTGGCGCTGGTTCGTGACCGCGCTCCGCCGCGAAATCCTGACTGCGCTTCTGCTCGCGCTCGCCTGCGGCACGCTCGTTAGTCTGATCGTTTGGTTTTGGCGCCATGATTTACGCGGCGCGCTTGTCATCGGTGGCAGCATCGCGGCCTCACTCGTCACCGCTTGTCTGTTCGGACTCGGGGTTCCGTCACTGCTGCATCGTTGGAAGGTCGATCCGAAAATTGCGGCTGGCCCGATCACGCTGGCGTTAGCGGATTTTTTTGCGCTCGCCCTTTACTTCACCAGCGCACGACTGGTTCTCGGATGAACCCGTTCGGCGCATTCAGAGTGGCGCGAGCCTCTGGCTTGCGAATTGTTTAATCACAAGCGAGACGCTTGCGCCACTATGTTTGTTTCCGTCATTATCCCGGCGTTGGACGAAGAGGAGTCGATTGCCGATGTCGTGCGCGAATGCCTGGCCACGAATATTCCGCGCGAAATTATCGTTGTTGATAACGGCAGCACCGATCGCACAGCGGAACGCGCGCGCGAAGCGAGCGCGCGCGTCGTTACCGCGCCGCGCGGATACGGCAGCGCCTGCGCGGCCGGCGTCGCCGCAATTTCCCCCGAGTGTGATGTCGTCGTTTTTCTAGATGGCGACGGAAGCGATATCCCCGCCTTGATGAATCGACTGGTCGATCCAATTGTCGCCGGCACGCACGATTTTGTGATCGGGTCGCGCACGCGCGGAAAGCGGGAGCGCGGCAGTATGAACGCGCAGCAAATCTTCGCCGGATATTTCGCCGGTTTCTTATTGTCGATCTTGTATGGTGTTCGTTATACCGACATGTGTCCGTTCCGCGCCATCCGGCGCGATGCGCTGGAGAAATTAGCGATGCGCGACGAAACTTACGGCTGGAATCTGGAGATGCAGATGAAGGCCGCGCGCGCGAAGCTGCGCATTCTCGAAGTGCCGGTCGATCATCGTCGTCGCACTGGCGGCGTGTCGAAGGTTTCGGGAACACTGCGCGGCACATTTGTAGCCGGCACGCGGATCATGGCGACGCTAGTGCGCCTCGCCTTTGAGAAGTTGTAAGGGTAAGATCGGCAACTATGAGCAAATCAAAAGCGCTCGGCCTTGGCCTGCTGGCTGGACTCGTCGCGGGCATCGCGATGACCGTGTTCATGTTGTTACTCGCCTGCTTCGGCGTAGCCACGCCGCTCGCGATTCTGGGCGATCGTCTCTCCGCATTTATTCCGCCGGGACCTTTTCTGGCGATCATGGGACGCGTCGGCGGCTACAATCATCTCAAGCAACTCGGCGTCGGCTCGACCATGGGCGGCCAACTTGCGCTCGGCGCAATCGCGGGCGCGATCTTCGGGTTGTTCATGCGCCGTGAGCCAACGCGGCGCCACACCATGATGACGATGTCGATCTTCGTTTTGTTTCCAATCCTGGTCGCCGCCATCGTGCTTTGGCCAGTGCTCGGCACGAGCTATCGCGGGCTCCCGATCGCGGCCGCGGGCCTAACGACGCTGGTCGGTTTTGCCCTCAGCGTGCTCATCTTCGAACGCACGCTCGTCCTCGGATTTCAATTTCTTACTCGCGCAAGTCCGCCATTCGGACGGCCTCGTCCGGTGGCGAGATCGACAACTACATCTGCGGATGAGTTCACCCCGGCAATCGGACGACGCGCGCTGATCTTAAGCGGGCTCGGACTCCTCGTCGCCGGCGGCGGCGGCGGATTGCTGCGCAAACTCTATCGCGTCGCCACCTTCAGTTACGACGGCACCCAATACAAAGGGCGCGGCGTGCAGCCGATCACGCCTAACGACCTCTTCTATTGTGTGACCAAAAACGTGATCGACCCCGAAGTGAATATCGATCTTTGGCACTTGGAAGTGAACGGCCTCGTGCAAAATACCCGCACCTACCGCTTTCAAGATATAAAAGGATTTCCGTCGATCGAGCAGGAGACAACGTTGATGTGCATCAGTAACGGACTCGACGCGGGCCTGATGAGTAACGCCGTCTGGCGCGGTTTTCCTTTGCGCGATTTGCTCGAACTCGCCGCGCCGCTTTCCGATGCGACGCGCATCCGTTTTCACGGCGTGGATAATTACATGGACACGATCCCTCTCGAAAAGGCGATGGATCCGACCACGCTCGTTGCCTACCAAATGAACGGCGTCCCGCTTCCGCATCGCCACGGTTATCCGTTGCGCGTGATCGTGCCGGGATACTTCGGCGAGAAACATGTGAAGTGGCTCACCCGAATCGAAGCGGCCACCGATAAGGCGAAAGGATTTTACGAAACGCAGGGGTGGGGACCGGATTTCATCACGCCGACAAGATCGAGAATCGATGTGCCCGATCAGGAGTCGTCGTTTTCGTTAGGCAAGCAAAGCGGTCCGATTGAAGTCAAAGGTGTCGCGTTCGGGGGCGACCGCGGCATCTCGCGAGTGGAGTGGAGTTTCGATGACGGCAAAACCTGGAAAGATGCCGACATTTATTACGCCGGCGGCGATCTGGCCTGGTCGCTCTGGAGCGCGCACGAGGGCTGGATGCCGGATGGGCCGGGCGATTACACCATTGTCGTCCGCGCGACCGACGGCGAAGGCGCCGTGCAGGAATGGGAAGAAGATCGCAGTCCTTACTCAGGCGCGACCGGTTTTCACAAAATCGTGGTGCACGTCACCGCGTAACGATGTCGGACTTTAAGTTCACTCCTTACTTTGAAGAAAACGTTTTACCGAGGCGACCTTACCTGACCAAAGAGATATGTGTCCGCGTTGTTGAGAATCCGATTCGCTACGAACCGCAAGAGCATAACCGTTTTCGTTTCTGGGCTTCGGTTCCGGAACTCGACGGCCGGTTCTTGCGAGTGGAGACGCTCGCGGATAGGCTAACCATCCATAACGCATTTCCCGACCGCAGATTCCGCCCATGAAGCTCAATTATCACCCGGACACGGATTCGCTCTACATCGCGTTTTCAAAAAATCCCAGCAGTGAAAGCAACGAAGTCGCTCAAGGCGTTGTTCTTGATTTCGATGCCGATGGGCGACTTGTTGGAATCGACATCGACAATGCCAGTCACAAGCTCGATCTAAACGAGCTCACGACCGATAGAATTCCCGTGCGGGCAGGTGCTGCCTAAATGAAATCCAACGGCTAACTTTGGCAGCGCGGACACCACGCGGTCGTGCGTCCGCCGATGGTGGAGCGGCTCAGAACTGTGCGATGAATCGGGCAAACGCCACTGCGTTTCCAACGCTGATTCATTAACCAACTCGTCGGCGGATCGGAGAAATCTTTCCCGACGATCTCGAGCGATCGTCTCGCGACAAACTTGGTCGCGCGCAACAGCGTGGCGCGATCCGGCCCACGCAATTTTCCGATCGGACACGCCGGATGAATTTTTGCCCGCCACAAAATCTCATCCGCCATCCAATTGCCGATTCCGGAGAAACCATTCTGCATGAGTAGGACGGCTTTGATCGGCGCTTTACGATGTCGATCTAAAAATTGATCGAAGAACGCTCGGTCGAACTCACGCGAAATGATCTCGGGCGAATCGTCCTTCCACCAATCCGGCGCATCGCTTCCGTAATGAAAACGGACGCGGCCGAATTGCCGCGCGTCAGTGAAAACCAAAGCGCGATCACGTTGAAACAAAACGAGATGATCGTGTTTGCCCGCGCGAAAGTTCGCCGCCGCCACCTGCGTCTTGCCGGTCATACCGAGATGAAGGCCGAGCCAATTGTCGCCGGAAAATTCGAAGAGCATGCGTTTACCCCGCGCGGCGGAGCGCAAAAACTTTTCGCCGGTTAATCTTCGCTTCAACTCGCGCGTGTTTGCTCCGCGAAAGATCCGCTTTTGCGCGTGCAGGCTAAGATCGACAATCACGTTTCCGCGGCCGGCGTCCCATTGTTTGCGATACCATTCGACCTCAGCCAACTCCGGCATGGCGCAGATTACGTGGCGAGATAATGTTGTCGATCTTTGTGCGATCGGGGCGGTCCAGGCCGGTGATGCACGGAGAATAAGAATGGACAAAAGAACATCGGAGTTGGTCGCAAAGGTTCCCCAGGTAACGCTCATATTCTGGATCGTGAAAATCCTGGCGACCACGCTGGGCGAGACCGGCGGCGATGCCGTCACCATGTCGTGGCTGGGCGAAACGACCGCCGCGGCCAAAGGCACAGGCTATCTGATTGGCACGGCAATCTTCGGCGTTATTTTTATTGCCGCAGTCCTCGTGCAGATCTGGGCGAAGAAATTTCACCCGTTCCTCTACTGGTTCACGATCGTCGCAACGACGACAGTCGGCACGACGCTGGCCGATTATTGCACGAGATCGCTCGGCATCGGCTACACCGGCGGTTCGACCATATTGCTGATCCTCGTCATCGCGTCGCTTTTGACCTGGCGTTGGTCAACCGGGAGCATCTCGGTCGAGACGGTGAGTACGCCGAAGGTCGAGATCTTTTATTGGGTTACCATCATGTTCTCGCAGACGCTGGGGACCGCGCTCGGCGACTGGGTCGCGGATACCAATGAAATGGGCTATCTCGGTGCGGCCGCGGTGTTCGGCGGGTTACTTTTGGTAACGGCGCTTCTCTATTATTTCACGAGTATTTCGCGCGTGATTTTATTTTGGGCGGCGTTCATCCTGACTCGGCCACTCGGAGCAGTCGTCGGCGATTTTCTCGATAAGCCTGTCTTCAAAGGAGGACTGGCCCTGAGTCGTTATACCGCATCTCTTGCGCTGCTGGTCGTGATCGTCGCGTTGATCCTGATTTTTCTGCAAAAGCCGGCGTCGAAAGCGCACTGATCGTTCTTATCGATCTTTCCGCACTTGCGCGGCGTGCTAGATTTACTCATGGAGAAGGTGATCATCGTCGGGAGCGGTTGTGCGGGATTGACCGCGGCGATTTATGCGGCGCGCGCGAATTTAAGTCCGCTTGTTTTGGAAGGCCGCCAACCCGGCGGTCAACTTTCGACAACGACGCTGGTCGAAAATTTTCCAGGATTCCCCGAAGGAATCGAAGGCCCGCAGTTGATCATGAACATGCACGCGCAAGCGGAGAAATTCGGCGCGCGTTTTTCCTACGCCGAAGTCGAAGATTTCGATGCGACTAATAATCATGTTCGCATCAAAGTGGACGATGAGTGGCTGGAGACGCAGGCGTTAATCGTCGCGAGCGGCGCGTCGGCGCGCTGGCTCGGGGTTGAGAACGAAGAGAAGCTGGTCGGCCACGGACTAACGTCGTGCGCGACGTGCGACGGCGCTTTCTACAAAAACGTGCCGGTCTGTGTGGTCGGCGGCGGCGATTCGGCCGCGGAAGAAGCGCTCTTCCTGACGCGCTTCGCTTCCAAGGTTTATTTGATTCATCGACGCGACCAATTGCGCGCATCGAAAATCATGGCCGATCGCGTGCTCGCGCATCCGAAGATCGAGCCGATCTGGAACACGGTGGTGACGAAATACATTGCCGACGAAAAAGGAGAAATGCGCGCGGTGAAATTGCGGAATGCCAAAACGGGCGAGGAGCGCGAGTTGCCTGTTGCCTGCGTGTTCGTCGCCATCGGGCATGATCCGAACACGAAAGCGTATCAGGGGAAACTCGAGACCGATCCGGACGGTTATCTGATCGCGAGACATTTGGTGGAGAGCAAACATCCCGGAGTTTTCATCGCCGGGGACGTGGCCGATCGGGTTTATAAACAGGCGATCACCGCGGCCGGTTCGGGTTGCGCCGCCGCGATGGAAGCCGAGCGCTATCTCAGCGATCTCGAGAAGTAGATTGTCGATCTTGCGTTGAAAATCTGCGATCTCACGCAGTTCTATTCTCCGCTGAGCGGCGGAGTGAAACGGTATGTGCACGAGAAGATCGCGTACATCGACAAGCACTCGCCCGAGGATGAACACGTCCTTGTTGTTCCCGGCGCGAAAACTGAAGTCACTTCGAGCGGCCGCTCACGCATCTACTCGATTCATTCGCCGCTCGTCTCTCGCACCGCCCGCTATCGCGCGTTGTTAAATATGCGCGCGGTCGATGATATCCTTCGGCGCGAACAGCCGGATATCATCGAGTCAAGCGATCCGTATCAGATCGCGTGGAAAGCAATCAAGTCGGGGCGCGCGTTAGGAATTCCAGTGGTGGCGTTTTATCACTCGCACTTTCCGGAAGCGTATGTGCGGACGGCGACGAAATATTTAAGCGACGCCATGACCGAAACGGTGATGAATCTGGCGGAGCGATACGTGTGCAATCTCTACCAACGCTTCGAAGCAACGCTCGTTCCTTCGGAAGCGCTCGCCGATGTGCTGCGCGACTGGGGCTTGCAGAATATCCACGTCGTCCAACTCGGCGTTAACATCGACATCTTCAATCGCGGCAGCAACGGAACGAGCGGTACGCGCCCTTCTCTCG
>JBDUDM010000113.1:0-5333 GCA_040002925.1 Spartobacteria bacterium | reverse complement strand
TTTGAAAACTTGAGCGAAGAAAAAGCGAACGCCTTTTTTACTGACGGCGTGCAGGACGAAATTCTGACCTACCTCGCGAAGATTGCGGACCTGAAAGTGATCAGCCGCACTTCGGTGATGCAGTACAAGAGCGGCGCGCAACGCAACCTGCGCGAGATCGGCCAGCAACTTGGCGTGGCGCATCTTTTGGAGGGCAGCGTGCAACGCGCCAACAATCGCATTCGAGTTAACGCTCAGTTGATCGATGCGCGGACCGACGCGCATCTGTGGGCGCAAACCTACGATCGCGATCTGGCGGACGTTTTCGCCATCCAAAGCGAGATTGCCAAAGCCATTGCCGACCAGCTGCAAGCGAAGCTTTCCCCGCAAGAAAAAGCGGCGATCGAGCAACCACCTACGGCCGATCTTGTGGCTTACGATCTTTATGTGCGTGCCGAAGCTTTTCGCGCCGCCACGAGCTTCAATGCGCGGCTGAAAGAAAATCTCCTCGAGGCCGCGCGTCTGCTCGAGCAGGCGATCGCGCGCGACCCGACGTTCTTCCTTGCCTATTGCAAATTGGCTGAAGCGCATGACCTCATTTACTTTTTCGGAAGCGATCATACGCCGGCGCGCCTTGCATTAGCGAACACGGCTATCCAGACCGCTCTGCGTTTGCGACCCGGCTCCGGTGAAGCGCACCTTGCCTTGGCCGAGCATCTCTACCGCGGTTACCGAGACCATGAACATGCTCTCGCAGAACTGACTCTGGCGCGCCGCGCGTTGCCTAACGAGCCGCAGGTCTTCGAACTAATTGGTTTCATCGCTCGGCGTCAAGGGCGGTGGGAAGAATCCACAACGAATCTTAAGCGCGCCCTGGAGCTGGATCCTCGCAATCTCTTCTTTCTCCAGCAGTTGTCCTTGACTTATGAATTACAGCGCCGCTACCGAGACCTAGCTGCAGTTCTGGACCGAGCGCTCAAACTGGTTCCTTCCGACCCAGACACACGGGTGGCGCGAGCATTGATCGATCTCGCAGAGCGCGCAGATCCGAGACCTGCTCATGCAACCATTGAGGCCGTCGTTGCCGAGGACCCTGCGTCTGCAGAAAGCATTGCCGGACGATGGTTCTACGTCGCGATGTGCGAACGCGACAACGTCGGGATCTCTCGCGCCCTCGCCGTTGTTCCTCCTGAGGGGCTTAGTGAAAGCAACATTTGGTGGCCCCGCGCGTTTTTCGAGGGTCTGGCTGCTCGTGTTCGCGGTGATGCGGGCGCCGCTCGCGCCTCATTCACCACTGCTCGCGCCGAAGTCGAGAAGATTACGCGCGAGCAAGCCGATTACGCCCAAGGGCTCATCGTCCTCGGTGTGATCGACGCCGGCCTTGGGCACAAAGATGACGCCATCCGGGAAGGAACGCGGGCGGTTGCATTGGTGCCCGTTTCGAAAGACGCCATCGATGGCACCGATTTGATCTTAAATCTCGCGGTCATTTACGCTTGTACCGGCGAGAAAGATCTCGCGTTAAAGCAACTGGCCGAGGCAGCGCAACTGCCAAGCACATTAAACTATGGTTGGCTGCGTCTGCACCCGGACTGGGACCCGCTACGCGGCGACCCGCGCTTTGAAAAGATCGTCGCCTCGCTCGCGCCGAATGACGCTTCGCCGCAATCCAAGTGAACCCAAGTAATGATCACGTCGGCGGTCGGCGATTCGAATTCGATACGTGCGACGGTTAGAGCGCTGTGTTGACGTTACTTCGCGCTGTCGGTTTGCTGGCTGATGGTTAACGCGGGGAGATCGAGCTGTTTAATGGCGGTGCTGACTTTCGGCACTTCGGCGGTTTTAAGCTGCGTCCATTTCTTGAGTTGTTCGTCGAGCTGGCCGCTGAGCATTTTGAAGACGTCGTACTGGGGCTGGGTGGGCGCGGCATTCGCACCGTCGATGACGTGGCTGAAGGTGTCGAAGCGCTCGTTGAGCATGTTCGGGAAGACAAGGTTTCCTTCCGAGCTCTTCATGTTTACCTGGATGAGCTGTTCTTCCACGGCCAATATTTTTTTGTTCAAATCATCCGTTGTCTCGAGTGCCGCTTTCGCGCGCGCTCCTTCGCCGAATTTCTTGTGGAGCGATTGGATCTGCGATTTCACGTCGCGGATTTCGTTCACTGCTTGATGGAGTTCTGAAACGCGATCGCGGATCTGCATCGCGAGCTCGAATTGTTTCTGCACGGCCGCGTCAGCGTCTTTGATCCGCGGGTCCATGGCGATGTGCAACGGCGCGGTCTGCGATTGTCCGGCGATGGTGAGCTTCACCTGATAATCGCCGGGGAGCACCTTCGGCCCGCGCGGTCCTTCGCCGGAGTAAAACGCTCCCGGCGTTTGTACCGGATCGTTGTAGCGCAGGTCCCAAGCAAAGCGGTTCATGCCTTCGGCAGCGGGTATTGCCTTCGCGGGCTTCACGCGATCCGGCCATTCTTCCGGCTGGTCGTTGTCCTTCTTCTCCTTGCTCGAAAGATGGCGGACCAGTTTCCCCTGCGAATCCAGAACATCGAGCGTGACTTCGTCTTTCGGCGCCGTCTTTAAGTAGTAATCGACGATCGCTCCCGCGGGCGGGTTCTCGCCGACGGGCTGACGTTTATCGAACTCGGTCGGGTAATTTAAAAGCAGGGCGGTCTGCGGCTGATACAGGACCGTGTCAGCTTGCGCAAGTTGCGCATTCGCCTGGCGCAACGGCGTCAAATTATCGAGCACCCAAAACGCGCGGCCGTGCGTCGCGACGACGAGATCGTCGTCTTTCACAACAAGGTCGTGCACGGGCGAGACCGGCAGATTGAGCTGCAACGGCTGCCAATGCGCGCCGTCATCAAACGAAGTAAAGACACCGAGTTCGGTGCCGGCGTAGAGCATGCCGCGGCGCTTCGGATCTTCGCGCACCGCGTGGACGTACGCGCCTTCCGGTATGCCGGTGGCGATCGCGCTCCATGTCTTTCCCGCGTCAGTCGTTTTGTAAATGTAAGGCTTGACGTCGTCGAGCTTGTGACGATCCACGGCGACGTACGCGGTGTTCGCATCGTGCGGCGACGCTTCGATCAAATCGACTGTGCTCCACTCCGGCATCTTCGGCGAGACGTTCGCCCAATGGGCGCCGTCGTCCGTCGTCAGGTGAACCAGGCCATCGTCGGTTCCCGCCCAAATCATCCCCTTTTGCTTGGGCGATTCGGCGAGCGCGAAAATCGTGTCGTAGTATTCGACTGATGTGATGTCGAGCTGGATCGGGCCGCCGCTGGGTTGCTGTTTCGTTTTGTCGTTGCGCGTCAGGTCGCCGCTGATCTGCGTCCAGCTCTGGCCCTGATCGGTTGATTTGAAAACTGCTTCGGCGGCGGTGTAGATTGTGTCGGGATCGTGCGGCGAAAGAAAGAACGGCGAGACCCATTGGAACCGGTGAATGTTATCAGCCGCGCCGTGACCGGAGTTATCCAGGGGCAGAACACTGAGGTCCCGCGCCTGCTCGCGCGTCTTGTCGTAGCGCCCGAGGAACCCTTCGTTGTTCGAGTAGATGATGTGCCAGTCGCGCGGATCGGGAATGACGAAGCCACACTCGCCGCCGCCGGCGGGATACCAATCCTGCGGGCCGATAATTCCGGAGTCGGTGCGGCTCGCGATGCAGACGTTCGAGTTGTCCTGCTGCGCGCCGTAAATGTGATACGGGAACGCGTTGTCGACCGCGACATGATAGAACTGCGCGGTCGGTTGATTGCCCTGCGTGGTCCACGTTTTTCCGCCGTCTAACGAGACTGACGCGCCGCCATCATTGGCGTTGCCCAGACGCTGCGGATTTTCCGGATCAATCCAGAGCCCGTGATGATCGCCGTGACGCGCGGTGAGCAGCGTGAACGTCTTTCCGCCGTCGACCGACCGGAAGAGACCGGTGTTCAAAACGTAAACGGTGTCGGGCGCTTTCGGATCGGCGAAGATATTCGAGAAATACCACGCGCGCTGGCGGAAGCGGCCGTCGTCGTTCACGCGAGTCCATTTTTCGCCGCCATCTTCGGAGCGGAAGATGCCGCCTTCCTTCGCCTCGACAATCGCGTAAATGCGGCTTGAATCCGCGCCGGAAATGGCGACGCCGATGCGTCCGAGAATTCCATCCGGCAGACCGTTGCCTTGTAGTTGTTTCCAGGTCACGCCGCCATCTTCCGAGCGATACAAACCGCTGCCCGGGCCGCCGCTGGAAAAATTCCACGGCTGCCGCCGCGCCTGCCAAAGCGCTGCGAATACGAGGTTCGGATTGTGCGGATCGACGACCACATCGATCGCGCCGGTGTTCTCGTCTTTGAAGAGGACTTTCGTCCATGTCTTGCCGCCGTCGGTTGTGCGAAAAATTCCGCGCTCCTGGTTCGGCCCGAACGCGTGACCGAATGCTGCCACCAACGCGATGTCAGGATTCTTTGGATCGACTGCGATGCGGGCGATTTGCCGGCTGTCTTTGAGGCCGATGCTTTTCCAGGTCTTGCCGCCGTCGGCCGATTTGTACATGCCGTTGCCATAGGTGACATTGCCGCGCATGGCAGCCTCGCCGGTGCCGACGTAAATGATGTTGTGATCGGAAGGCGCGACGGCGATAGCGCCGATTGACGAGATCGCTTCCTTATCAAACAGCGGCGTCCAATTCGCGCCGCCATCGGTCGTTTTCCAAACGCCGCCGGCGACGGCGCCGAAGTAGTAGGTGTTGGGTTCGCCTGGAACTCCTTCGATCGCGAGGGCGCGGCCTCCGCGGAATGGCCCTATCTGACGCCACTTCATACCGCCGAAAAATTTTTGATCGATCGCAGGTGCCGCAGTGGGTGTCGGATCTGCGGCGCGACTTATGCCTAACGAAACGACAGCAGCTATGGCTGCGAACAGGAGATCAAACGGACGAACGGGAAGAGATCGAAAGAACATCCGCTAAAGTCAAAGAGATGCGCGGCTGTTCAAATTGAATATTCACGCTCGCGATGATCGGTCAGATAAACGTGGGGCGTCGATTATACTGCCGCTGAGGGTCAATGTTCACATCACGAGCGTGTTCGAGGCGCAAAAAAAAGGGGGCTTTTGGACTACTCCGCGGCGACCGGGCCAATCCACCGACCCTCGACTCCGCTTTGCTGGGCGCCGAAGTGAGCAAATACCGCTCTCATGCGATGGCGCGATCCCGACTTCGTGGATGTCCACGAGTTCGCCTTCATCCAGATGCTCGCAAAGGCTCTCGTTCAAACTAGTCGTGCAGATGGCGGATATCTTCGGCCGCAACTGCATAGACGGCGTCTTCCGCGATGTTGGTCGCGTGATCGCCAACGCGTTCCAGGCAACGCGCGA
>JBDUDM010000112.1:0-5384 GCA_040002925.1 Spartobacteria bacterium | reverse complement strand
GTATGGTCGAACAGACGTCAGGTCGACTGCGTCGGGTCGCGTGTAGATGTCGCCCGATTGGAAAAAATGCACATGGGTATCGATGTAGCCGGGCAGGATGAACTTGCCTTTCGCGTCGATGAGCTTTGCGTCCGCCGGCAAGATCTTCGGGCCGATTGATTCAATGTGATCCCCGTCGATGACGATCGCGGCGTTGGTTCCAGGACCGCGGACTTCACTGCTGCCGGGATTGATGATGGTGCCGTTAACGAGCGCGAACTTTTCGGCATGCGCGCCGTGCGTGGCCGCGATCAGGATTGCCGCAAGCAGTGCGGAGAAAGTTCGTTTCGGCGCGGCGCGGACTCTTAGGTCGCCGCCGCGACCGCTCCCCAGAGACGAAATTACGTTCATCTTTATGGCGAGAGATTCCTCGACTTCGCCTGGAATGACAAAGCAAGAATATGAGCAATGAAGGTGAAGCCGCGCATTTTTGAAACGGTTCTCTACGCCGATGATCTGGCAGCTGCGGAGCGGTTCTATCGTGACGTGCTCGGCCTGGAGGTGATCACAAGAAGCGATCTGGTCGTGTCGTTCCGATGTGCGCACGGTGTGCTCTTGATCTTTAACCCAGCGTTTAGCTCAGCGGCAGGGCGGGACGTCCCGTCGCACGGCATATCGGGACCGGGCCATCTTGCCTTCGCGGCGACTGATGCGGAACGCGAGGAATGGAAACGGCGTCTGATCGCCGCAAACGTTCCGATTGAACAGGAAGTCGACTGGGAGCAACGCGGGCGCTCGCTTTACTTCCGCGATCCCGCCGGCAACAGCATCGAGTTCGCGCCGCTTACATTATGGGGCGGCAGCTGGTGACCTCTCTGCGAGTGGAGGGGCGCCTTGAATAAGATTCCTGTCGAGACTAAATACGACGTATGGGATTGCGCGCTATCGTAGCAACTCTGATCGCGCTGGCGTCGGTAGCGCGAGCTCAGGAATCGCAGACACCGGGCTCCGACGTTTCAGTTACCTTGGCGCCCGTGGTTGTCACTGCGACTTTTGAAATGCCGCGACCGCCGGGCACGACGGAATTAGCCATCCGAGCGCTCTCGCGTGAAATGGAGGAGAAACAAAAGCGCGACGAAGAAATTGCGAAGTCGCCCCTCTGGAATGCGCGCTTCTGGGGTTACATCCCGTTTCGACTCGGGCTCTCCGATCCAAAAGACTTTTTCATTCCGAATTACTCAACGGCGATGTATCGCGGTCTGGATACGGAAGTGCGCCGGTCGGAAAAGCAGTCGCTCTTCAGTCGTTAGGCCGGCGGGGATTCAACAAACGCTCGTGGAAGTTCATTTGGGAACGTCACGCGGCTCTGCTTAACGGCCAGAACATTCCGACGCGGTTGCGCAGGCATGCGTTCGGCGGGAGCTTCGAGATCCAATCACAAAATATGCTCCGAAAACTTCTTATTCTTTCGCTCGCTTTTGCCGGTTCAGCCTTTGCGCAGACGACACCAAATACGCCGCCAACCGGCAGCAAGCGGCCCTTCACGTTCGAAGATATGATGAAGTTAAAACGCGTAGGCGCGCCGGTGCCATCTCCGAACGGGAAGTGGGTCGTCTTCGATGCCGTCGATGTAGATTTGGAAGCGAACACGAAAGTTTCCCATCTCTGGATCGTGCCGGCGCAGGGCGGTGAAGCCCGCCGATTAAACCAAACGCCGAACCACGAGGAGCGGGCGCGATTCTCGCCGGACGGCAAACGCTTGATCTGGACCTCAAAAGCAACTGATCCGTCGCAAATCTGGATGTGTAATTTCACTCCGGAGAGCGGCGGGCTCGACGGCCAGCCCCATCAGGTAACGAACATTTCCACGGGCGCGGACAACGGAATATGGTCGCCGGACGGGAAGAACATCGTCTTCCTTTCCTCCGTTTATCCGGACGCGAAGGAGGACACCGAAAACAAGCGGCGCGACGAGGAGGTCGCGAAGAGCAAAGTGAAAGCGAAGATCTTCACGCATCTGCTTTATCGGCATTGGAACGCTTTTGGCGAAAACAAGCGTAGCCACTTGTTCGTGATGAGCGCGGAATCGGATGCCACGAAGGGCGAAGCCCCGGCCGCGCGCGATCTCACGCCCGGCGATCACGACGTGCCGCCATTTAACCTCGGCGGTCAGGACATGTATTCCATTTCGCCTGACGGAGAGGAGCTCGCCTACACGAGCAACATCGATGAAGTCGAAGCGACGAGTACCAATAACGAGATTTTCCTTGTGCCGATGAACGGTGGAACACCCAGGAAAATCTCGACGAGTCCGGGCAACGACAATACGCCGGTCTACTCGCCGGATGGTAAACACATTGCGTGGCGTTCCATGGCGCGCGCTGGTTTTGAGGCCGACAAGCAATCGCTCATGCTCTATCAGCGCGAACTCGGACAGGCGCGGAATGCGACCGCTGACTGGGACCGCTCCGTCGGCAGCATAGCGTGGTCGCCGGATTCAAACCGGATTTTTTTCACGGCAGAGGATCACGGCGAGTCGCCGATCTGGGAGATTTCACTCGCCGACAGGCAGCCGACGAAAGTGATCGGATTGCACGCGGATGATCTGATATTTTCAAAGGACGGAAAGTCGCTTTTCTTCAGCCGAGTCTCGGTCGCAGCACCGAGTGAAATCGCTCGGATAGAGATTTCCGATTACGAAAACGCGTCCGGTCATGGGCAAGACCAGGTGATCGCAACCGCTGTGACACATGTGAATGATGCGCTTCTGTCACAGATCGAGATGCCGCCGCTGGAGCCGTTCACATTCAAAGGCGCGAACAACGACGACGTTCAGGGCTTCATCATTAAGCCGCCAGGATTCGACGCAGCGAAGAAATATCCCTTAAAATTTTTGATTCACGGCGGTCCGCAAGGTGCATGGGGAAATTCGTGGACCTATCGCTGGAACGCGGAGCTTTTCGCCGCGAACGGCTACGTCGTGGTCATGATCAATTTTCACGGCTCGACCGGTTACGGACAGAAGTTCACCGACTCGATCAGCGGCGATTGGGGCGGGAAACCGTATGTCGATTTGATGAAGGGGCTCGATTATGTGGAGAAGACGTATCCGTTTATCGATAAGTCACGCGAGGCAGCGCTCGGCGCGAGCTACGGCGGTTATATGGCAAACTGGGTGCTCGGCCATACCGATCGCTTCAAGTGCATTGTCTCGCACGATGGCGTTTTCAATACCGAGTCGGCCTATGGGACGACTGAGGAGCTTTGGTTCAACGAGTGGGAATTCAAAGGTCCGCCCTGGAAGAACCGCGAACTTTACAGGAAATATTCGCCGCATTTGTTCGCCGAGAAATTCAAAACACCCACGCTGGTCGTGCATGGTCAGCTCGATTACCGGCTCGATGTAAGTGAGGGATTTCAGCTCTTCACCACCCTGCAGCGGATGAAGGTGCCCTCGAAGATGTTGTACTTCCCGGATGAAGGACATTGGGTGCTAAAGCCGCAAAACTCACGGCTTTGGTACAAAACGGTCAACGACTGGGTGGATCAGTGGTGCAAATGAACTCGGAACACGGACGCGCCGGAACGCCGCCCTCCGTTACTGCAACCGCACGAAAAGCGTTGTGATGTAATTCACGAACGCTGCCGCGATGAAGAGCGCGAGAGCCTTGTGATACCATTCGTTCGCGGTCAGGATCGCGATGATTGCGCTCACCGCGTAGATGCCGTGGAAGATCAAGTTCGCTCGCTCGGGCAGCGCGTGATTGAACACGAGATCGCGACCCACACTGATTAACGCGGCCGCGAGCACGAACGCGAAAAAGCGTTTCCGTTGCCGGAAATAATGTTCCCGCAGATCCACCGTTTCGTTTTCCGGAAAATCCGGGAAGACCAGGCCGCAGATCAGATAAAGGACAATAGTCTGCGTCAACAAGACGAGGAACTGATCGAAGTTCCAGTCGTGTCGCGCGCGCAGACCGAACATCGCCCACCAGGTTTGTGCGCAGACGAGCAAGAGCGTGGCGGCCCAGAGGCGCGACGGCCAATAACTTCGCACGCGCCCGTGAGCGAGCAGGCGCTGTCGGAAGCCCTGTAGGATCTCGGTTACCGCCAGGCCGATGATGATCGAAAGCAGAACGGAGAGGTAGCTGAATTCGTCCACGCTTCGATGTTACAAAACGGCACACAACGTGTCTATGCGAAGAAGGCGCGCGTATTAGCCATTGAGAGAAGTGGCGATTGCGCCAGAATTACTCACTTCGCTAATGCAGCCGACGATCCTCATTGTTGATGACGAGAAGCATACGCGCGACGGCCTCAGGCGTTTGCTCGGTGACGATTATGATACGTACGTTGCGGAGGACATTCGGGGGGCGATGGATGTCCTCGAACGCGAGCAGATTGATGTGTTGATCACCGACCTCCGCCTCGCGGGGGAAGATGGGATGCAGCTTATCGAGCGCGTGCTAAAGCTCCCGCACCCGCCGATCTCCATCATGATGACCGCCTACGGTTCGGTCGATACGGCAGTCGAAGCGATGAAACGCGGGGCCTACGATTTCGTGACGAAGCCGTTGAATCTCGACAAGGTGGAAATGCTGATCGCGCGCGCCCTGGGCAGCCGTCGGATCGAACAGGAAAATCGCACCCTCCGGCAGCAGGTAAACGAGCGCTTCGGCCTTGAAAATATCATCGGGGAATCACCGTCGCTGCGCGAGGTGCTCGACGTTATCCGACAGGTCGCGCCGTCGGCGGCGAATGTCCTGATCGAAGGCGAGAGCGGCACCGGTAAGGAACTTGCGGCGCATGCGATTCATAATTTGAGCCGGCGGAGCAAAGCGAAGTTTGTAACGGTGCATTGCGCGGCGCTCTCGCCGCAATTGCTCGAAAGCGAATTGTTCGGCCATGAGCGCGGCGCCTTTACTGGCGCGCATGAACGCCGGGCCGGCCGCTTCGAGCAGGCGAACGGCGGCACGATTTTCCTTGATGAAATCGGCGAGATCGATGCGAGCACGCAGGTGAAGTTGCTCCGGGTGATGAGCGAAGAACGCGCGTTTGAACGCGTGGGCGGTAACCAGACGTTGAAGGCCGACGTGCGATTGATTTCGGCGACGAACAAGAATCTCGAGAAGCTCGTCGCCGAGGGGAAATTTCGCGACGACCTTTTCTTTCGACTGAACGTCGTGCACATCACGATGCCGCCATTGCGCGAACGCAAAGAAGATATTCCGTTGCTCGTCCGCACCTTTTTGCGGCACTTCTGCAAAGTGAATGAAAAGCCGATGCTCGAACTGACGGCGGAAGCGACGAACTTGTTGCTGACCTACAACTGGCCAGGAAACGTGCGCGAGCTGCGCACCGCGATTGAGCACGGCGTGGTCATGGCAACCGGCTCAAAGATCACC
>JBDUDM010000039.1:0-18320 GCA_040002925.1 Spartobacteria bacterium | reverse complement strand
CATTCGTGTTCGTGCTCGTGCCCGAACCGGTCTGGAAAATATCGAGCGGGAAATGTTCGTCGAGCTTGCCATCGACCACTTCCTCGGCCGCTTGCACGATCTGCGCGCTGCGATGCGCGTCGAGCAAGCCAAGATCGTGATTGGCCTGCGCGGCTGACGATTTGATTAAACCAAGCGCGCGAATGAACGGTCGGGAAAACCGATAACCGCTCACCGGAAAATTCAGGACCGCGCGTTGCGTGGACGCACCGTAAAGCGCGGACTCGGGGACGGACATCTCGCCCATCGAGTCTTTTTCCTGGCGCGTTCCGCCGCCGGTCATGCCCGATGGTTGGACGAGAAGCGCGAAACTTCGGCGGCGCCATTGCCATTCCGCATCGCGCCTTTGCGAAACACGGTCACGAACATCGGCGGAATATTTTGCAGGAAATATTCGGATTCGGCTTCCTCGAAAATAGGCGTGGCGTGTTGCTTCAATTCGTTCGTGACCTGATAAATGATGAAGCTGCCGTCGTGGCTGAGGGCGTCGTGCGTTTTCTGGAGCAGCGCAAGTTTCTTGTCGATCTTGAGAATGCTGAACGGAATTCCGGAAAGGATGTAGTCGCAGTGCGCGATGCCGCGTTGTTCCAACTCGAAAGGCAAACCGGCGGCGTCGCCATTGACCACATGAACGCGCGGATCGTCGGCGAATTGTCGTTCGAGATCGCGCGAGAAAGCGGCGTCCAGTTCGAAAAGGAGTAACTGCGCGTCCGGCGCCATCCGCCGCGCGATCTCGCGCGAATGCACGCCTTCACCCGGGCCGTACTCGGCGATCACCCGCGCGCGCTCGAAATCGATCTTATCGGATACGCGCTCCACCAGAGCCTTGGAGCTAGGGATGATGGATGCGATCTGAAACGGCTTTTGCAGGAATCGCTTGAAGAAAAGGGCGCTCATCGGAGTCGGCATAGTCTACCGTCACCCCCCTATTGTCCAGTCACGACTAGGTCGACCCGATGACCGCCTAAGATCGACAACTCGGAGTCGCGTGGACATTTGCATCCTGAACGAGCCGCGAAGGGAACAATTGACAGCGATTCTAAAGTTTATAATGATTGGCCAAGCAAAAATGTCTTGCCCGCCGTTACCGGAGTTGGTGATTTCCTTCCATGCATAGCCTGTTGACGGTCAAAGAAACCGCGAAATATCTTCGGATCCCTTTGCCGACCGTCTACTACCTGGTCCAGCGTGGGCAACTTCCGGCCATCCGAATCGGCGGCCGCTGGCGCATCAAAAAAGCGTCGCTCGACAAGGATATTCTCAAGGAAGACAAGTCTGGCCAACCGACGGTGTTGGTGGTGGACGATGACGAAAGCCTGCAAAATCTTTTCAAATTGTTCCTGAAGAAAATCGGGTTCAGCCGCGTGGTCGTCGGCACCGTCAAAGAAGCGCTCGTCGCTCTCGATAAACAAAAATTCGATCTCGTTTTTCTCGATCTCAAATTGCCGGACGGTCCGGCCGATGACGTTTACGACGTGATCAAAGATCAGCAGCCGGAATGTCCGGTGGTTATTATTACCGGTTATCCCGACAGCGAAATGCTCAACCGCATTTTAGCGAAAGGGCCGATCACCGTGTTAAAGAAACCGCTGAAGGTCGAACAATTGAAAGAGACCGTTCGCATTCTCGGTCACAAAGACGCGGTCAAGCTCGCCGCGTAGGCACGCGGTTGTAAGATCGACATCTTGTTGGCTTGCTTGCCAACTCTGCGAGCGCGTCGCATAATTGCGCTCTGATTTTTTTTCAGCGCGCGGTTAGCTCAGGGGTAGAGCACTACCTTGACACGGTAGGGGTCAGAGGTTCGAAACCTCTACCGCGCACCATTTTCTAAAGTAGCGAGACGCGCTCTCGCTTTGCGCCTGCGCGAGAAACGTTGTATCAACGCAAGGAATGCGTGAAGCGTCACAAGTCCTGCAAAACGCCGTCGCGGCGGCGAAAGAAACACTGCAGTCGATTGTCGATCTTGACGCAGAAGTCGGCAAAGCCGCGGAGTTGATCGGCGAATGTTTGGGCGCGGGAAATAAATTACTGGTCTGCGGCAATGGCGGGAGCGCGGCGGACGCGGCCGATTTTACCACGGAGTTTGCCTGCCGCTTTATCGAAGATCGACGTCCATATCCGGCAATGAATCTGTCGCAAGGCGGCAGCTTGATTACTGCGACCGGGAACGATTACGGGTTTGATGAAATCTTTGCGCGGCCAGTACGCGCGTTCGGGAAAGCAGGCGATGTGCTGGTCGCGATATCGACCAGCGGAAAATCAGGAAATATTCGGCGCGCGCTGGAAGAAGCGCGCGCGCTGAAATTGAAAACCATCGCCTTGCTCGGGCGCGATGGCGGAACATTCGCGGGAATGGCCGATGTCGATCTTATCGTCAAAGGCAACGTGACCGCGCGCATCCAGGAAGCGCACAAATTTATCCTGCACGTGCTTTGCGAAATTTCCGAGGCGCGCCTGCCCAAAGAGTAATTCTCGATCCTGGGCTGCGATAGGGTGACAGTTTTGTCTAATCATCTTTTCGTTACTTTCACAGGAACGCCATCACCGCGTTACAAGCCGCTGCCATCGTTGCGGCATGAAACCCAACAGCACCTCACCGGCTTCTCATCAGCACGCACCCCGTCGCCGTAAACGCTCCTACATCGCATTCTCGGACGAAATAATGGTGCCAATCCTGAAGCGGGATTGGTCGCCGGGCCGGGGCCAGGACGTAGGCGCCACCCATAGCCGAGACCACATCATCAAGGAGATGTCGGTCGCGGAGTTTCTCGCACTCGCCGAGACCCGGAATCCCAGGGTCTTGGCAAAATCGACAACCTGAAAAGGATTTGCCCAAACAATACTATGAAAAAAATTCTGGTGATCGATGACGAGCCAGACATCGGAGACCTTCTCCAGATTAGTCTCCGCCAAGTCGGCGAGTTTGGACTAACGACGGCGCGCGATGGACTGACGGGCGTGCGGAAGGCGTGCGAAGAGTCACCGGATTTGATTGTTCTCGACCTCGGCTTGCCCGGGATGTCGGGCTTCAAGCTTTGCGAGATGTTAAGCGCCGATCGCGCCACCAAAGCCATCCCGATTCTCATTCTGAGCGCGATGGTGAACGAAATTGATCGCGTGCGCGGTTTCGAACTCGGCGCCGTCGATTATGTGACCAAGCCATTCAACCCGCGAGAAGTGGCGCTGCGGATCAATGCGATTGTCCGGAGCGGACCAAGCGAGGTAGCGGAGATGGAACTGGCGAACCGCAACATCCGGGTCAACGTCAGCCGGCATTGTGTGGCGGTTAACGGACGAGCGGTCGATCTGACGGCGATCGAATTCAAGCTGCTCACCTACCTGATGAAAACGGCCGGACGGGTGCAACCGCGCGATCGGTTACTCAATGAAGTCTGGACCTATCACAGCATGTTGAGCACGCGCACGGTGGACATCCACGTCGTGCGTTTGCGCAGAAAACTGGGCAAGGCCGCACCCGCGATCGAAACCGTCTACGGATACGGTTATCGCTTCACGGGCGATCGCACATTGGAGGTGAAACGCTGACTCGTTATGCAAACGCAAAATGATAACTCCGTCGCTCTCGCGGAGAGGGCGGCGCCTTCGAGGAAAGTGGCAGGTCAGTCAAGGAAGAATCTGAATCTCCAGCCAATCTCCGCGGCCGACAGATTCGAGCGGGCCGAACGTCTGGTGCTCGTCGCCTTGCGTGCGTGGGAGCGAAGGAATTGCTACCTGGCCAGCAATTGAGGGGTCGCCGATTAGCCAACGCGCTGCGTATCAAACTGCGACGGTCTCGGTCGCGATCTCATCCGGAGGCGCGGACGGCCGCGGCGGTGGCGCGGATTGGCGGTATCGCCAAATCGCGAACGCGACGAAGGCAAGATCGACAATCACAAACGAGGCGACGTAAGTCTCGCCGCCCAGTCCGAATCCGTAGGAATGCAGACCTTTGCCGAGAACGAAATTGACGCCATACCACGCCATTAACACGGCGAGAAAACAAACGACACTCGCGACCACGAGACCGAATTGCGTCCACCATCCGGCAAGTCGTCCGTGCAAGGTGGTGATGTAACAAAGCAGGGCGATAAGCGCCCAAGTCTCTTTCGGGTCCCAACCCCAAAATCGACCCCAGGAATAATTCGCCCACACGCCGCCGAGGATTGTGCCCGCGGCCAGAAGCAGCACGCCAAGTTGGAGCACGCGATAAAGCCAGAAATGCATCGGCGCGTCCGCACGGGCGGCGCGCGGATCGCGCGCGTAACGCCAGAGCAAAATGTGACCGAACCCCATGGCAAGGGCGAACGCGGCGTAGCTCAGGGTGATCGTGAGCACGTGCACCGTCAGCCAAAAATTATCGCGCAACACCGGCACGAGGGGATCGATGCTCGACGGCATCGCAATCGGCATTTGATGAACCAGCAGCAACGCGAGCAACGACACCGGCAAGGCCGCCAGAAGATAAATTGATGTGCGATAACGCGCGAAGAAAATCATCCCGAAAAACGAGACCGCGAAAGAAACCCAGATGATCGATTCGTACATGTTCGTGACCGGCGGCCGGCCCGCGACCAGGCAACGCAACACGATCCCCGCGGCGTGCAAGGCGAGCCCGGCGATCGCGACAGCCACGCCCAGGTTTCGTAACGCGCGACCCCGCGCGCGCAAATGCGCGATCAATAAAATGATCAGGGCCGTGCCGTATAACCAGATCGCGCGATAAAACGCTTCGAGATGATTGTAAGTGTACTCGAGCCGCATCTGTCGAATATCGGGATAAATCTGCGGACTTAATTCCTGCAGCGCATCGCGCAATCGTTTCCCGTAGCGACTGAAGGCGAAGGCATCGCCTTGCATGTAAGCCGTCGCCATGGCCTGCAACTCTGTTCGCGCCGGCGCGAATTGTTCTTCATTATAATAGCGCGCGAAATCAGGCGGGATTACCCATGGATCGGTTTCGTTCTTCGCCGCCGGCACGATCAATAGCGCGCTCCCATCCATGACGTGGGCGAAGAGCGCGAGCCGTTCGCTCACGCTCATCACTTCCTGCTGTAAACGGCTGAGCGGCTTCTCCGCTTTGCGCAGCGCGTGCGCTTCGGCCGCGAGCCGATTTAATTCAGTCGAACTCGTTAGCTGCGAAAACGGGAAACGGCGTAGCGTTTTATCGAAGCCGAGGCGCTCTATGAGCTGACCGATCGAGATCAACACCATCGGTTCATTCCGCCAATCGTGCGTATCGAGCAGCGCCGAGAAAACCAAATCCTTCGGCAACCAAAAACGGCCGGACTTGTCCGTGTATGTCGATCTTCCAGTGATCCGAATGAGGGTCTCGCGCGCGAAAGTGTCGATCGGTTTCCGGCGGCCGCCATCCTGAATGGCCATGAGCGCGAATTGCTTAAAATTTAACTCGGAGGTATCCGCCGGCGCCAGGCCGGGCTCGTGCGTTTGCGCCATCGCGCTGCCCGCGATGAGCAGGAACAGACTGAGCGGAATGAGCGGCCGAAAACGTTTCACGAGACCCGGAGTGTAGGCGCGGCCCTCTCCCTCGACAAGATCGACATCTGCCCGGTCGGGCGACCGCACTAAATAGTAACAGCGACAACAGCTCTACGGAAATGTGCGCGCGGCCAACGGCAACGCGGTGCAATGGAATAACGATCTCACCCGTGTCGATGCCGCGCTCGGTTACCGATTCACGCCACACACGCAGTTAAAGGTGCAGTACGCCGTCAGCCATTCGGATAAGATCGACACCGACCACATGGTGGCCGCGCAGTTCACAATCAGGTTTTGATTTAGCGCGAACCCTCTTCTGCGTTTTCCTAAGAGCTGACACCGCGCTGCGGCGATAAATCCGCAGCGCGGCTTTACCAGCTATTGCTCGGAAACAATAGGCTGGATGCTCTTCGAGCCCCCCGCCTTCGGATCCTTCTCCGGCTGCAAGTCCTTCATCTCTGGCTTGTCCGGCTTAGCTGGCGTCTGCTCTTTATTTTCTTCACTCATGTGGGTTTTCCTTTATTTGGTTTTATTTATTTCGATCCCGACGCCGCCTAACTATTTCCGGCGCCAGGTCATCCTGCTCTCTTATCATGATGCGCGCCACGTCCTGCCGAAACGGTGGAGTCGACATGCGGATTCTTTATAACGCGCTAGCGGTTAGCCACTTACAAGAGCGATAAAAATTCGCGGATGAGATAGAATCGACATCTTCGTGAGTTGGGTTGGCCTTGTCGCGATACCCACCAGTACGACGCGGCGCCACAATGCGGCGTCGTTATGATACACGGCCGCCCGTCACAACACGCCGACCGCGCGCGAAATCAAAACGATCACAATGGTCAGTGAGATCGCGATTTGCATCATCGTAAAAACTTTCGCCCAGCGCGCTAGCAACGGCGCATCGGTCGGGCCGAAAGTGGAGCTTTGCGTGAAAGCGACGAAGACATAATCGATGAAGCGCGGGCGCCAGCCCGTGATGTTGAAGCGATCGCGCTCTGTTTTTTCGATCTGCATCTGCGGAAAGACAAAACTGCAACTGCCGAATTCGCGCCGTTGATGTCGTCGGGTCGGTCCGCCGCCATCGAGCCGCCAGTACCACAAGGCGAAGACCAAGACATTCGTTAGCCAAAGTTCGACGCCGGAGCAGAGCAGGGCGACCGGTTGCTCCGCGTGCGTCGGCACCGCTCGCACCAGTAAAAAGACAGACGCGATGAGTGCGACGGTGATCACGCTGCTGGTTAGAATTCCGAGGACCCGATTCAACGAATACCGTCCCATGCGATGCGCCACGATGGTAGGCGTAAGGAGAACAACGATGAGGACTGGCAGCAGCCAAGTCGGTCCGACGATCAATGTTCGCGGCAAAGCGAAATAGATGCCGCCGACCGCGAGCAAAGCGAGAAAAGCCTGCCAGCGTGGTTCGGGATTGTCGATCTTACCGGCGGGTTCACTCACCCACCTCGTATATCACGCCAAGATCGACATGCGAATTTGGAATCCCCGCCGAGAGGGTGTTCAGCGAATCCCGACAACCGCGCTGCGGCGCAAAACCGCAGCGCGGCGTTTTACCATTTACTCCGTGGGATTCGGGACTGGCTGAGTTGAACTTCCACCTCCGCCTGGTGAGGCTGGCGTGAAACCGCCGCCGCCCTTCGCGTCCTTTTCGGGCTCTAAGTCGCGAATGTCCGGCTTCTCCGGATTCTCCGGATTCCCATTATTTTCGTCACTCATACTAACCTTTCCTTTCGTTGAGGGTTGTACGGTAGGCCTACGACCAATTGGTGTCGCAGGCTTCGTTAACTGAGCTGTCCAGCATGTCGGTCGCGGACGCGCGCGTCGATAAGAAAATACATCGGTCCCCCATAGCCGATTGGATTATTCTTCCCCATGAACACGCGACTTCTGCCTTTCGCTTCAATTTTGCTCGCGTCGATGACTGCGGCGTTGGCTGCGGATTATCCCGCGCCGGTCGAAGCGGATTATGTCATTCGCGATTTTACTTTTGCCTCCGGCGAGAAATTGCCGGAGCTGCGCGTTCATTATCGAACGCTCGGCAAGATCGACAAGGATAAGCGTAACGCCATCCTGATTACGCACGGAACGACCGGCAGCGGCGCGCAATTCATCCGGCCGGAATTTGCCGGCGAACTCTTCGGAACCGAACAGCTCCTCGATGCGACGAAATATTTCATCGTGCTGCCCGATGGAATCGGCCACGGCAAATCGACCAAGCCCAGCGATGGCATGCACGCAAAGTTTCCGCATTACGGGTACATCGACATGGTCGAAGCGCAGTATCGCTTGCTCACAGATGGTCTCGGCGTCAATCACGCGCGGCTGATCATGGGCACATCGATGGGGGGAATGCACACCTGGCTCTGGGGCGAAACGCATCCCGATTTTATGGACGCACTCATGCCGCTCGCGAGTTTGCCCGCGCAAATCTCCGGACGCAATCGCGCCTGGCGCCGCATGATCATCGATGGCTTCCGCAACGATCCGGCGTGGAATGGCGGCGAATATAAAACGCAACCACCGAGCCTTCGCACCGCCGCGGAGATGCTTTGGCTCATGAGCAGCAATCCGGTGTTGCGCCAAAAAGAAGCGCCGACTTTGCGCGAAGCCGACGACAAGATCGACAAGTTCGTCGCCGATTATATGAAAACAGGCGACGCCAATGACGTGCTCTACGCGCTCGAAGCATCGCGCGATTACGATCCCGCTCCGAACCTCGAAAAAATTCGTGCGCCCTTGCTCGCGATTAATTCCGCCGATGACCTGATTAATCCGCCCGAGCTCGGGATTCTCGAGCGGGAAATCAAACGCGTTCCGCATGGTCGCGCCGTTATTCTGCCGTTGAGGGATCAAACGCGCGGACATGGCAGTCACACAGTCGCCGCGCTCTGGAAAGATCAATTGTCAATCTTGCTTAACGAATCGGCGAAGTGACCGCTGCGCCCCTTCTCTCGCGATCACGCCCGACGTGTGGAGGACGCCAACGCGCGTCACGCCTGATGTTCTCGCGAGTGGTTTGCTTAGCGCGCAATTATTTTGCGCACTACTATATGGACGAGACGGACGCGCGACGGCGATGCGCGAACAATGAGCAAGGCTTTCACGCGCGAGGAGAATGACGGGCCGGAAGTGCCGGATTTGCCGCCGGTCGCCTCGGCACTGCCGATCGGCGCGGTTAATTACATGACGGCGGATGGCGCGGAGCGTTTGCGCAATGAACTCGCGCGCTTGGTCGAGAGCGATCGACCACTGCTTGTCGATCTTGCGAAAGACGATCCGGCGGAAAAACGGCGCCTGACGGTTTTGGATCAGCGTATTTTTCAGATCGAGCAAAGTCTTGGCAACGCGCAGGTCGTCACCCACACCACCGGTCCGGCTGATCGCGTGACCTTCGGCGCGACCGTGACGGTGCGCGAAAAATCCGGAGAAGAATCACGCTATCAAATCGTCGGTATCGATGAAACCGATATCGAAAGCGGCGCGGTCAGCTGGCTCTCGCCCATCGCGCGTGCGCTCATGAACGCGAACGTTGGTCAGCGCGTGCGTTTCAAATTTCCGTCGGGCGAAGCGGAATTGGAGATCGTAGCCATCGTTTACGAATGATCTTTAAGATCGACATCGTCGCCTCCGACTTTTTCAATCGCGCGATGCCACGCGCGCTGCTCATTCTTCTCCTTGGTCCGTCGATTTCTTTCGCCGCCGAGTTCGACGTCCTCATCAAAGGCGGGACGATTTATGACGGCGGCGGCGGCGAAGGCCAACATGTCGATCTTGCGATCAAAGGCGATCGCATCGCCGGCCTCGGCGACTTCAAAAACGCACAGGCGAAGAACGTGATTGATGCGACCGGGCTCGCGGTCGCGCCGGGTTTCATCAACATGCTCTCCTGGTCGACTGAATCGCTCATTCAGGACGGGCGTTCGCAAAGCGAAATTCGACAGGGCGTCACGACGGAAATCATGGGCGAAGGCGAATCGATGGGGCCGCTCACCGAGGAGATGAAGAAGCGCCGCATCGAGCGGCAGGGCGATATTCGTTACGACATTAAATGGAATTCGTTAGCCGAATATCTGCATTATCTCGAGACGCGCGGGGTTTCCTGCAACGTCGCTTCGTTCGTTGGCGCCACCACCATTCGCGAAAACGTGATCGGTCTCGAAGACAAGGCGCCGACGCCGCAACAACTCGAGCAAATGCGCGAACTGGTGCGCAAAGAAATGGAAGCGGGCGCGCTCGGCATCGGCACGTCGTTGATTTATCCGCCGGCGTTTTACGCGAAGACGGAGGAGTTGATCGAGCTCTGCAAAGTGGCGGCGAAATATCATGGCAAATACATCTCGCATATGCGCAGCGAAGGAAATCAAATCTTCGAAGCGCTCGATGAGCTGCTTCGCATCTCGCGCGAAGCCGGAATTCCGGCGGAGGTTTATCACATCAAAGCGGCCGGCCAGAAAAATTGGGGCAAGATCGACAATCTCCTTTCGCGCATCGAAGCCGCGCAAAAAGAAGGGCTCAATATCCGCGCTAATATGTACACCTACACCGCCGCCGGCACCGGCCTCGATGCCTGTCTGCCGCCGTGGACCGCGGACGGTGGCTATCCCGCGCTCTTCAAACGATTGCGCGATCCCGCCACGCGCGAAAAAATCGCGGCCGAGGTCAAGATCGACAGCGATAAATGGGAGAACCTTTATCTCGCGGCCGGATCGCCCGAAAAGATTTTGCTGGTCGGCTTCAAATCGGAAAAATTAAAACCGCTCACCGGCAAATCGCTGGCCGATATCGGCAAGGCGCGCGCGAAAGATCCGATCGAGACGCTGATGGATTTGATCGCCGAGGACGAATCGCGGATCGAATGCATCTACTTCCTCATGTCGGAAGAAAACGTGAAGAAGGAATTGGCCAAACCGTGGATTTCATTCGGCTCCGATGAAGCCTCGCAAGCGTCGGAAGGTCCGTTCCTGAAATCGAATCCGCATCCGCGCGCTTACGGAAACTTCGCGCGCGTGCTCGGGAAATATGTGCGCGATGAAAAAATTGTGACGATGCCGGAAGCCGTTCGCCGGTTGAGCGCGTTGCCCGCGACGAATCTCGGCCTCGATCATCGCGGATTTCTTAAGGAAGGAATGTTTGCTGATGTGGCTGTGTTCGATCCCGCGACAATCGCCGACCGCGCCACGTTTGAAAAACCGCATCAATATGCGGTCGGCATGAAACACGTTTTCGTGAACGGCGCGCAGGTTTTAAAAGACGGCGAGCACACCGGTGCGAAACCGGGCCGCGCTTTGGCTGGACCGGGAAAAACAAGATGAATATCCGCTCGATTACGAAATTCTAAACCTATGTATAGCAAAGATAACCTCGCCAAACTTAAGAAGATGGACACGCTCGCGCCCGAAGTGATGAAGGCGTTTTGGGCTTTCGACAAAGCCGCCGTCGCCGATGGGGCGATTCCGGTGAAGTATAAGGAATTGATTGCGGTCGCCGTCGCTCACACGACGCAGTGTCCGTATTGCATCGACATCCACGCCGGCAACGCGCGCAAAGCCGGCGCGACCGATGTTGAAATTGTCGAGGCGGCAATGGTCGCCGCCGCGCTACGGGCGGGAGCCGCCGTGACGCACGCGACCCACGCTCTCTAACGAAGCGCCGCCGCCCTAACGACCTGCCGCGTCGGCGCGTTGCTCGATCTGTTCGAGACTCGGCTCGGCGCTGCGAATCCAATCGCGCGCCGCACTGACCTCCTGCGCATTGACCGGCGTCGCGCGCGGAAATTGTTCGTCATTTTCCGCCAGCAACTCGGACGGCTTCGCCCGTTTCGCTTTCTTCACTTCGAATTTCCAATGCCGGCCGAATTTGTAGAGCGAGTAATACATCGTGCCGGCTTCGACCGCGCCGACGCCGCTGCAACGCATGGCGTTGTAAAACATCCGATCACAATCCGCCCACGGCCGATTGTGTTGCTCGTAAGAGACGTCGTGCAGCACAGAAGCGTTTCGATATTTTCCTTCGAAAGGTCCGCCCATGATCGTCCAAAGCGAACGCGGGATCGATGCGCCGTCGAGTTTCGAACCAGCGGGTGCGATCCAGACCAATCCATTCGGGTCGGTGTAACGCAATTCATTCAAAAGCGTCATGGTGCGGCCGTCATTCTCCCATCGCGTATCGACCGGGCCGCTGTAGTAGCCCCACTTGTGTTTCTGCGCCGCGCCGGTCATCCAGCTCGGGCCCTTGCCCGAACCGCACCCGACCAACAGCACCGCCAGGATGAATGCGCACGTTTTCACAGCCGGCACTAGTAAACGAATTTGCGCCGCACTCAAATGGCGCACACTGACGATGTCGATCTTAAACGGAAGCGAGTGACGTCTCGGGTTTCGCTTTTGGCGGCGGCTTCGCTGCGGACATCGTGATCGGCTCGCCCACGCTTTGCCGGCGATACGGCCGCAGATAGAACATCATGAACACGCCGCTGACCACGAGCAGCGACCCGACCCATTTCAACAACCAGCCCGGATCGCGCAAAATTTGAATGGTGCTTTGCCCGAGATTTTCCGGATTCCACGAGGCTTGCGACATTTTGTAAGTCAGGCCGGTCCACGTCCGCCACCACGCATTTGGATAACTAAACGGATTGTTCATCCAACATTGCTCGGTCGCGCTGTCGCCTTCCGCGGTCGAAACGCGCACGGTGCTTTTGAATCCGGCGGGACTGTCGGTGCCCTCGTTGCGTTTCACTTCGAACTCGAGCAACTCGAGCCCGATCGGCAGCGGCAAAACTTTCCATCCGTAAGCGACCATCGTTTCGTGCGGCGAAGTCGGAACCGTGATTTGCCAGCCGGCCGGGACCCATTGCTCGAACTTCTGTCCGTTCTGTTCCATCCGAATTCGCACACCGTCCGGCAAATCCTTCGCCGCCATCTGCGATGTTTCGGCTTGGATCGGAGTGAAATCCATCCACTGCTGCGCGTGCGGTAAAACTTTATCGAACGCGAGTTGCCAATCCGCCCAACCGGTCGTTAGGGGTTTGTTCATGTCGATCTTGCCGGAAGATTTGCCGCCCTTTCGCGAAATGAGTTCGTAGGAAATCGCGCCATCGTCCGCGATGAACAAGGTGAGATGATTGGCCGCATCTTCACCAGCCGCCGGCATGGTGGGCGGCCCGCCGTTCGTGGTCAGCGTTTTCTCCCCGCCCGCCCCACTCGAAACTTGACCGGTTAAACCGGTCGAGTTTGCGGTGGCACCGTGTGCGTTCGATTGCGGGGCGGCGACTGGAATTCCCTTTCCGCGAATCGTCACCAGCACCGCCGGATTATTCGGCTGGTCGCTCGACGAGCCCGGTTTGCCGTCCTGGATGCGGAAGTCCGGCCAGTAATTGTCGATCTTGAGCGTGAAGGACGAGTTGTCGATCTTGCGTTCTTTTCCGAGGTTTCCCGCGACATCGTACGCGGCTTCCTTGCCGCCTAACGAAACCACCACTCGGCCTTTTTTCTCGTTCGGTTCGAGCCGGATTTTCGCGCCGACACTGCCGCCTTTGCTTACACGTCCGATTTGTTCTTCCGGCGCTTTGCTAAAAGCGAAAATGGATTCGGCAAGATCGACATCTTCTCTTTTGCCGCTGGGGACAGCGGCCTCTGCAGAAGAAGTCGCGGGCGCGCCGCGTTTGAGCTCGATGTTGGCGAGGCCCATCGGAAAAGTTCCGTGCTGCGGATCGTCCGCGAGCAGCCAGGTGTCGAGATGCTGATTCATCATCGCGGTGTTGATGGTGAAATGCAGCGCGGGCGCACCGCCCTCCTCCACCGGTTTCGGATTTAATTTGCCTTCGATCGCCGCCGCGTAATCGATCACGCTCAAACGCGCACCGCTGGCGAGCAGTCCGAGATCAAGCGGACGATCCGGCCGCGGCGGATGATTTAAAAACTCCGCGACGTAACCTTTGACCACGCCATCGACATCGCGAACGCGCAGCTGGTGTTGATCGACCAAGAGTCGGTTCGACGGCTCGTCGCCTTTGAACAACGTGATCGTTCCTTCCGTTCCCCAAATGCGGCCGATAAGCGAACCGATGAGCAACGTAATGATGCCGAGATGCGTGACGAGAAACGCGACGTGATGTTTTTTCCACGGCCAACGCGACAGCGCCGAGACGATCAGATTCGCGCCGAGCAGGATGAGCCAGAGGTTGAACCACGGCGCGCCGTAAACGTAAGCGCGCGCGACTTTGGCATCGAAAGTCGATTCGGAAATCGTCCCGATGATCGCGCCGATGATGAGAACAGCGAGGAGAACGACGGCGAGCTTTACCGACGCGAAAAATTTGGCGACGGGATACCGTAGCCAGGCCGGACGACCAGATGATGTCGAGCTCGCCATGCGAAGATCGACAAGGTGCGCGAGAACGGAGGTGGGTTCAAACCTTTACAGCTTCGCGCGGAAAGCGCGGAGATGTTCGGCGAATGCGGCGACATCGAAATTGTAATGCCGGGAGATATCGTCGTGTAATGCGGTCAGCTCCTGGTCGATCTTGAGTGGTTGCTCGAGCGCAACGGAAAGACGAGCCAATGCCAAAACGACGCAACGCGCGCGATAGAACAAAGATACTTTCGACCGCTCTTTTGCCACGACGAATTCCGAATCGCTTTCCGCCAGCGCGCGCAAGATCGACATCTTCGATTCTGGATTCCAGCTCGCGGCGCGCCGGGCCAACTCGTCGGCTTGTTTTTGCAATGGCTCGAGATCGGAAGAAGTGGGCTCGTAAATTTTCGGCAACGCCGGCTCAAGCGCCGTCACTTTTGTTAGCAACCACGCGAGCGCGAGTGATGTTTCCTGCGCATCGGCGGAAGGTTCGGCGTCGGTCCGTGAATGCCACGCGGCTTCACGCAACGCGACCGCCTGACCGACCAGCCAACTTTTTGCGCCGATCTCCGCATCCTCATCCTTCCAATGCTTCGGTTCGTTAGCCGATTGGCTGTCGAGTTCGAAAACCAAAGTGGGATGTCCCGCTTTCAATAACGCGTTGTCGACGTTTTGATGACAGGCGACACAGGTATTGGCGCGCACGTAAAGATTGCGAAGATCGCGCATACCGGCGGTGACGCGCGTGGCGTACGTCCAATCGGGACGGGTGTGGCCGCGCAACCACGCGCTGGCGGCGCCGTGACAAGATTCGCAGGAAACGCCTTCATCGGGATGCGCGGGAGAAGCGAGCCGCGTTTGGGAAACGGACTGAAGCGGCGAATGGCAAACGGTGCAGAGCGCGCTCGTTTGCGCCTCTGAAATTCCCAAGCCGTCGGCGATGCGTGCGGAGCGGGCGTCGAGCAAAATGGCGTAAGCGCGCGTGTGAAAATCCTAGCGCGACCAGGTGATGTATTGGCTCCGCTTCTCGCCCGCGCCGCCATGACAACTGGAAGATCGACAACCAACGGCGCCGACAAATTCAGCGGCGGTCTCGTGCGTTTGTTTTACTTCCTGCGCTGCAGCGATTCCGGCGCACAGCGCAATCGCGACGAATGAAACCCAGCGCAACACGCGCCGAGCTTAACAAACGAAAAGGCGAAACGACAGCGATTAGCTTGTCCAGGAACGCCAGCGTTTCCGCAGCGGCTTGGCGTATTGGTCGATGTCGATCTTGCGAACGCGGTCGACGCCTTCGCGGACGCCGCCTTTGATCGTGTCAGCGGAGTCCTCGTATTTTTCCCTCATCGATTTGATGAAGGGCCAGAGGAACGGCAGCGAGAAAAAGCTCCAGCCGAAATCGCCAAGCGGAGTTTTCATCTCCACTTCTTTTTCTTCGCGGGTGGCGTGGCGCAGAGCCCAACCAATGCCAAGACCGATGGCGAGGGCGCCGACGATGATCGGCACCGGATTTTCGCGGACAAACATTTCCGTGCGTTCTTTCGCGTCGCGAACTTTGTCGGATTGTCTCCAAGTTTCTCCGATCGGCGGCGGCAGTTTCGGCGGAATCGAGATTGGGCGAGGCCCGGTGGAACTTTGCTCGGCCGACATCTGCCCGGGAGCTGCCATCGGATTGTCTTCAACGAAATCGTCACCGTTCGGATTGATCATACTTCTGATTCGGAAATGGAGGGGCTTTCGCGTTTCTTAAACGGTTGTCGATCTTACCGATTACGGCGAGAGGCGATCGATTTGCCAGGCATTGCCATCGCGGCGGTAGCGGAAACGATCGTGCAGACGATTGGCGCGGCCCTGCCAAAATTCGATCGTGCGCGGCGTGAGCCGGAAGCCGCCCCAATGCGGCGGCAATGGAATTTCCTTATCCGCGAAACGCTCGGTCACTTCCGCAAGCTGGGCGTTGAGCACGCGGCGACCATCGATAACTTCGCTTTGCCGTGAGGCCCAGGCGCCGAGCTGGCTGCCGAGCGGACGGGAGTGAAAATAACTGGCGGATTCTTCGCGCGACGTTTTTTCGATGGTGCCGGCGATGCGGATCTGGTGATCGAGTTCGATCCAATAAAAAGCGAGCGCGGCTTGCGGATTTTCGGTGAGCTGGCGCCCCTTTTCGCTTTCGTAATTGGTAAAGAAAACGAATCCAGCCTGATCGAAACCTTTTAGCAGAACGATGCGCACGTCCGGCTGCGCGTTGGTCGTGGCGGTAGCCAGGCTCATGGCATTGACGTCGCGGATATTCGCCTCCACCGCGGCGGTGTACCAATTGGCGAATTGCGTGAACGGATCGGGACTTAGATCGCGCCGACGAAGACCTTGCGGCGCGTGTTCGTAACGGGAGGAATCGGGATTGAGCGAAGTTTCCATGCGGCTAAGCGCACGATAGGCGGGCAAATGAAGATGTCGATCTTGCGCGAGCTGTTGCTGCAAGGCTTCACGCGCGGCCGCGTCATCTTCATACCCCAGACGACGATCTCGAGCATTTGCGCGCCGAGTTCGCGGCGACCGCGCATCGCTGCGCGAACACGACCGCGCGCGCTCCAATCTTCTTCCGCAGCGGCGGCGGCGTTTTCGTAACAAGAGCGCGCGTTCCAGTAACAATAAAAGACGTGCAGTGGCGCGCCGTGATCGTCGAATCGGTACGAGCGCACCGGAAGATTGACGCCGTTGATGGTGAGGAGGCGAATGCCGTCGTCGTTGACAATGGTCATGCCGCTGGCGGGAAGACAAATATCCGGCCGAATGAACTTTAACGAACCGCGCGGCGGTGCGTCCGGGTAACCAGCGGAAGAAATACATCATCCACTGACGGCGATCGGAAGTTTGCCAGGTGCCGCCGCCGCCTTCGTTGTAATGAAGCATGTCTTCGGCTTCGCGAGCGATGGGTACTTTCTTGTAAGCGTTTTCGTTGGTGGGCCATTGCACGGCCCATCGCGATGCGGCGGCCGACGGCTGGTGCGAGCGATACCAAACTTGAATGCCGACTTCGGCAGCAGTAGGCCGACGGCGAGAGCGGCGAAGATCGGTCCCGTGGAAGCGAGGGACCCGGCGGAACTTCGCTCAACTTTCGCCGACGCGAGTGGCGGCTCCGAATTGCGCCGCATGAAAAGGCTGAGCAACCAAAGCCCGAATAGGCAGATAAGCAGAATGCTCATGCCGGCGGGGTCGTGCCAGGATTCGATCGCGCTTGCGCCGCGGTGGGCACCGACCCACACGAGAATGGCGGTCCGGACAAGATTACAAATGAGCGCGAAAAGGGCACCGGCCAAGACGAGGAAAACGCGACGCTTGATGTTGAAAGAATAAAGATCGCCGAGAAAAAGCGAGATCATGAAGGTGGCTTGAAGCGAGCGCACTCCGTTGCAGGCCTCTTCGATACCGATGAGTCCGGTGCCCACTTCAACGACGTTACCGTGACGGAGGGCGGGGCACGCCGGCCGAGATTCAGGAACCAAACGTTGATAGCGGTGACGGCGCGCATGAGGCCCTGGATGACTACATCTTCGAGCTGCGTCGGCCACGGGACGGCGACGAGGAAGAAGACCAACGGGAAGGCGAAGTAGCTGGCCCAGGACCAGCCGCCGACGCGAAACAGGCACAAGATCGACATGGTGACGGCGAGGGTGGAAAGGCCCCAGCTGAGCAATCGCCAATCGGGGTTCGCCTCTCCTAAAAAACGCAGAGGCGCGAAGAGGAGAGCGCACGCGACCAGAAGCAGAATGCAAAACGTCGCGCCGGCAGGGGGCGAGGACACGGGACGATCAGGCCAGCGTTTCCACAGGAGATACGCCGCGAGAAACGGAACGCTCCAGCCGTAACCATATTGTGGATTTAAACTCCACTCCGGACGGAGGTGGCGGACGACGGCAAACCAAATGACACCAAAATAAACCCGCGGCAGCGGCAATTGGAAAAGTGGCGGAACGGATCTCAACTGACGCCGAAAAATCATTTGCCGCGACCGTTCTACTCATATCCGAAAGTATCGAGCCTCAAGCAACATGCGAGCCGCCGAAGCCAGGGTTTGGTCGGCGAGGCATAACGATTGTTTAGCAAACAACGCCGTCGAGCCTAACGGATCAGGGTAGCGCGGAACCGGCCGCGCCGTTGGATTCGCCGGCGGAACGGTGGCTGCTATTCATGACAACCGAACGGAGTCTTGGAACTGACCCGTTGACTTTTTGAAACATGGGCGCGTACCGTTTATCCAGAAGCCACGCTCGCCGACCGAATTCTTTATTTGAATCTGCTCCACCAACTGCAAGATCGACAATTTAGTTCATACCTGCCAGCGAGCGCAAAGCACCCGTCGCTCGACAAGAAAAAAATGGCGAAAATGTAGCCTCGGCCCCGGCTTACAA
>JBDUDM010000038.1:0-18366 GCA_040002925.1 Spartobacteria bacterium | reverse complement strand
CGTAAGTCTGGGGAGCAACGCCGAACAGCAATCCGCTGGCGAACATCCACACGTAAATATTCCGGCGGCCGCTCACGAGCCGAAACGCGCGGTCGAAGTTTGAGACATCGTCGAGGTTCCGACCCGTCGCCCGCCTAACTGATCGGCGCGCGAATCCATCCGCGACATCCGCGAGCAGCAGCGCACCGAAGAGCAGTAACGCGCTTGGTAACTCGCTCGTCGTGCGGAAGTGAAGAGCGAGCGCGAGCCACCACGCCGCCTCGAGCACGGCATCGATCTTATGTTCCCACTGACCGAGTTCGGTCGTCTCAACCTTTACGCGGGCCAGTTTGCCGTCGATGCCATCCAAAATTCCAATCACGAGCGCGAGTAATGTCCCTGACCAAAGCCGCCCGGTCGCGAATTGAAATACGACCATGGCGGAAAGAAACGCGGTGAAGATCGTGATTTGATTCGGGGTAATCGGCGTCCGGCATAGATGCGACACCAGCCAGGTCTCGATCGGCGCGTGGATTTGTGCCGGCAGATCCAAGGTGCCGTTCTGCGCGGAATCGAGCACCATGCGCTCGGCTTGCGCGATGTCGAGCGCGGGGAAAATGCAAACCGGGCGCACATGGCGGCGCATACTCACGATGTAATCATCGACTTCCGCCGGATCGACGATGTCGATCCTTTGCTCGCGACGGATGTCGGAGTTGTCCCCGGTTTGTAAGCGTGGGCCGGATGGAAAGTCCCGCAGTTCCGCGGAGTTTGTTTTCGCGCAAAGCGCACGCAGGAGGCGCGCATCGCAATAAACATTTGCCGGCACGATTAAGAGAGGCTGCGCAGTCTCCGGAATTCGTTCCGCAAGATCGACAATCACCTTTGCGCGCGGCCATGAACGCTTCGTTACTTCCGCCGCGATGTCGTTGTTAGACGTCACCACCGTCGCGCGCGTGAATCCGAGCCGCTGCAAGGTTCTCAGCAGCCGCTCGATCAGCGTGATGCCGCAAAGTTCCGTTAGACAATCAGGCGAATCGGCGAGCAAAATTGGCCGCACATTTTCCATTCCGCAAAAGTCGAGCGGGTGACTTTGCGATTGTCGATCTTTCATTCGCGCCGTACGCTACGCCTGAAAGCACACTTGGAGGATTCGACATGATGAGCACGGCAGTCGCGGAAGAGCAAAAAACCAAGCTGAACCAGCTGGAGCAACTAAAGAAGCTAACCAAAGTCGTCGCCGACACCGGCGATTTCGAATCCATTCGTGACTTTAAACCGCAGGATGCCACGACGAATCCGAGCCTGATCTACGCCGCGACCCAGAACGAAAAGTATTTTCATTTGCTCGACCAGGTTTTGGCCGACCAAAAAAATTCCGGGCTCAGCGGCGCCGCTCAAATCGAGGACATCATCGAGCACCTGCTCGTAAAATACGGCAGCGAGATGTTGAAGATCGTTCCCGGCCGCGTTTCGACTGAGACCGATGCGCGGTTCTCGTTCGATACCGAAGGTTCCATCGCGAAGGCGCGGCAGCTGATCAAGCTTTACGAAGAGCAAAAAGTTCCGCGCGAACGCGTGCTCATAAAAATTGCCTCGACCTGGGAAGGGATCAACGCCGCCGAACAACTGCAGAAGGAAGGGATCAAATGCAATCTGACGCTTTTGTTTTCGTTGCCGCAGGCGGTGCGCTGCGCGGAAGCGAACGTGCAATTGATCTCGCCGTTCGTCGGGCGGATTTACGATTGGTATAAGAAAGAGAATAAGCGAGATTACGTCGGCGCGGAAGATCCGGGCGTGCTATCGGTCCAGGAAATTTACATCTACTACAAGAAATTCGGTTACAAGACCGAAGTGATGGGCGCGAGTTTTCGCAACGTCGGTCAGATTCTGGAGTTGGCTGGTTGCGACGCGCTCACCATCAGCCCGGAGTTAATGACGGAGCTGGCCAAGTCTAACGAGCCGGTCGAACGCAAACTCGACGCGGAGAAAGCGCAGAGCGCTAAGATCGACAAGCTGGATCTCGATGAAAAGAAATTCCGCTATCTCCTGAATGACAACGCGATGGCGACAGACAAGACCGCGGAAGGAATTCGCAAGTTCGCGGCCGACATTGTGAAGCTCGAGAAATTCGTCGCGAGTAAGATCGACAAGAAGTAGTCCACAAATTACGCAGATTAAATTTCATGGACTTGGATCTGTGAAATCTGCGAAATCTGTGGATAAAACAGGTTTTAATGTCGTCCTGGTCGAGCCGGAGATTCCGCCGAACACCGGCAATGTGGCGCGTTTGTGTCTGGCGACGCAATCGACCCTGCATCTGGTCAAGCCGTTCGGCTTCACCCTGGAGGATCGACAATTGAAACGCGCCGGTCTCGATTACTGGCAGGATGTCGATCTTCGCACGTGGGAGTCGCTCGAAGAATGGCGCGGCGCGCAATCGCCGGACGCGCGGTGTTTTTTCTTAACCACGAAAATGGGCCGCGCGTATGACGAAATGAAATTCCAGCCGGGCGATTTTCTGGTGTTCGGTCGCGAGACCAAAGGTCTGCCGAAAGCGTTGCTCGACGCGAACGCCGACTGTTGCCTGACCATCCCGATGCACGGAACGCGCAGCTTGAATCTGGCGACGGCCGTCGCGATTGTGCTGTTCGAAGCAATGCGACAGCAACGTTTTGCCGCGAACCGGGTTGAATAAACAACGGACCAAGAGGTCTAAACAACGACAAGGAAATCAATTTATGAAAACAATCTTAACTTTAGTGTGCTGTCTCGCGCTGGTGGGAATCACCCGCGGCGAAGACCCGCATAATCGCAAGGGCAAGAAGGGCGGCCAGCAACAGGCCGCAGCCCAGGCGCAAACGCAGGTGGCAGTGACGCCGAAAGGTAAAGGTAAAGGCAGAGGCCTGGGCGTTCGCAATTCCGCCGTGTTGAACACCCCCAAAGGGCAACGACATTTGGAACGCGCGGCGGCCAAAGCCGATCTGAAAGCCGCTGGCGGGATTAAAACGATGGACGGGGTGAAAGCGAAGACCCGCGTCGGCAAGATTCGCCATTTCGATCTGAAACAGACGACCAACATCAAAAAGGTCACGTTCAAGACGAACAACCGCATCATCGGGGCGGAGAATTGGCAGGGTAAACATTACAACGCCTTCCGCCTCTATCACTCCGAATGGCACGACCAATCCTGGTGGCGTCAACGCCACAACCGCATCGTTTTCGTGTTCGGTGGCTGGTATTACTTCGACAATAGCTATTGGTATCCAGCGTGGGGATACGCGCCGAATTCGTACTACGCCTATGACGGCCCGATCTACGCCTACAACAGTCTGCCCCCCGACCAGGTCGTCGCGAATGTGCAGACCACGTTGCTGGAAGAAGGCTATTACCATGGCGAAGTGGACGGCCAGCTCGGACCGCTGACGCGCGCGGCGATCGCCGGCTATCAACAGGACCACGGACTTTACGTGACCTCGGCGATCGACGAGCCGACGCTAAGCGCACTGGGATTTTCCTAAACCATTCCCACCAACGAAAGGCCGCCGCGGGTTTCGCCTGCGGCGGCTTTCTCGCGTACAGAGCGGGAGAGCAAGAGCAAGAGTAAGAATAAGAATGGAGATGTCGATCTTGCGTGATGTCGATCTTAGCGGGAGATGTTGCACGTGCCGGCACAGTTAATCGCTCGCGATTTGTTTCAATCCTTCCGCATGGGACCGCGGAAGATCGAAGTCTTGCGCGGTATCTCGCTCGACGTGGAGCGCGGCGAAACCATTTTCATCTGCGGCGCATCGGGCGCGGGCAAGACGACTCTATTATATACACTGGCTGGATTGGAGCAGCCGGAGTCCGGCACGGTGACGTTCGATGAGCGCGAGCTTTACAGCGGCGGATCGGCAGCGCAGGCGCGTTTTCGTAACGAGAAGATGGGTTTTGTTTTCCAGGGATATTTTTTGTTGGCGGAGCTGACTGCGCTCGAAAATGTCACGCTGCCGGGAATGATCGGGCGAAGATCGACAAGAGTGGCAGCGGAGGAAAGTTTGGCGGCGGTTGGGCTTGGCGATCGACTGCATCATTTGCCGCCGGAACTTTCGGGCGGTGAACAGCAGCGTGTCGCGATCGCGCGCGCGATGGTGAACGATCCGGAAGTGATCTTCGCCGATGAGCCAACGGGCAATCTCGATTCCAAAACCGGAGATACGATTGTCGATCTTTTGCTGAACCTGGCGCGGGATCGGAACAAGACGCTGCTGGTGGTGACGCACGATTCGCGTTTGGCCTCGCGCGGCGATCGGCAATTGAACATCGCGGATGGCCAGGTGCAGTGAGGTTTGCAGTTGTCGCTTGAATTGCGCGGGAAAGGCCGGAGATTTTTTGTGCAATTATGAAAACCACTGATGCGATGGTGATGGATGAACCGCAGGCGGCGGTGAAACCGGCGGTTGATGCGAAGGCCACCGCGCCTTCGGCCAAGAAGGAATCGACAATTTATGTCGATGGAAAATTTTTCCCGGAAGCTGAGGCGAAGGTTTCGGTGTTCGATCACGGTCTGCTTTACGGCGACGGAATTTTTGAAGGCATTCGTTTTTACAACGGGCGCGTCTTTCGCCTCGAAGAACATTTGGCGCGGCTGTGGGATTCGGCGCGCTCCATCTGTCTCGAGATTCCGCTGTCGATGACGGAGATGACCGAGGCGCTATTGGAGACGATTCGCCAGAACGATTTGCGCGACGGTTATATCCGGCTGGTGGTGACGCGCGGCGTCGGCAATCTTGGCTTGAATCCGGCGCAATGTAAGCGCCCGAGCGTGATCATCATCACGGCGCAGATCGCGCTGTATCCGGAATCGGTTTACAAAAGTGGACTAACGGTAGTGACGTGCGCGACACGGCGGACCAATCCCGCTTCGCTCAATCCGGCGGTGAAGTCGTTGAACTATCTCAACAATGTGATGGCGCGGATCGAAGCGAATCTGGCCAACGCAGATGAAGCGTTGATGTTGAACGACCAGGGCAACGTGGCCGAATGCACGGCCGACAATGTGTTCGTGATTAAACACGGGCAGATTTTTACGCCGCCGATTTCGGCGGGCGCGTTGCGCGGAATCACGCGCTCAGTTGCGTTTGAGATCGCGGCGGAGCTTGGGATCAAGATCACGGAGACGGACATCACGCGACATGACGTGTTTATCGCGGACGAATGTTTCCTTACCGGCACGGCCGCGGAGGTGATTCCGGTGATCAAGGCGGACGGGCGTTCGATCGGAGACGGAAAGCCGGGACCGATCAGCACGCGCTTGATTGCGCGTTTCCGCGAGATTGTGCGCGAGACCGGGACGCCGATTTATTCGTAAGATCGACATCGACAAGATCGACAATCGCTATCGGCGTAAAAGGTGCTCAGGAGCAGAGTTGAATTTTTCACGCACGAGGAGGTCTAATTTACCGAGATGTTGTGTGACGTTTGCAAATGTAATGACGCGACGGTTTTTCTGACCCAAATTCTCGAGGGCAAGATGCAGAAGGTGAATCTCTGCGACGGTTGCTCGAAAGAAAAAGGCGTGCAGGATCCAACCGGATTTGCGCTGGCGGATTTGTTGCTCGGCATCGGCGCGGCCGAGGAGATCGAGAAAGGTGCGCCGACGCAGAAGTGTCCGGTGTGCGGTTACACCCAATCCGATTTCAAAAAAACCGGGCGACTTGGTTGCAGCAGTTGTTACGCGACGTTCTCGGAAGGATTGAACACGTTGCTCAAAGCGATGCACAAGGGAACGGAGCATGTGGGGAAGTTGCCGCAGCGCGCGCATCGCACGCTGGAGTTGACGGACAAGATGCGAACGCTCAATGAAGATCTGGACAAAGCAGTAGCGGACGAAAATTACGAAACGGCCGCGTCTCTGCGCGACCAAATCAAACAACTCGAAACTGAGATCGCGAGCTAAGCCATGAAATTTTCGAACGTCATCTCCACTGCCGGAGAATGGCTGCGTGGGGAAGGGCCGCATCATCAGATCGTGATCAGCAGTCGCGTGCGGTTGGCGCGGAATCTTTGCAATCGCGCGTTTCCGGGATGGGCAAAGAAAGCGGAACGCACCGCGATTTTAGAGATGATCAAGCCGCGGGTAGAGGAGCTGACCGAGATGCAGGATTCGTTTTCGGAATCGCTGCAGGAATTATCGGCGATGGAAAAGCAGGTGTTAGTGGAACGGCATCTGATCAGTCGTGAGCACGCCGCGAAAGGTGTAGGCAGCGGGATCGTGATGAATCGCCGGCAAACGTTGAGCATCATGATCAACGAGGAGGATCACTTGCGGATGCAATCGATTCGCTCCGGGTTGCAGCTGAAGCAGGCGTTCAAGCTCGTCGACAAGATCGACAGTGCGCTGGAGGGGAAGCTGGAGTTCGCTTACGATCAGCGCCTCGGTTATCTCACGGCGTGCCCAACGAATGTCGGCACCGGCATGCGCGCGTCCGCGATGTTGCACCTGCCCGGCTTGGTCTTGAGCGAGTTGATCAACCAAGTCATCCAGGCCGTGAGCAAAATCGGCCTCGCTGTCCGCGGTCTCTACGGCGAAGGCACCGAAGCGATGGGGAATCTGTTCCAGATTTCGAACCAGACCACGCTCGGCGAAAAGGAAGATGAGATCATCAGCCGGCTGCACAAAGTGATCGAGACGATTATCGAAAAGGAACACGACGCGCGGCAGGTTTTGATTCAACGAAAGCCGAATACGTTGTGGGACCAGATCGGTCGCGCATACGGTGTACTTACATACGCTCACGCCATGAGCTCAAAAGAAGCGCTCAACCTCTTGTCGATCATCAAACTCGGTGTCGATCTTGGCGCGTTTCCGGAAGATCGACGTTTGCCGATCGACGAATTGTTCATCGATACGCAGCCGGCGCACTTGCAAAAGAGCACGCAACAAAAGCTAAACGCGGAGGAACGCGATCATCTACGCGCCCAAATTATCCGCGAGCGTTTGAAAGTCTTTCCCAAACCTGATATCAGTAAACTGGTGAGGGAGTCGGAGAACGGCTCGACCTCCTCCCCCTCGAACAATGAATAATTTCACTCCCCGCGCTCAACAGGTCCTGGCTCTCGCTCGCAAGGAAGCCGACCGCTTCAATCACAACTACGTCGGGACGGAGCATCTGTTGTTAGGATTGATCAAGCTCGGCCAGGGCGTGGCCGTGAACGTTTTGCAGAAGATGGGGCTCGATCTCGAGACCGTGCGCATGGAGGTCGAGAAGCAGGTCGGTTCCGGCCCGGAAACGAAAATGGTCGGCAACATTCCCTACACCCCGCGCGTGAAAAAAGTTTTGGCGCTCGCCGGCAAGGAAGCGAAGGCGCTCAACCATTCATATGTCGGCACCGAACATATTTTGCTTGGACTGTTGAAAGAAGGCGAGGGCGTCGCCGCGCGCGTGTTGCGCAGTCTCGAAGTCGATATCGAGCGCACGAAGATGGAGATTCAAAAAGAACTCGATCCAAATTTCACGCCAGCGGAATCGGAGCAGGAAGGCGGCGAGCCGACTTCATCGAAGAAGGATGTGAAGACGCCGGCCTTGCGCGCGTTTGGCCGGGACCTGACCGAGCTGGCGAAAAAGAACGACCTCGATCCGGTGATCGGTCGCAAGAACGAAATCGAACGCGTCATTCAAATACTTTGCCGGCGCACGAAAAATAATCCGGTGTTGATCGGTGAAGCGGGTGTGGGCAAGACCGCTATTGCTGAAGGGCTCGCTCAGGAAATCGCGGGCGGAAACGTGCCGGAGCTTTTGCGCGATAAGCGCGTTATCACTCTCGATCTTGCCCTGATGGTTGCGGGCACAAAATATCGCGGCCAGTTCGAGGAGCGGATCAAAGCGGTCATGGACGAGATCCGCCGCTCCAAAAATGTGATTTTGTTCATCGACGAGTTGCACACCATCGTCGGCGCGGGTTCGGCGGAAGGCGCGATGGATGCCTCGAACATCATCAAACCGGCGTTGAGTCGCGGCGAATTGCAGTGCGTCGGCGCCACCACCATGAACGAGTATCGCAAGTACATCGAGAAGGACGCAGCGCTCGAACGCCGATTTCAGACCATTAAAGTGGACGCGCCGACCGTCGAAGAAGCGATTGAGATTTTGAAGGGACTTCGTCCGAAGTACGAAGCGCACCACAAAGCAAAGCTGACCGACGAGTCGCTCGAAACGGCGGTAAAATTTTCCGAACGCTATATCACCGGCCGTTTCCTTCCCGACAAAGCGATCGATGTGATGGACGAAGCGGGTGCGCGCGCGCGCATCAATGCGATGACGCGGCCACCGGACGTAAAGGAAATCGAGAAAGAGATCGAAGAAATCCGCATCGAGAAGGAAGGAGCGATCAAGGCGCAGGATTTCGAGAAAGCCGCATCGCTTCGCGACAAAGAGAAACAGACCAAAGAAAAACTCGATGGGATTTTGGCGAAGTGGCGCGAAGAGCGCGAAGAAAAGGAAGTCATCGTTACCGGCGACGACATGATGCACATCATCTCGAAAGTGACCGGCGTTCCGCTGCAGCGAATGGAACAGGCCGAGACCGAGAAGCTCCTGAAGATGGAAGAGGAGTTGAAAGGCAAAGTCATCGGTCAGGACGAAGCGGTCATCGCGATCTCGAAAGCGTTGCGTCGCAGCCGTGCTGATCTAAAAGATCCGCGCCGGCCGATCGGCTCATTTATTTTCCTTGGTCCGACTGGTGTCGGAAAAACTTTTCTCGCGCAGCAACTCGCCGAGTTCATGTTCGGCGATCGCGACGCGCTCATTCAGATCGACATGTCGGAGTACATGGAAAAATTCACGGCCTCGCGCTTGATCGGTTCGCCTCCGGGATACGTCGGTTACGAAGAAGGCGGTCAACTTTCCGAAGCGGTTCGCCGTCGCCCGTATTCCGTGGTGTTGTTCGACGAAATCGAAAAGGGACATCCAGACGTGATGCATTTGCTCCTCCAGATTTTGGAAGACGGCAAAATCACTGACTCGCTCGGCCGGAAGATCGACTTCCGCAACACGATCATCATCATGACATCGAACGTCGGCGCGGAAACATTGAAGCGGCAAACTTCGATGGGCTTCAGCGCGGTCAAGCCGCTGGGCGAGCATGAATACGATGCCATGCGCGAGAAGCTGCTCGACGAAGCGAAGAAAGCGTTCAAGCCGGAATTCATTAACCGGCTGGATGACATCATCGTCTTCCATCAGCTGACGAAAATCGACCTGATGAAGATTGTCGATCTTGAGGTGAACAAAGTTCTTGTTCGCGTGAAGGCGAAGTCAGTTCATGTCGATCTTGACGGCACCGCCAAAGAATTCCTCATCGAAAAAGGATACGATCCCACTTACGGCGCCCGGCCAATGCGGCGCGCAGTCGAGCGATATCTGGAAGATCCCTTCGCGGAGGAATTGCTGCGCGGCAATGTCAAAGCCGGCGACATCGTTCACGTGGTGGCCGAAGGCGGCAAACTCGTGTTCAAAGCGGTCGAGCCGCACGGCAGCGCGGCTGCGAGCGCGAGTTAGTTGTCGATCTTACGCGCGCGGGTGCGCGTCGGCGTAAGCTTTTTTCAAACGCTCGATCGTCACGTGCGTGTAAATCTGCGTGGTCGATAAGCTGGCGTGACCGAGCAGCGCCTGCACGCTGCGCAAATCCGCGCCGCGATCGAGTAGATGCGTGGCGAAACTGTGGCGCAGCTTATGTGGACTGATCGAAATCGGAATCGACGTGTGTCGCAAGTAGCGCTTTAGGATTAACCAAATCGAGCGCGGCGAAATGCGGCCGCGGCGACTGTTGATGAAGAGCGGCCCGGCGTGGACGTTCGCGGCCGAGCGATATTTTGAAATAATTTCCAAAGCGGGCGCGCCGATCGGACAAACGCGTTCTTTGCGCCCTTTGCCGAACACGCGCACCGACTCGGTGTAAAGATCGACATCGGCGACGTCGAGCGCGGCCAATTCGCTCAAGCGCAGCCCGCTGCTGTAAAATAATTCCATGATCGCGGTATCGCGCAGCGGCATCCATTTCGGCGCGGCCCGGTTTTTCTCGACCTTGAGCGGAGCGGCCAGCAGCTCGTCGATCTGCTGTCGGGTGAGGACGAGCGGAAGTTTCTTGTCGATCTTAGGCAACTGCACGCCGCTGAGTGGATCAACCCGTAAACTTTTTCGCGCGACCAAAAATTTATAGAAAGCTCGCAGCGCGGAAAATTGCAGACGCACATAGGACCGCGCCTGGCCGCGTTTCATGATCGCGAACAAATAATCGCGGAAATCGTCCGGCGTACATTTCTTCCACGGCTTTGGGTTGGTCGCGCGAAACGCTTCGAGCGATTGCCGATAAATCTTCGGCGTGCGCGGGGAGGCGTTGCGCTCATCGCTGAGATAGCGCAGGAATTCCTCCGCCAGCGGATCTTTTGTCATCCTAAATGACAAAGAGACAAAGTTATGGCTCCGGCTTTTCGATGGTTAGCCGCGTGATCGACGCCGCGCCGGCGCCGCTCAACTGACTTCTGAAAATAGGCGGCGGCGACGTGGAAATGATTTCGTAGCGCCGGAGAATGAACTCGGGATAAACGCGATTACTGGCTGGCTCGTAAACCTTGTCGCCGCTAAATCCGCCGTAGAGTTTGTATTCGTAATTGTTGTCGCTGCCGAAACTCAATCGCTCGCGATCAGGCGCGAGTTTTTCTTTCTCGTTGAACATGACCAACTGCGCGGTGCTCCACGGTTGGCCGGGGCGGCGGACGTAACCCCAGAACTTGAAGTCCGGTTTGTAATAACGGCGGCCGATGTAGTAATCGCCCGCCGGCTCCGACGCGATCTGCCGGGTCGCGGCCATTCGCGCGGCCTGAATTCCGGATGGCTCCGTTTCGCAGCTGGTTAGAACGAGTGCGCCGATGGCGACGTTGGCAGCGAGAAAGAAGTGAAGGACGTGTTTCATTCGTAAGATCGACAATAACTAAGATCGACATCTACTCATCTCTGCACCGCGCGCAATGGCGGTTTCTTTTTTGCATCGAGTCGGCCCATCCGTAAGATGGGGACGCGATGATCGAGCTCGAAGTTTACGCCGCCGGTGTGCGCGACCTGAATAAGATTCTGGAGCTGGAACACGAACTCGAAGCCGTGGCGGGTCTGCGCTACAAAGTCGATAGTAATCACGACCTGGTTTATCTCGAGCTGGACGAACCAACCATCACCTTTCGCGAAATTCGCGCCATGTTCCGCAAGCTCGGCCTCGATCCGCGTTTTATCGGCGCCATTCCGCCCGAGCTTCGCCCCAAATCCAAAACGCAGCCGCTCAGCGTCTGAATCCGAGGCCGGCGTTCTGGTGATGGACCGCATATTCAACGCGCTCGGTCGAGCGTTGCTGCGATTCATGCAGTATCTCGGCGAAGTGGTATTGCTCGCGGGCGATACCTTCCGCTCGATTTTTTCGCACAAAATCCGTTGGAAATTATTTCTAAATCAAATCGTCGAGATCGGATTGTTATCGCAGCTCGTCGTCGTGATCACCGGCGGATTCACCGGCGCCGTCTTCTCCGCGCAGACGTTTTTTCAATTCAACAAACTGGGAATGGGTTCAGCCGTCGGCGCGGTGGTGTCGGTCGCGATCTGTCGTGAGCTTGGTCCGGTGCTGACGGCATTGATGGTGACCGGTCGCGTGGGCGCAGCGATGTCGGCTGAGATCGGCACGATGAAAGTGACCGAGCAAATCGATGCATTGCGGGCGCTCGCCGTGCATCCGACCGATTACTTGGTCACGCCACGCGTGCTCGCCATGATGATCTCGATGCCGCTCCTCGTCGCGGAATGCATCGCCGTCGGAATCGCCGCCGGATATTTCATCGCCATCTACATGCTCGAAATCAACGGCACCTATTACATGGCGAACATGGTGCATTGGACGCGCAATCGCGACATCATCATGGGCCTATCGAAAGCATTTTGCTTCGGAATCCTGATCGTCTTCATCAGCTGCCACAAGGGATTGACTGCGCGAGAGGGTGCCGTCGGAGTCGGTCGCGCCACCACGGAGGCAGTCGTGAACGCGTCGCTCGCTGTGCTGATCTGCAATTTCTTCCTAACGATGTTGCTGAACATTATTTATCCGGCCGGATATCAATGATCGAGACCGCAGCAACGTCAGAAAACGCAACGAGCGAATCGCGAGATCGACATGTTGATTCGATGATCACGGTACGCGGTCTCCGGAAAAGTCTGGGCGAGCAGGAAGTTTTACGCGGAGTTGATCTCGATGTCGGCCGTGGCGAAACGCTCGCCATTATCGGACGCAGCGGCGGCGGCAAGAGCGTTTTCTTAAAGCATCTGGTTGGATTGATGCAGCCGGACTCGGGTGAGATTTGGGTCGAAGGACAAAACATCATCGGCCTCAACGAACGCGCGCTCGGTGCGATTCGGCTTAAGATCGGCATTCTTTTTCAGGGCGCGGCGCTATTCGATTCGATGTCGGTAGCGGAGAACATTGCTTTTCCGCTACGGGAAGCGGGCGAGCGCGATCCAAAAGTCTTGCGCGGAAAAGTGCGCGAGATGCTCGAGGTGGTGGAGCTGGAAGGGCAGGAAGAAAAGATGCCGGTGAGTCTCAGCGGCGGAATGAAAAAACGCGTAGGTCTGGCGCGCTCGATCATTCGCCGGCCGAAGTGCGTGCTTTACGACGAGCCGACTTCCGGCCTCGACCCAGTGGTGTCGGATAGTATCAATCGCTTGATCCGACGATTACAGGAACGTCTCGGCGTTACCAGTATCGTGGTCACGCACGATATCAAGAGCGCGTTCGATGTCGCGAATCACATCGCCTACTTGCACGAAGGGCGGATGTATTTCTACGGAACGCCGACGGAGCTGCAGCAAACGACCGATCCGATTCTGCAGGATTTTTTGATCGGGCGTTCTAACGAGCACGGCGATCCCGAGAGCCGTTCGGAGTTGAGAGTTGGGAGCTGAGAGTCGAGGGTGAACACGAGATGAACCAGCACGAGCGCGGTTTGGAATTCAAAGTCGGCGCATTCGTTTTTGTCGGGTTAGCGATGTTAGGCGCTCTCGTCGTGCAGTTCGGCCGACTCGGTGAAGGATTCAAAACTTATTATCCGCTGACCGTGCGGTTCAACGATGCGAGCGGACTTTTGAAAGGCTCGGACGTTTTGCTGGCTGGCGCGAGGATCGGGAAAGTTTCCGGTGGGCCGCGGTTGGTGGGCGAAGGCAATGGCGTGGCGGTGCCGCTGAAAATTTACGATTACATCAAAGTTCCCGAGGGCAGCAAATTCACGGTCGGCAGTTCCGGTTTGTTGGGCGACCGATTCGTTAACGTGACCATGCCGGCGGGTCAGCCCAAGGGTCACATCGCGCCGAACACCTACATCGTCGGCACGCGCGAGACCGGCCTGGGCGACATCACCCGCGAAGGCGGCGCGCTCGTGACCGACCTTCGCGGCACCGTGCAGAAGATCGACACCGCGGTTGAGCGTTTGAACAGCGAAGCGCTCTCGCCCGCCAACATGCAGAATTTCAAAGCGAGCATGGAGCATTTGAACGAAGCGACTACCGCGCTTTCGCAATCATCCAAAAAACTCGATGGCGTCATCGACACGGCGAGCTCAGCGATGCAATCGATGAAAAAGGATGCGGACGATTTGCAGAATGCGATCGCGGACGCGCGCAAAGTTTTACAATCGGCCACGCAAGGAAAGGGATTGCTGCCGACATTGCTGAGCAACCAGGACCTGGCGAACGATCTCCGCGCATTAATCTCCAATCTCCGAGCACACGGTGTGCTCTTCTACCGTGACAAAGCCGCTAAGATCGACATGAACACGCGCGAAGAAACCAAACCCGCCCGGCCCGCCGCCGGTTCGCGATGACCCCGCTGCTCACCGTTAATCTACTGCGGGTGTTGTTCATCACCTTCTGCGCGGCGATCGGCGCCAGCGTTTCCTTCGAGTTGCAGCAAAACAACTGGCAGGGTCTTCTGCTCGGCGTCGTTCTCGGCCTGGTCGTGGTCTTGATCGATCGATTGCTCAAAGGATTTTCGCTGCGCGCATTTTCATCGGCGACATTCGGACTGCTGGTCGGATTACTTTTCGCGAAGCTGCTGATCGCGTCGGACGTTTTGCATTACCAACCCGAAACGATGTAGTGGCTGGCGCGATTGATCGCCTACAGCGTCTTCGGATATCTCGGCATGATGCTAGCCATGCGCAGCAATCGCGACGAATTCTCGCTCATCATTCCTTACGTGCGGTTCACCCGCGAGACCACTCAGCACGAGCCGCTCGTGACCGATACGAACATTATTATCGACGGCCGTATCGCCGAACTTTGCGCGACCGGATTCTCAGTCGCTCGCTGATCGTCCCGCGATTTGTTCTGGGCGAATTGCAAACGTTGTCCGATTCGCGCGATCCGATTAAGCGCGAACGCGGCAAGCGCGGTCTCGATATTTTGAATCAGCTACAAAAATCGCGCGATGTCGATCTTACCATCATGAAAGTAGCGCGGACGAAAACGCCGAAGGCGAGGTCGATTCTCGCTTGGTGCGCGTAGCGAAAGTTTTGCAGGCGCGTCTGTTGACTAACGACAACGCCCTCTGCCACGTCGCGCGTTTGCAACAAGTTCCCGCTCTCAACTTGAACGATCTCACCCATGCCTTGCGGCCGGTGCTCATCGTCGGCGACGAAATCGAACTGCATCTCGCCAAAGAAGGCCGCGAACAGCACCAAGCCGTGGGCTATCTCGCCGATGGAACCATGATCGTGGTCAATCACGCGCGCCCGCATCTTGGCAAAACCAAGTCGGTTGTCGTTTCGAGCGCCCTGCAAACAAGCGGTGGGCGCCTCATCTTTTCCGAGTTAAAAAACGGAGCGACTGGTAAGACGAACTGATTAAGCTGGTCTCTCGGGGCGGCGGGCCCTCCAAATTTGATCAGCCAGAAGTTTTCCTCAACTGCGGCTCTTGTGACGTGTTTACAATAGTAAGGCAGGCGGATGGTAATCTTAGTTTTAGTTTGCAGCGGCTGCCGATAACTAAGAGAGTTATCAACATTCACCATTTTTTCTGAAGCGAAAGGAATCCCATGATCTCAAAAACATCACTTGCCTGTATTGCCCTCATTTCAGTTTTGCCAAATCTCGCCCCTGCCGCAGCCGTCGTCCGCTCCGCCGCCGGTGCAACTCCCGCTGACATTCAAGCCACGGTCGATCAATTCCGGGCGGACGTTTCGGCCGGAGGCGGATTGAACGCGCCGGGCACCGGCCCCTTTGCTACGGGTCGCCGTGAGATAAATTGGGACGGCGTGCCGGACAGCTTTGCCGACCCAAACCCGCTTCCGGGAGATTTTTTCAACAACAACAGCCGACGCGGCGCGGTCTTATCGACGCCGGGAACATCGCTGCTCGTAAGCGCGGACAGCAGTAATCCGGTCTCGACCCTTGTTCGTTTCAGCAGCATCAATCCCGGTTACTCGAGCAATTTTCAGACGTTCAGTCCGGAACGGCTTTTCAGCGCTCTGGGCAGCACCGTCGTTGATGTGACATTTTTTGCGCCGGCCAGTCCGGCGACGCCGGCCACGACGAATGGCTTTGGCTCGGTCTTCACAGACGTCGAGATTACGGGCAGCACGACCATCGAATACTTCGACGCCCACGGCCAGTCGCTCGGCGTCTTTCCGGTGCCTCCGTCCTCTAACGGTGGCTTGTCCTTCCTTGGCGTCTCGTTTAATGCCGGCGAACAAGTCACCAGCGTGCGGATCACCAGCGGCAATACCACGCTGGGCGCGACGAACAATGATGGCGCTAGCGCCGACGTCGTCGTCATGGATGACTTCATCTATGGCGAACCGTTCGCCGATCTCGACAATGACGGTGTGCCCGACAGTCTGGATCATTGTCTCGGTTCCGATCTCCGGGCGCAAGTCGACGTCAACGGTGCGCAACCCGGCGTCACTTCAATTACGAATTCGGTCGATGCCAATGGTTGTTCGATTCAGGATAAGGTTAATGCCTGTGCCGCGTCGTCGGCGCAAAACCACGGTCAGTACGTGAGTTGCGTCGTCCAGTTGGCCAATGATTTGTATAAGAATAAGACGATCACCAAGAGCCAGCGTCAGGAGATGAAGACGGGCGCGGCGAAATCGAACGTCGGCAAATAGTTCCGGCTTTTACCGGCAGCAGTTTCGAGACGGGGAGTGGAAACACTCCCCGTTTTTCTTTTCCGCGCTGCGCGATGGTAACAATTATAAACCAACCGCGGCGCGAACGCGCTGCATGACCTGATCCGCGACTTCGTTCGCGCGCTTGGCGCCGCGCGAAAGGACGTTGTCGATGTAGGAAGGATCGCTCAGAATTTCGGCGCGGCGTTTTCGCATCGGGGCGTAATATTCCCAGAGCTTTTCGAAAAGCTGTTTTTTGAAATCGCCGTAGCCGGTGCCGCCTTTTTTGAAGCGCTCGTGCATTTCCTCGAGTTCGTTTTTGGAAGCGAAGAGCGAATACAACTGAGTGATTGTCGATCTTGCCGGATCTTTCGGCGCTTCCACTGCGGTTGAGTCGGTCACGATGCTCATGACGCGCTTCCGCGTTTCCTTTTCGTCGCCGAAAATGTCGATGGTGTTGCCGTAGCTCTTGCTCATCTTTTGGCCGTCGAACCCGGGAACCACTTCGGTCGCGGCGTGAATGCGCGGCTCCGGTAGCTTGAAAATATCGCCGTAGGTTTCATTCATTTTCACCGCGAGATCGCGCGTGATCTCAATGTGCTGCTTCTGATCTTTGCCGACCGGCACGATGTCGCTGTCGTAAATCAAAATGTCGGCGGCCATCAGCACCGGGTAACTAAATAAACCGACCGAGGCCGACATGCCGCGCGCGATTTTGTCTTTGTAGGAATGCGCACGCTCGAGCAGACCCATGGGCGCGACCGTGGAAAGGATCCACGCCAGTTCCGTGACCTGAGGCACATCAGTCTGCATGAATAATGCGCCGCGATCGGGATCGAGACCGCAGGCTAGAAAATCCACCGCCACGCCGCGCGAATTTTCGCGGAGCAATTTCGGATCGCGCAGACTGGTGAGGGCGTGGTAATTGGCGATGAAATAAAACGCGTCGCCTTCCGCTTGCAGGGCAATCGCCGGCCGCATCATGCCGAAGTAATTGCCGATGTGGAGGACGCCGCTGGGTTGAATGCCGGACAGAATGCGCATGTCGATCTTAGCTGAGCCGGGGAGAGATTCCTCGACTCCGCTGGGAATGACAAACGTTTGTTTCTTCCTAGCCAATGGACTGAGAATCGCTAGATAACAGCGCATGGCCGCACCCTCGCCACCGATCTCCGTCGTCACCGGCGGCGCCGGTTTCCTTGGATCGCATCTGACCGATCGCTTGCTCGCGGAAGGTCATCGCGTCATCGCGATCGACAATCTCATCACCGGCAATGTCGAAAACATTGCGCATCTTTCCGGCAACGAGAATTACCGCTTCATCAAGCATAACGTCTCCAATTACATTTTCGTTCCCGAAAAAAAGATCGACTACGTGTTTCACTTCGCCTCGCCGGCGAGCCCGATCGATTACTTGGAATTGCCGATTCCGACGCTAAAGGTCGGCGCGCTCGGAACGCATAACACGCTTGGATTGGCCAAGGATAAGAACGCGAAGTTCCTGCTCGCGTCTACCTCGGAATGCTACGGCGATCCGCTGGTCCATCCGCAAAAGGAAGATTATTGGGGCAACGTGAATCCGATCGGGCCGCGCGGCGTTTACGATGAAGCCAAGCGCTTCGCCGAAGCAATGACGATGGCTTACCATCGCTATCACAAGATCGACACCAAGATCGTGCGCATCTTTAACACCTACGGTCCGCGCATGCGCTTGCGCGATGGTCGCGTCGTCCCCGCCTTCATCGGACAAGCGCTCAGCAATCAGCCGCTCACTGTTTTCGGCGACGGTTCGCAGACGCGCTCATTCTGTTATGTGTCGGATTTGATCGACGGGATTTTTAAATTGTCGCAGAGCGATTTCCACGAGCCGGTCAACATCGGCAATCCGCGCGAGATGACGATCAAGCAATTCGGCGAGGAAATTCTCCGCATTACCGGCGCAAGATCGACAATGGAATTCAAGCCGCTCCCGGAGGACGATCCGAAAGTGCGTCAGCCCGACATCTCGCGCGCGAAAAAGATTCTCGGTTGGGAACCGAAGGTCGAGTTCGAAGAAGGCATCAAGAAAACGATCGACTATTTCCGCGGGCGCTTGGAAGACGAGGGGGTCTCTTAACATCGCAACTCTTCCATTACGGCCTGTTGACTGCTTAAAGCAGTCGGTCTGCGAGGGGGCCGTCTGATAATGGGTGGGAAGAATTTCGATGC
>JBDUDM010000037.1:0-18432 GCA_040002925.1 Spartobacteria bacterium | reverse complement strand
GAAAGATTCCGATTTCATCTTTCAACATGGTCACGCGCAATCCGCCGAGAACGCCTTGCAGAATAACGGCGCCGAGCGCGATCAATCCAAGATTCCGCAGCCATGTTTCAGCGCGCCAGAGCCAGATCGCGAGAATGATGGTGAGAAATCCGACGATCGAAGCGATGAGGCGATGAGTGTGTTCGAAAAAAATTCCGCCGATCCATTTCGAAACGGGAAAGAGAAACATGTTGTAGCCGAAAGTGGTCGGCCAATCGGGAACGGCGAGGCCGACGCCTTTGCTCGTGACCATTCCTCCGCTGCAAATGAGAAACAGCGTCGCGACCGCGGTGAACCAGGCGAAGCGGTTGAGCCAGCGCGCCGACAATGACGATGTCGATCTTAGCGCCACGTCGCGCGTTTCGAATTATTCGCCGCTCGGACTGGGCGACGCCGCTGGTTGCGCCTGTGGATTCGCAGTCTTCGGCGCACCCGGCGGAGCGATTATTCCGGGCGTCGGTCCCGCTCCGGCGGGTTCACCCGGTGGTCGATCGGTCGGCGCGGGAACGGTTGGGGTGCCGCCAAGTTCGGCGCGTTCTTTCAACCATGCCTGATAATCCACGGGCGTATCGACTACGAGCATTCCCTTCATTCCGTAATGGCCTAGACCGCAAAGCTGGCCGCAGATGACTTCGTAACTCCCGGTCTTGATCGGCTTGAACCACATCGGGATTTGCGAACCGGGAATGGCGTCCTGCGCGATGCGCATATTCATGAGCGCGAAATTATGGATCACGTCTTTCGATGACAACTCGATGATGACCGCCCGATCGACCGGCACATGCAATTCGCCGAGCGCGACGATATCGTCTTTGGCGGCGGCGTCAGCGGTATCGAGACCTAACGGATTCGTGTTTGTAACCAGACCGACATCGCGCCGTCCAAACTGCCCGTCGGGTCCGGGCATGTGAAAGTTCCAGTTAAATTGCTGGCCGACGGCATGAACGAGGATCGCGTCTTTCGTGTCGGGAAATTGGTTTACGCGCTTGGCCCACAGCGGGATGGCGAATCCGACGAGCAACACCGCTTCGATGAGAACAACAGAAAACTCGAGGTGCGTGGAAATGCCGCTCTTCACTCCGTGGTGATCCGCCGTCGGGTGGCGGCTGCGCCGAAAACGCACAAGCACGAAAATAAAAAACGCGGACCAGCCGACAAAAAGCGCGGCCATAAACCAGTGCGCGAATTCGAGGATGTGATCGATCTGATAGCCGTGCTCGGAAGCATTCGGCGGCTGGCCGAGGAACTCGTTGATCAACGCGAGACAGCTACTCATATTTTTCCAAATCTTCTTCGGTCAACTGCTGCTCCGGCGCGAGCGGCGTGCGGCCATGCCGGTAAATGTTGTAACTAAATGCGCCGATGCCGCCGAGCACGGCCATGACCGCGCCGAAAAGAAACCAGATGGCGACAGCCATGTGTTCACTCGCTTTGCCGTCCTTGGCGCCGTAACAAAACGGACACGCCATCGCCTCCGACAACGGTAGCAAGATCGACAAGGACAAGATCGACAATAACTTTTTGCGCTTCATGTCATGAGCCCGAGGCGTTTCATTTTTCGATAAAACCAGACTCCGTAAACGATCAGAGCAACGGCGACGAGAAAAGATGCGACCGCGCCGCCGAGATAAACGGATGTTCCTTCAATCAAGTTCACCCAGATGCACCACGCGCCGGTCCCAATGGCGAGCAGGACCGAGAAGATGATGAAAACGAAATGGAAAGCTTTGAGTGACATTTAACGAGCGACCGGATCGTACCAGGCGAAGTAAGTGAGCCAGAAAAGAACGGTGACGAAAAATCCAGTGAAGATCAGCACGCGGTAGATCAATTTTTTTTCGGCCGCGAGATGCATGAAAATCGCGCCGACCAATCCCGCTTTGAATGTGGCCACGAGCATGGCGACGATGATGTTCGCTTTGCGCGAGCCAAAATCGACATACGACAGCGCGACGGTGATGCCGGTACAGACGAGCAACGCACCGCCGACCATGAGATAGCCTTTGACGTGCTTCTGCACGTTGTGCGCGTATTCCTCGTGCTCGGCCGGGTCTTGCGAAATGTCGGGCGGATTGTTCATGGCTTAGAGCAAATAGAAAAGCGGGAAGACGAAGATCCAGACAAGATCGACAAAGTGCCAGAAGAGTCCGCACACTTCGACGCGATTAGCGAGATGCTCGGGATTGCGCTGGTAAAGTTTTTTGCTGACCGGCAGCCACATGTAAATGAAGACGAGGACGCCGCCGAGCACGTGCGCGCCGTGCAATCCGGTGATGGTGAAATAGGTCGCGAAATAAGTGCTGTGCGTCGGCAGGAACATGGTCGCGCGCTCGACATCTTCCTTGTCGATCTTGCCGATCTTTTCCGTAGGCGGGACGTAGAAGAAATGCGGCCGGTCCATCGCCGGATTAGTCGGGTCGGCGTTCACCGGATCGAGCGCGACTTCGTATTCCTTCACGTTCGCGTCGTGCAATGCTTCGTGATTATGCAGATGGCCGGAAATTTCCAAGCGCGGCGGCAGTCCCTTCTCCGCCAAATGTTTGTTCCCGAGATACGGTTCGTACTTCTCGAGTCGATCCTGTTTAATATAGATACCGAAGTGCTCGAACTTCTGCGGCCATTCGTAAGCGAGTTTCACCACTAAAAAGGTGATGCCGCACAAAATGGTGATGAGCATGTACCACCAGTAGGCGCGATATTTTCGCATCTTCAGCGCGGCCCAGGCGAGCACGACCGTGACCGACGACGCGATCAGGATGGCGGTGTTCATGGTGCCGACCGGTACGTTGAGTAATCCGTGTGGCCACAGGCCCGGCGGCGAATCGAGTCGCAAAAAAACGTAAGCGGAAAAAAGTCCGCCGAAGAGCATCACTTCGGACGCGAGGAACAACCAAATGCCGATCTTGGCGTTCCAAAGTCCGGTGTCGGGACGATTCGAAATGGTATACGGAATTTCCATGTCGATCTAAGCGAGGATGGTTTCGGGCGCCGGTTTGCGTTTCGTTCGTTCGGTCGCCTCAATCGGTTCGCTCTGCATGGTGAAATCGCCGTCGCGACCGGGCAGGCTGTATTCGTACGGGCCGCGATACGCGGTCGGAGGCGAAGTGAAATTTCCGTGCGGCGGCGGAGAGGGCGCGTCCCATTCCAGGGTGGTCGCCTGCCAAGGATTAGAGCCGACTTTTTCGCCGTGCTTGATGCTCCAAAAGAAATTGATGATGAACGGAATTTGCGCGAGACCCATGATCCACGCGGCCCACGAGATTGGCGTGTTCCATTGGAATCCGCTCAGTCCCCAAACGTGTTCGTTCCCGATGGTCCAGCCCTGTCCGCCATCGTACCAACGGCGATGCATCCCGAGCATTCCCTGCAAAAACATCGGCAGGAAAATCAGGTTCATGCAAATGAGCGACGGCCAGAAATGCACTTTGCCCCAGAACTCACTCATCATTCGCCCAGTCGCTTTCGGGTACCAATAATAAACGCCGGCGAACAAACCGAAGATGGTGCCGGGCGCGACGATGTAATGGAAATGCGCGATGATGTAGTAGGTGTCGTGCAAATAGAGATCAGCCGAATTAAACGCGAGCGGGATACCGGTTAGGCCGCCGATTCCGAACATGGGAAGAAATGCGATCGAGAAAAGCATCGGCACGTTGAAGCGGATTGATCCGCCCCACAGTGAAATGAAAAATGCGCTCAAGATGATGACTGAAGGAATCGAAATAAGCAGCGTGGTCGTCTGGAAAAACGCGCTGACGGTCGCGCCCATTCCAGTGAGCCACATGTGATGCGCCCAGACCACGAACGAAAGAAAGCCGATTACGAGCACCGAAAAAACTAGCGATTTGTAACCCCAGAGCGGTTTCCGTGAATTGTTCGCTAGAATTTCGCCGACAATTCCAAACGCCGGCAAAATCAAAACATAAACTTCCGGGTGACCGAGAAACCAGAAGAGATGCTGCCACAAAATCGGACTGCCACCGCCGCTGATGTGAACCTGCGCGCCATTTACAACGAGGCCGGTTGGCAAAAAGAAACTGGTCGCGGCGAGTCGATCCATTAATTGCATCACGATCGCTGCTTCGAGTGGCGGGAACGCGAGGAGGAGAAGAAACGCGGTGACTAACTGCGCCCACACAAAAAATGGCAGCCGCATCCAGGTCAATCCTTTGGCGCGCAGCTGAATGATCGTGGTGATGAAATTGACCGCGCCGAGAAGCGACGACGTGATCAGAAAAATGAAACCGAGGAGCCAGAGCGTTTGGCCGTTGAAAATCGGATGATAAGCCGCGCCTTTGTCGGCCAAATCGGAAAGCGGCGTGTATGAAGTCCAACCGCCTTTGGCCGCGCCGCCCGGCACGAAAAAGCTCGAGACCATGATGGCCGCGCCGACTGCAAACGCCCAGAAACTGGCCGCGTTCACTTTCGGGAAGGTCATATCCGGCGCACCGATTTGCAGCGGCACGACAAAATTACCGAACGCGGCGAACGCAACCGGCACCACGCCGAGGAAGATCATAATCGTTCCGTGCATCGCGCCGAGCGAGTTGTAGAACTCCGGCGCCATCTTGCCGCCGTCCATCGTGCCTGGGCCAAAAATATGTCCGAGCGCTTTCCCGATTCCCGGAAGCGCCTGACCGGGATAGGCGAGTTGCCAGCGCATCAACATCATGAGCGAAAAGCCCATCAGCAAAAAGAGCAGGCCGCAGATGCCGTACTGAATGCCGATCACCTTGTGATCGGTCGAGAAAATGTATGAGCGCCACCAACCGAGCTGATGGTGCTCATGTTCGGCGTGGTGATCGTGCGGATCGTGATGTCCCGCGGTGTCGGGAAGAGAAGTGGAAGCGTCCATTCAGGAGAAAATTTACCCGCTCAATATCGAAAGAGAAGCTTTCATTGCAAAGCACGAAATCGCGAAAAGCGGTCGGAAACCACCATGTCGATCTTGCAAAAACGCGGTCGGATTAGTCCGCTTTTTCTTCCGCGTCTTCGCCATGCTCAACGATGTTTCCGCGTTTGAACAAAACACCCTGCGCGATCTCGCGCCAAACCGGTTTTGCGCGCAACAGCCACTCCAGATCCATGGAAAAATGTTTAAACTCTTCCTTCTGCGCGTTCTCCATGATGGCGCGCGCGCTTTTGTCTTTCTCCAGCGTCATGCGCTGCTCGTACCAATTGATCGCTTCGGCCTCTTCCGTTAACGAAACAATCATGCGCGCGAAGGTCCGCGTTTCCTGCGGCAATTCCGCCGGCGGCTCGTGATATTGCTCAAATCCCATGGTCGATTCCTTTCCGTTATTTCGCCGGTTCCTCCGCGCCTTCCGGCACCGTCTTCTCATCTTCGAGCTGCTCTTCGCGAAACCGGCGCAGCTCGTGATTCTTTAAACTTTCTTCAAACATGTCGCGATTAATCGCCTGCGCGGCGGCCGCGCCCTGACCGGCCGCGATGATCATCTGACAATTTGCCGGCGTCACGCAACCGGCCGCATAAAACCGCGACACACTCGTGCGCATGCATTGATCGACTTTGATCTGACCCTCACTGTCGATCTTGCAACCGAGTTTCTCCGCCAGCTCGGTGTGAAAAATATCGCCGCGGGTGGTGAAAATATTGTCGATCTTGACCTCGTGTTCATCCGCGAAATTCAGCGCGCGGATCTGCGTCTTGCGATGATCGACATCGACAATGCGATCCGTCTCGACCGGGATCTCATATTCCTTCAGCCAACCCGCGTGTTGTTTGTCCCAAGTAATTTTCTCCGCATTCGTCGCCACCATGACGCAGGCGGAGTAATGCAACATGCCGAGCGCGTACTCGACCGCTTCATTGTTCGCGCCGCAGATGGCGATGCGTTTGCCGCGCACGCGCACTCCATCGCAATCCTTGCAGAAAAACATGCTGTGTCCGAGGCAGTCACTCACTCCGGGAATATCCGGAGGAATGTGAAAGATGCCGGTGGCGAGGAGCAGACTGCGGCAGCGGTATTCCGTTTTTTTCCCGCGCAATGAAAAACCTTTGTCCCCTTCCGCCGCAAGATCGACAATCTCATCTTCCACGAACTCCACTTCACATCGTTCCGCCTGTTCGCGGCCGAACTTAAGCAAGTCTTCGCCGTTTACGCCCTTTGGAAATCCGAGATAATTTTCTACGCTCGGTTCCCATTTTGCCATCGAGTGACCGGAATCGATCACGAGCGTGTCGCGTTGGGCGCGTCCCAAATAAATCGCCGCGGACAATCCCGCGATCCCGCCGCCTACAATGATCACTTCGCGCTGATCCATACGAATTCATAACCGAATCGCCGGTCGGCGCAGTACGGTTTCTTTTTTCTGCGCACGCAGATGAAGATGTCGATCTTAGCGCGGGTCGCGTTCGTTCCACCACTTCGACAATTGGCCCGTCGGCATTTCCGGAATCGCATCGTAATGCGAGGTGTCGTTGAACAAGGTCAAGCGCGCGCGCGTGGCGTCTTTAAAATCGACAATGTTTAGCGCGGCCGGTTTCTGATCGAGATTATCGCGGTAACGGCGCGGATCGAAACCGAGCAGCGAACTGAGCAACAGCCGAATGGTCGCCTTGTGCGAAACAACCAGCAATGTTTTGCCCGGATTTTCGCGCACGATGTCGATCAAAACCGGTAAGGCGCGCGCGGTGACGGCAAGTCCGCTTTCACCGCCGAGCGGCGCAAAAGTGTAGGGATCTTTTTCCCATTCGGCCGCTTCCTCGGGAAATTTTTCTTCGACTTCGCGTCGCGTCATCCGCTCCCAACGGCCGTGCGAAATTTCGCGAAGGCCGTCGCGCGTTTGCGCTTCGAGCTGGTGGGGCGCGGCCAGGATGCGCGCGGTTTCGAGCGTGCGACCGAGCGGCGATGTGTAAATGGCGGAGATTTTTTCGTGGCTCAAACGCTCAGCCAGGCGTTGCGTTTGTTCGCGTCCTTCATCGGAAAGATCGACATCGGTGGCGCCGGCAAAGCGATCTTCCGCGCTCAACACGGTCGCGCCGTGGCGAACCATAAACACTCGCGTGGCGTTCGATAGCATGACGCGATGGAGTAGATGTCGATCTTACGGCGACGTTACCTGCAACCGCAGGAATCGTTTTTGTCCCTGACTGCCGTCGATCGGAACCGTGTCGCGCACTTCGACATTGAAAATCGGCGGCCCGCCCGTTTCGCCGACGAAGCCAACTCCGGTAGTGGTCGCACCGGCGACGCTGCTGGCGAGATTCGTCCAGTTAACGAGGTCGCCCGATCCTTGCACGATGTAAGTGAGATCGGTTGCGACGGCGGAACGATTGAATTTCATCGAGAGGTAATTCAGTCCGCCATAATTCTGAATTGTCACTACAGGCAATCCTATCGTGCTGGCTACTGTTGGATCCAAATTAAGCGCGTATTCCAGAAGATTAGTGATGCCGTCGCCCTCAACATCGAAGAGAAGGGCCGCGTTTTCCCCGCTCAATCCGAAGCTGGCGATGTAATATGTGACACGCGTGATCGCGGCGAGCGAGAATGTTTGTTGCGCGTTAGGCAAAGTGCCGTTGCTCGCAGTGACGGTGATATTCGAGAAATTTCCAGTGCCGGCAGACGTCGGGGTGCCTGACAAAACGCCGCCCGCGGAAATCGTTAGGCCAGGTGGCAAGGTTCCACTGGTGATGCTAAAGGTGGGCGCAGGATTTCCCGTGGCCGTGAAGGTGAATGTGTAAGGCGTGCCGACAATGGCGGGAGAAGGCGGCGAACCGTTGGTGATGGCGGGGGCAACTCCGCAATTCGAACAGACGTATGAACTGCTAACCAAGTTGACGGTATCGACCCGCCACACCGCATCAACCGCGGCCACGCTCCTGTCGCAGGCGAGACGCCAGCGAAATTGCGCATTTTGTCCAGCGGCGCTGGGAGGCAGGTTGACGACCGTGGTGGTGTAAACAGAGTTAACGTTGCCCGTCCACGCGTTCGCACCCGCGATCGGGCTGCCATGATGTGAGCTGATGCTGCCGTTATAACCGCCACTGACAAAACTTCCTCCGGCCGCGATGATTTCGGTAGAGACGCCACCATTGACGGAAATTTCGAGAATGCCACCATCGAAATTCGTCTCCAAATTCCAGCGATGACGAAATGATAGTTGCGGGGACGTGTTCGGGATAACGAACGAAGGGGAAATGAGCTGGTTATCGCTCGTAGTGTCCACCGTCGCTGCCGATACCGAATTGGGCGCAGAGTCCGGCGTCGTGGTGTTGGTCGCCCAAAGGAGCATCAAGCCGGAAACGGCGACGGTCCAACCAGCAGGGAGCGCAGGCGCGGATACGCCGTCGAAATTTTGCAGCAACGTGGTTGTGGGCGTGAGCGCGCCCAGTCGCATGGTGTAGGTGATGGTGCCGTAGTTAATCGCGCCGTCCTGCAGTTGCAGAGTCAGGCTGATATTCGCCCCGCATGCAGCCGAAGCGGTGAATTGAAAACTGCGCGTAGTCGAACTATTCGCACCAATCGCTCCATAATTTTGATTCGACGTGATCGGGATGACGCCGCCGGAGTTTTGCAGTGTGGCAACAAGATTCGTGGTGGCAGAAGTGCCGCTGTTGCTGATCGGCAGATTGACGGTGACCGTTTCGCCAGGATCGACAACTCCATTTGCCGGAGAGCAACTTTCGGATGTCGGCGCGGAGGGAGTGCCGGCCTGAAGCACCGGATTACTGGAAGCGACGACGTTCAGATTAAAAGTGCGAACGGCCGCTGCGCCGCATGAATCCAGCGCGGTCACTCGCACCGAAACGGTGCCGAGGGTCGAGCCGGCCGTGGTTGTCGCCGTCACTACCCCGGTGGATTGATTGACGGTAAGTGTTCCTCCGCCGGGCAACGTGGCCGGAATAACTGAATACGGATTGGCCGCCAGATTTCCATTTGCGTCCGCGGCGGGCGCGGCTGGAGCCGTGGTCGCACTGCTGTTCTGCGCGACGCTGATATCGGAATAAGCGCCGAGGGTCGGCGACGGATTTGGCGTTACGACAAGGTTTACAGTCCGCGAAGTGCTCGAACCGATGCTGTCGGTAACGGTGAGCGTGATCGGGTAAGTGCGCGATGAAAGGGTCGTGACCAGAGCGCAGTCGACCACAGCGCTGAGCGAAATGTTTCCGCCGGAAATACTGGCGGTCACATGCGCGCCGAATGGAGCATTCGAAATCGAAGCTGTCAGCGGGTCGCCATTCACGTCGCTGGCCGTTCCGACAACCGCGACGGTTGCCGTCGGTTTTCCGCGCACCGCGCTGATGCTGTTCGTGACGTTGACGGTCGGCGCGGTATTGCTCGAGGTGAATGTTAGATCGACATCGGACAGGTCGAAGAAAATATTGCCGACCGCTTCGACTTTGATGCGGCCCTGTGTGGTCGCAACGTTGGCGATGTTCGGGATCGTCACCGAAGCGCTGCCGTTATTCGGCACGCTGTTCGCCAGCACGATCGGAAAGGTGTAGCCGCCATCGGTCGAGAGCGAAATTTTTACATTGGCGCAACTGACCGGCGCCGCGGTCGTATTCGCGACGTTCCAATTCACCGTCATGACGGAGCCACCGGCGAAACTCGCGGCGGAGTTCGGCGCGGTAATGACGAACGGCCCGGCGGCTGTCGTCGATGTCACCGTCATCGAATTGTAATTGGAACCGCCACCGCCGGCGTGATTGTCACGCACGGTGACGCGATACGTCATGGTGCGACTGGTCGTCGGGAGAAATTCGCCCGTGGCATACGTGCTGACCGTTGCAGGCGGCACATTGGCGTTATTTAAAATGTAAGTGAGCGAAGGAAAAATCCGCGTCGGATTAATCGTCGGCGCAAACGAACGGAAAATCGGCGAACTGCCATTATCGCGTGGACTCATGGTCGGATCCTGAGCGGCGCCAAGATCAAATTCTTCCCAGCAATAAGTGAGCGTGTCGCCGTCGAGGTCCGACCCGCTCGCGGTGAGCGCAAACGGCGTCTGCATCGGAATGGTGCGAGAAGTCAGCGCGGCAATCGTCGGCGCATTATTGCCGGTAGCCGTGAGCTGGGGACAACTGCTTCCGGTCCCGCTCGAGGTGTAAGTGTCGATCTCGTCATAGTTGATGGTGTGAAAATAATCGTCACTATGGGGTGCCAAATCCTGTGGCGAACAAATCCCGGCGTAGGCCATGATCGTCGTGCCGCTGCCCGGTTCGTAAGCGGTCGATGCGTTCCGATTTCCGCCCGAGCAATTCCCGCTCGTGCCATTAAAAGGATGATTCCCGCCAAATTGGTGACCCATTTCGTGGACCACAAAATCGATGTCATAAGGATCGCCTACCGGATTCGCCGTTCCCGTCACTCCGCTTGCCTTCGAGCCGAGCTTACAAATCACGCCAAGATACGCGACGCCACCGCCGCCGGTGCTGAAGACATGCCCGAAATCGTAGTTCGCGCTGCCGATCACGTTGTCGATGTTGGTCTGGTTTTGGCTCAACATGGTCGAGCCGTTGCCATTTGCGTACGGATCGGTCGCTCCATCCAGATAAACGAGCTTGTCCGTGTTGTTAATAAGCACAAAACGAATCGCGAATTCTCGTTCGTAGACCGCGCTGCAGCGATTCACCGAAGTAATCATAGCCGCGAGCGTGCTCGTCACCGTCGGCGCATTCGGCGCGCACACCGCCGTGGCGTATTCACCCGTGCACGCCAGCGCCAGACGATAACTTCTTAACGTCGCGCCCGTCGGCCGAGCCGCCTCGACCGTCAACGGCAAGGCCGCATTCACCTGCGGCCCCGCAAAACATGAGAACGGTTTACTCGCGGCCGTGAAATCGCTCTTGAAATATGAAATGTAATTTGTGTCCGTCTCGCGCGAGTACGGATCAACATAAACTTGTCCACCCGCCCCGAGAATGATGGCGTGGAATCCGCGGGGCGTGATGTCGATCCTCGTCGTCGCGGTCGGATCGTCGATCCCTCTGCCGACATATGTTTTCAACTCCGGGAACTTTGCTGCGAGTTCGGGCTCCATCACCGGCGATTCCTGGATAACGAATCGTCCCATCTCCCCCGTCGGCAGCGGGATCGAAACTTCCGTCCCCGTCGCATCAATTGACCCGCTTTTTTCCGATCGCGCCGACTTCAGTAGCGTGAGCAGCGCCGTTTTGTTCAATCCCACCGTGCGATAAATCTGCGGAACAATGTCGCGCCGCGGTGCGTGCGCCGTCACCGCCGTAATCCCGCGCACCACTTCTGTCTCACTCACGTCCTTCCAGAGCGCGTTCCTTCCCGTTCGAGCGGCGGTTTGGCCCATCGACGAAAAGGCGTTAACGAATAAAAAAACGGCGATTAACGCCGCGAGCCGGGAGCAACTCATGGGTGGAGGGGGAACATCGGAAAGACGCGTCGCCTCCGCAAGGCGAAACTCGCCAAATCACAGCACTCCGCGTGCGCCGCGGACCGCAAGTTCAAATCAATCTTCGAGCCAGGGCTGCGTCTGCCGAAACGCGAAAAACAGAATCGGAATGACCACTGCCACAAACGCGGCCACGAGCGTGGCCGTGTTCACCGCCGATACCATTGTCGGTTCGGTAAATCGATGAGACAGCGCCAGCATCGCGCAACCGACTAGGGCGCCGATCGCCAGAACCTCGCATATCAAAAATTGCCACAGGCGGCTGCGCCGGCGCCGTTTCAATCGCACTTCCTTTTTCACCGCGGCATCCGCCAGCATTGCGGTCTCCGCCGTTTCAACCTGTGCCTCCGCGTTCTCGGCAAGATCGACAATCACCTTTGCCAGAATACGCGCGGCTGGCGTGAGCCGCACCGGACCGAATGGTTTCGAATCGCGCGCGCGTCCTTTCGCTTTCACCAAAGCCTTTTGCGGCATCACCGTGGTTCGCGGCGGCTGCGGCGTTTCCTTGATCGGCGCGCTCGATTGCCGGCTCGGTGCCGCCACCTGTGCGCGCGGCTGCGGTTTCACCGCTCCGGCAAATCGTTGTTTCTCGTTTAAGACTCGCGCGCGACTGATCGTGCGGGAGAAATCATCCGGGAAACTTTGCGATTCACTGGGATCAAAGACATCTTCTAAGGCGTTGTGAGCTCAAAAATAACTCAATCTGGTTTTTATGGTCAATCAGATAAGCGTTCCCGCCGCATTTTGTGCGAATCGACGCTTCCAAAGCTACCTTTCCCCTGTGCCGCAAGATCGACATGCACGCGCCATCATCCATCTGGACATGGATTGTTTTTACGCCGCCATCGAGGTGCGCGATCAGCCTGCCTTGCGCGGAAAACCAGTCGGAGTCGGTGGCGCGCGCGACCGTCGCGGCGTTTTGACCACCTGTAACTACGAGGCGCGAAAGTTGGCGTTCGCTCCGCCATGCCCACGTTCATGGCCCTGCAACGTTGCCCGAATCTCATCGTCCTCCCCACCCGTTTCGATGTTTATCGCCGCGAAGCCACTATCGTCCGCGGAATTCTGCATCGATTCAGTCCGCTCGTAGAACCGCTTTCGCTTGATGAAGCGTATCTCGATGTCAGCGAACACCCCGGCGAGCCCGCCGCGCTCGCCCAGGTCATCCGCGAAATGATCTTTCGCAAAACAAAGCTGACCGCGTCGGCCGGCATCGCCCCTAACAAGTTGCTGGCGAAGATCGCCAGCGAAATCAACAAACCAAACGGACAGCTGGAAGTGAAGCCGAACGAAATCGCCGAGTTCATGGCCGAATTGCCGGTGCGAAAGATCTGGGGCATCGGTCCGGCCACTGAACAGAAGCTGGAACCACTCGGCGTGAAAACGTGCGGCGATCTCCAACGCTTCACTCGACCCCACCTTGTCGATCTTTTCGGCAAGTTCGGTCTCGAACTTTACCATCTTTGCCGCGGGGTCGACGACCGCCCGGTCGAGCCCGATCGCCCGCGCAAATCGCTCAGCACCGAAGAAACGTTCTCGCTCGATCTGCCAACGCTCGAGCAATGCGAACTCGAAATGGAAACTTTGTTCGCCGATTTAATGGCCGAACTCGCCCAAAAAGAATCAGCGCGAAACATTACCAAGATTTTCGTGAAACTGAAATTCGCTGACTTCACCCGCACCACCGTCGAACGCGCCGGCCTGGAGCCAATACCTGGCGCTTTCCGGACATTGCTGGCCGAAGCGTTCGCGCGCACCGGCAAACCAGTGCGATTGATCGGCGTCGGGGTCCGCTTTGCCGAGCCCGAGAAAAGCACGGCCCAATTGCCGCTGCTCTAACCTAACGAAACCGCAGCAACAGAAACGCCCCGATAATAACGAAGGCAAATCGCCGTTGGCTTTTCGTCAGCAACATTCCGTCTCTGCGCAAACCGGGCAGCGTCACTTCGCCGTTCGTCTCCATCGTGCTCCGAACGTCGTCCTCAAGTCGGTCGTGCGTTCGAATCCTCATTTCGAGTAATAGATAAAGCAGGTCATCTGCCACCATGCCGCTTCACCTTGTAATCGTTTCCTCACGACCAATGTTGTCTTGTCGATGACCTCGAGCACCGAACAGAAAATCGCCGCCGCCGGCTGCGAAGTCCGTTTCGATAATCTGACCCGGCAACTCTACGCTACCGACGCTTCCATTTATCAAATCCAACCGGCCGGTGTCGCCTTTCCACGAAGCGCTAGGGAAGCGAGCGCGATCATTCGCGCGGCGGCGGATGAAAATGTTTCCATCACGCCGCGGGGCGCCGGCACCAGCTTGTCCGGCGGCGCGATCGGCGATGGGCTTATCGTCGATTTCTCGCGACACACGCGCAAGATCGACCATCTCAAGATCGACAATCGCACCGTGCGCGTCGGCGCCGGCGTTGTGCTCGATGAGCTCAACGCCTTTCTGAAGCCGCACGGATTCTGCTTCGGGCCTGATGTTGCCACCAGTTCGCGCGCCACCCTCGGCGGCATGATCGCGAACAATTCCTCCGGCGCGCGTGTTCCCGTTTATGGCACCACCGCCGATCACGTCGTCTCACTCGAAATCGTCATGGCCGATGGCCGCATCGAAAACATCGGCGCGGATCACGAATCACTGCGCGATGAGCGCGGCAAGATCGACAATCTCATTCGCGCCCGCGCCGACGAGATCGCTGCGCAAATGCCGCCCGGTTTGCTAAAACGCTGGCCCGGCTACGGCATCGAGCGATTCCTGCGCGCGCCGAATAATCTCAGCGAGATTCTCGCCGGCAGCGAAGGCACACTCGCGGCCATCTTTTCCGCCGAATTAAAAATCTCGCCGCTGCCGCGCGAAAAAGGTTTAGGCCTCATCTTCTTCGCGTCGATCGGAGAGGCGATGCAAGCGACGGTCGAACTTCTCGATCTTTCACCGGCCGCGATCGAACACATCGATCGCCCGTTGCTCGATCAAACCAAAGGTCAGCTCCATTTTCAATCGGCGCGCGATTTGATGGAGCTCGATGCCAAACCGTGCGAGGCGATTCTCATGGTCGAATTCTACGACGACAACGTGGCCGAACGATTGTCGATCTTGCAATCGCGCAATCTCGGATTGCGCAGCAAAATCCTAACGAACGCGCACGAGATGAACCTGGTCTGGACGGTGCGCAAAGCTGGGCTCTCGCTCCTCACCGGTTGCGTCGGCACAGCCAAGCCGGTCGCCTTCATTGAAGACGCGGCGGTGCGGCCAGCGCAGTTGCCCGCATATGTCGCGGGCTTGCAAGCGATCATGAAACCGCTCGGACTCGAAGCGAGTTACTATGGCCACGCCGCGACCGGTCTTCTGCACGTCCGCCCCGTTCTTGATCTACATAGCGATGTCGATCTTGCGAAATTCCGGCAGGTCGCGAACGAAACGTCGGCGCTCGTAAAACAATTCAAGGGTTCGCTCTCGGCCGAGCACGGCGTTGGCATCGCGCGAACGGAATATATGGCCGAACAACTCGGCGATGAGTTGCTGGAGGTGATGCGCGAGATCAAACGCACGTTCGATCCGAAAAACATATTCAATCCCGGCAAAATTCTGAGCGACGGCCGACACAAGATCGACAATCACCTGCGCGATAATTTCACCGCGCCAATCGAGTTGCCGTTCGAGCCCCGGCTCGCCTTCGCCTTCAAGGACCGCTCTTTCATCGGCAATCTCGAACAATGCAACGGTTGCGGCGGCTGCCGCAAAGACGCGCCGATGATGTGCCCGACATTTCTCGCCACCGGCGACGAAGTCATGTCCACGCGCGGTCGCGCCAACATCATTCGCGCTGCACTGCAGATGCGCGCGAATGGTCATGATCCGTTACGATCAGCGGAATTGGATGCCGCGCTGAGCAATTGTTTGTCCTGCAAAGGTTGCACGCCGGAATGTCCGTCCAACGTCAACCTCGCTTTGCTCAAAGCGGAGATGAACTATGCGCGGCATCGCCGCGATGGATTACCGCTACGGGAGCGGATGCTCAGCAACGTGGATTTGTTAGGCCGAGTCGGTTGCGCCATGCCGACGCTCGCGAATGCGATTGTCGATCTTGCCCCGGTCCGCGCGCTTCTCGGACTTTCGCCGAAACGCACGCTGCCGCATTACGCGCGGGAGCGATTCGATCGTTGGTTTAGAAAACGAACATCGAAACGCGCGACGCGTAGCAAAGTCATTCTCTGGGACGATACCTTCGTGCGCTATAACGAGCCGCAAATCGGCGTTGCGGCGGTGAAGGTTCTCGAGGCGCTCGGCTCTGAAGTCACGCTCGCGCAAGATCGACAATGTTGCGGGCGGCCAGCTTTCAGTCAGGGAAACCTGGATGCGGCGGCGAAGATGGGAAGACACAATGTCGATCTTCTCGGCAACGACGGAGATTCGACGCCGATCATTTTCCTGGAACCATCATGCTGGTCGATGTTCGTGGAAGATTATCGCGAGCTCAAGATCGACAACGCGGAGAAGCTCGCGGCTCGCTGTTTTCTCTTCGAGCAATTCGTGGACGACGTTCTCGCACGCGAACCGAGCGCGCTGCGATTGCAAGATCGACATCTCAACGTCGCGATTCACGCGCATTGTCACGCCAAGTCGATCATCAAACCGCAATTCATGTCGCGACTCGCCGAAAGAGTGCCGGGGACGAAAGCGACGGTGCTCGATAGCGGTTGCTGCGGAATGGCTGGTGCGTTTGGAATGCTCGATTCGAAATACGAACTTTCAGTTCAAGTAGCGCAGGATTTAATTGGTAAGATCGACAAGCAACATCCGGACATCATGGTCGCGTCCGGCACGAGCTGCCGACACCAACTTGTCGATCTTACGGGCAAGCACCCGAAGCACATGGCCGAATTGATCGCGGACGCGATCGGCTAACTAGGGCTTCGGAGCTTCGGCTGGCTTTGCGCCAGCAGGCGCGCCGCCGGGCATTTCAGCATCGGCCGGGACGGCGAGAATATCCGCTTCGGTCCAGGAGTCAGGATGACTGGCAAATTCTTTCCGCAACGCGGCGATTTGTTCGGCCGCAACGGGTCCACCGGTGTTGCCCCATTCCTGCCTAACGAAGGTGAGGACGTCGGCGATTTTCGCGTCGGTCAAAGTTTTGTCCCACGGTTGCATGACCGCGGAGCCGTACTGTGCGCCTTTCACTTTCAACGGACCTTGCAATCCTTTAAGCAAGATCATGCCGGGACGGCGCGAGCCCGCGTTGACATATTCAGAACCGGCCAGTGGCGGATATTGTCCAGCCACGCCGGTGCCGCTCATTTGATGACAGGTGGCGCAATTCGCTGCGAAAATCTTTTTGCCGCGCTCGGCTGGCGTGAGTTCGCCTTGCTGCTGCGCGCCGGGACCGCCCGCGGCCGTTTTCTTCATGGGGGGCGGACCGCCTAACGGATCGAGACCGTCGCCGCTAAAGTTTCCCGAGTAACGGCCGAGATAAGCGCCGCCCAGAAAAACGGCGAGTCCGTAGACAACGATCAACCACATCGAGAGCGGCTCGAGGCCGACGCGCGGTTCGCGTTTCTCGCGTTGAATGGCGGCGTGAACTTCCTGCACCTCGGCGGTTTCGCCATAGTCCATTCCCTGGCGGGAACGCTGCTGAGAATCTGGAGTTTTCTCGTTCATTTCTTCGTCGCTTCCTTTCCGGAAGCCGGCGGCGACGGTGGCGTGGCGGACTTCACTTCTTTCAATGGATGCGATTGATCGCGCGACATCAAGTAGGCGACGAGACACTTCGCTTCGTAGCTGGGAACAATTTCGTAGCCTTCCGGCGGCGCGTCTCGACCGGTGAGCTTCAAGGCGTCGGCGGGACGTTCGCCGCTGATGCGTCGCTTATCGTAAAGAAATCGGTAGGCGGGCATGTTCGAATCCTCAGCGATCGCGCGCGGTGAATAGAGATGTCGATGATGCCATGCGGCGGAATATTGCGGCGGATCGCCCGCTTTCGTTTCGGAATCCTGCGGCGTCGCTGGTGATGGTCCGGGCGGCGCGCTTTGCGCCGGAGCTGCAGGCGCGGCGGGAGCAGCAGCGGCCTCTTTGTTTTCTGCAGGAGCCGGTGAAGTCGCAGCGGCGGCGACTGCAGGAGTAGATGTCGATCTTGCGGGCGATGCGCCGGCAGCGGGAGAAGCGGCGGCAACGACCGGCGAAGCTCCGGGCGCGGGCGATTGGTTAGGCGCAGCTGGGCTCGCTTCCGCAACAGGCGCGTTCGCGTCATCGGCCGGCGCGCGTTTGCCAATGTTGGAAAGGTCGGGACCGAGACGCATTTTCCCGAGGAGGACGGGACGATCGAAAACATAATCGCGCGGGGCGCTGCGGCGTTCGCCCCATTTGCGATCGACATCGGCGGCGGCGTAATCGGGTCGCACCTGTTGACTGTGGCAATACATGCAGCCGTTGCCGACGTAGACGCGGCGGCCGCGTTCGGCCATGCCGGATTGCGGCATCGGATAAACGTCGGTGCCTTCTTCGTCCGATTGCGGATCGAGATGTCCGATCTGCGAATTCGGAATGACGGTGAGGCCGATCCACGAGAAGGCGAACGTTCCGAACAAACCGAGAAAGAGCGGGACGAGGCCTTTCATAATTTTTCTCCCGAAAAATTCCGGCTCCCCTCGCCGCTCTGCCGTGCACCTCGCTCGTCCCAGTTCGCTCGGTTCATAAGTGTGCTTCCGCGCCCTCCGATTCAACCGGATTCAAAAATGTCGGCACGCTGGCGGTGCGGCCCAAACCGAAAAGCATCAGGCCGAAATGAAATGCGAAAATGAAATGCGAAACGGTCATCAACATGCCGGCAAGACTGCGACCGCGCAGGTAGGGCATGAGCGATTGCGTGCTCTCGGTGAACGGCAGCGACGCGTTGTCCATATTCATTCCTTCAACGAGACCGCCGGCGAGTAACATCAAGGTCATTAATCCGATGCCGTAGACCGAAGCCCAGAAATGAAGTTTGATGAGCGTGGCATATCTCCATT
>JBDUDM010000111.1:0-5455 GCA_040002925.1 Spartobacteria bacterium | reverse complement strand
ATTTTCCCGGAGTACGGGTCTTTTACCTTACTGCCGCGGGCGTAGCCGCTGACGTCGACATATTTGCCGGGGTCCGACGGGCTATACACGTATCCCGGTTTGTCCGGGACCGGTTTGCCGATGGGAAACTGTGGCGGAGCGGCCTGGCCACGCGGAGACGCAGAGGGAGACGGCGAAGCAGTAGTTTTTGCAACCACTTTTCGTGGAGTCGTAGACGGAGAAGCGGCGGGAGTGCGCGTTTTCACCTCAGGCCGTCGTGTCGCAACGGCGGGCTGCGGCTCGACCGGTTGCCCGGGATTAGTCACATCTGATTTTACCGGCGGAGGCGGTCCGTCTATTTGTCTCTTAACGATTCTCACCGGCGCAGTCGCCACATGATACGAACTGACTGCGGCATTATGGGCGAGGCGGCAACCCGCCAGAAAAAAAGCGCTGATTGCGAGAATGCTCAGCGCCCCGGGTTTCACCGTTGCTCTTATTACAGATGTCGTTCGGTTACGCAATAGGCGCTTTTGATCGCCGCAACCAGCTTAATCAAATCTTTGTCCGCGACCGACCATCCGCACATCAAGCGATACACATCCGGTTCGATGAATTTGTAGAAGTGCCAACCGCGTTCGTTTAAGTCTCGCGCGATGTCTTCGGTGAGGCGCAGAAAGACGGCGTTCGCTTCCACCGGAAAGACGATGTCGATCTTAGCGTCATCGCGAAGCAGCTGCGCCAACTTGGCGGCAGCACTGTTAGCGCGGCGCGCATTCTTCAACCAAGTATCGTCGCCTAACAACCCCAGCCAGGGCGCAGCTAAGAAACGCATTTTCGAAGCAAGCTGACCGGCTTGTTTCACCCGATAATCGAAATCCCGCGATAATTCTTTATCGAAGAAAATCACCAGCTCGCCCGCGGCCACGCCGTTTTTCGTTCCGCCGAAACAGAGAACATCCACGCCGGCTTGACAGGTCATTTCTTTCGGCGCGCAATTCGCATGAGCAATGGCATTCGCGAAACGCGCGCCGTCCAGATGCACCAGCATTTCGCGCTCGCGCGCGAATTCACTGATCGCGGCGATTTCCGACGGCGCGTAAACGGTTCCGAGTTCGGTCGACTGCGCGATACTGATGACGCGCGGGTTGTGCGAGTGAAGCGCCGGCTGGGCCTTCAATACTGCTTCCACTTGGTCGATGTCGATCTTGCCATCGCGGCCGCCGACCAAAAGGAGCTTGGAACCATTCGTGAAAAATTCCGGCGCGCCGCATTCATCCGTATTGATGTGAGCGCGCTCGTGACAAACTACGCTGTGAAACGAGCGGCAGAGTTGCGCGAGCGCGAGCGCATTCGCGGCAGTGCCGTTATAAAGCAAGTAGACGTCGCAATCGGTTTCGAAGATTTCGCGCACGCGATCGCAAACGCGCGCGGTCCATTTGTCTTCACCGTAGGAACATGCGTCCGAATGATTCGCTTCGCTCAGCGCCGCCCAGGCTTCCGGACAGATTCCCGCGGTGTTATCGCTGGCGAATTGGTGGCGATGCGCCGGTTCGTCCATGTCGATCTTGCTAATCGACTTGGGCCTCAGGGGCAAATGTTCCGCCACTAAAAAGAGATTGCCTTGACGAACCTCGAGCCCGGGGCCTCGAAAGCTCGCCAGACAGATCCCTCTACCTAACCCAAATTTTTAGGTGCAGCCGCGCAGCAAAAAAAATAGCAACAGTATCGGAATCGGAATTCCGAGAAGCCAAAGAAAGATGTACCCCGCTGCCCCGCTTTCGTGTGCTTTGTCAGTGATTTTCATAAGTTTATTTTGTGAGTCATTGGTAATTCGAAAACAGTGACGCGATTGAGTGTGTCGACCTGAAAAATCAGATCGAGCCGGCCGAATTATTTCTGCCCTTGCCGATTCCGCACCAGAAACGCGAGAAAAATCACGACCAGCACATTAATAAGAAGCAGCACTGCTTTTACGACCGACGGCTCTTTGCATAGCTCGTAAATCTCGACTGGGATGAACAGTCCCGTGGCCACGATCGTTAGCCATTCCGCCCAAGTTTTCTCAAAGGCCAATCCAATGCTTTCAGTGAAAAACAACGCCGCGTAAAAAAACGTGAGGGCCGAGAGCTCCTTCAACTCGCGCGTGTGGATGAACTGCAACTTCTCCAGCGCCGCGGCGATGTAGCGGTTGTCGGGATCGATCCGGAGCATGTCGATCCAATGCTCCGCTTGTCCGGCGACATCCTTGTGCAGCAGATTGAGCGCGCCCACCGCCACCACGCAGAGGATACTCGCCTTGGCGAACTTAAAGATCGCAATCGCGAGCAAGCCTTTGTTTCGTTTTTCGCGTTTTCCAGATCCAGTCATGCGCAGGTAGATTGCCCGAAGCGAACCCGAAAGCGAGCCGCTGTGTTCCCGCTTTCCTAAACCGACCCAGCAGGCTAGAATTTTCGTCCCTATGAATGTTCTCCAGACGGAGGTCGAGCGGCGCGGCGAGCAGATGTTCGATCTGGTGGATCGAAACCCGGAATCGCTCTTCAGCAAAGCCGGCTTTTATCAGCGCATGATGGCGCTCTCGATGCGCGACGAGCATTTCAAGGTGCAGATGTTTCGCTTCGTCGATGTGCTGGCCTCGCTGAATCGCGGCGGCGAAATCGTCCGGCATCTCGATGAATACTTCGCCGATATGCGCAACGGCTTTGCGCCCTTGGTCCAAACGGGCGTCCGCGCCGCGAAGATCGTCCCATGGTTAAGCGGGAAAGTTTTGCGCTGGAACGTATCCGGCATGGCGCGGCAGTTTATCGCCGGGAAAAATCCGCGCGACGTCATGAAGACGCTGCGGAAACGCCGTGCCCAACGCATCGGGTTCACGGTCGATCTTCTCGGCGAAGCCGTCGTGAGCGAAATCGAAGCGACCGAATACGCCGCGCGTTGTGGCGCGTTGCTCGATCATCTCGCGCAGGAGACCGAAGGTTGGGGCGATCCGTTAGGCGAAGGCGCGGAGTTGTTTCCAGTCGTTAACGTCTCGGTGAAAATCTCCGCGCTCTATTCGCAAATGAATCCGGCAGACCCGGCGGATGCGATCGATCACCTGGCCCCAAAACTCCGGCCGATCCTGCGGCGCGCGCGAGAGCTCGGCGCCTTCATTAACTTCGACATGGAGAGTTACGCGCACAAAAATACCACGCTCGAACTTTTCAAAACGTTGTTCAGCGAACCGGAGTTTCACGATTGGCCACATGCCGGCATCGTCATTCAGGCTTATCTGCGCGACGCCGAGACCGACCTTGTCGATCTTATCAACTGGGGCCGCGAACGCGGCACGCGTTTCACCGTCCGGCTGGTCAAAGGCGCGTATTGGGACTACGAGAAAATTAAATCCATCCAGAACGGCTGGGAGATTCCGGTGTATCTGCAAAAGCCGGAGAGCGACGCAAATTTCGAACGCATCACGCGCGTGCTGCTCGAGAACGAAGACATCGTCACCGCCGCGTTTGGTTCGCACAACGTTCGCAGCATCGTGCACGCACAAGCGCTCGCGCAGGAACTTGGCATCGACCGCAGCCGCTTCGAATTCCAATTGCTCTACGGCATGGCCGGCCCGATCAAACGCGCGCTCGTCGAAATGGGTTATCGCGTGCGCGAATATTGCCCGGTCGGGGATTTGCTTCCGGGAATGTCCTACCTCGTTAGGCGATTGCTCGAAAACACCTCGAACGAGGGATTTTTGCGCGCCAAATTTTCCGACAATGCTTCGACCGAAGCGTTATTGCGCGACCCACGTTCGCTCTTCAGCGAAAACGGCACGCAAGATCGACATGGTCGAAACGGCGTATCGCGCGACACCCCGCCCGGCGACGCCTACGAAAACGCGCGGCTTGTCAATTTCGCCCTCCGCGAAAGTCAGGAAAAAATGCGCGCCGCGCTGGAAGAAGTTCGGCTGAATCTCGGGAAAAAATATCCCCTCGTTATCGGCGGCGAGAAAATTTGGACCGACAAAACGATCGCCTCGATTAATCCGAGTAGGCCTAACGAAGTGGTCGGCCATCAGACCGAGGCCGGTATTCCGGAGGCTGAGCGCGCAGTCAAAGCCGCCATGCGCGCCTTCGATGAATGGAGCCGCACGCCGTTTGAAAAACGCGCGCGCATGCTCGAACGCGTCGCCGCTATCATGGACCGGCGCCGTTTCGAACTTTGCGCGCTGGAAGTTTTCGAAGTCGGCAAAGCCTGGGCCGAGGCGGATGGCGACATCCGCGAAGCGATGGATTTTTGTTTATTTTACGCGCAGCAGATGCGGTTGATCGGCCGGCCGCGGCTCACCCAAAATATTCCGGGCGAGGAAAGCTATCATCATTACTGGCCGCGCGGCATCGCGCTCGTCATCGCGCCGTGGAATTTCCCGATCGCGATCATGTGCGGAATGGTTTCGGCCGCGCTCGTCACCGGCAACACCGTCATCATGAAACCGGCCGAGCAATCAGCCATTTGCGGCGCGATGTTGATGGAAATGTTCGAAGAAGCGGGCATTCCGCCAGGCGTTCTCAATTTTCTCACGGGCAAGGGCTCGGTCATCGGCGCGCACCTGGTCGATCATAAAGATGTCGATCTTATCGCGTTCACCGGTTCGCGCGAAGTCGGTCTGCGCATTTGGGAAAGCGCCGGCCAAACCCGCCCCGGTCAACGCGAGCTCAAGCGCGTCATTAACGAAATGGGCGGTAAAAACGCCGTCATTATCGATTCCGATGCCGATCTCGATGAAGCGATCGTCGATACAATTTATTCCGCGTTCGGGTATCAGGGCCAGAAATGTTCGGCTTGCTCACGCCTCATCGTGCTCGAAGAAAATTACGGACGCGTGATGGAAAGATTGCTTTCGGCCGCGGCCAGTCTGCGCGTCGGAAATCCGGAACAGCCGGGCATTACGGTCGGGCCGGTCATTGATGAAACCGCTTATCGGCGCATTCAGAAATACATCGAGATCGGTAAAGGTGAATGCACCGTCGCCTATCAAAAGGGGAACATGCCTGATCAAGGTTACTTCATTCGGCCGACCATCTTCACGAACGTGAAACCGAATGCGCGCGTTGCCTGCGAAGAAATTTTCGGCCCTGTGCTCAGCGTCATTAAAGTTCGCAATCTGACCGAAGCGATCGAAGTGGCGAACAGCACCGAGTTCGCGCTCACCGCTGGATTCTTCTCGCGCAGTCCGGCGAACATCGAACGAATCAAAGCCGAACTCATTGCTGGCAACGTTTACATCAATCGCTCCTGCACCGGCGCGGTGGTCGGCCGTCATCCGTTCGGCGGATTCAAGATGAGCGGCGGCGGCACCAAAGCCGGCGGACCGGATTATCTCTTGAACTTTGTCGTCCCGCGCGTGGTCACGGAAAATATCATGCGCCATGGTTTCGCGCCGGAAGCGACGCCGCAATATCGCGACGAGTTTTTGCCGCGCCGGCGCTAAGCGCGCAAG
>JBDUDM010000036.1:0-18496 GCA_040002925.1 Spartobacteria bacterium | reverse complement strand
GGCGCGACGTTTGTCGCCGCGGCCGGTCATCGACTCTATATCACGACGACGCACGGCATTTCCGTTGTCGATGTTAGCGATCCGATGCATCCGCGGCTGAGCGGATCGCTCAATGGAAATTTTCTGCGGAACCCGCGCTGCATCGCGTTGCAATTTCGCTATGCCTTCGTCACGGACGATGAGGATTAAAGGTAATCAACATCACCGAGCCCGATCGGCCGTTGCCGGTGCGAAACGCGTTTGTTCCTTTGCGGAAAGCGAAGCGGCTCTACGTCGCGCGCACGTACGCGTATGTCGCAAACGGCGCGGAGGGATTGGCGATTGTCGATGTTGAAAATCCGGAGCGTCCGCGTCTCGAGCAAATGTTTAATGCCGGCGGCGCGTTGAACGATACGCACGCGGTGCAGATCGGAAGCGTGAGCGCGTCGCAATATGCGCTCGTGGCTGATGGCAGGAATAGATTGCGCGTGGTGCAATTAATTTCGCCCGACACTGTTCCCGGCGCGCAAGGATTCAGCCCGCGACCGAATCCGAAATTGATCGCGACGTATCATACCAAAGGCGAAGCGATTTGCGTTTCGCGTGGACTCGAGCGCGATCGCGTCGTCGATGAGACCGGCGGACAAACCGTGGTGTTCGGCCGGCGCGGCGCGCGTCCATTTCATCTCAGCGAAATGGAACGCTTTTATATGCGCTCGGAATATGTCGACGCGAAAGATGTCGATCTTCGCAGCAAAGGAATGATCTATCGCGTGGAGGACGTGACGCTGTCGGGCGGAGTTTTGCAAACCAAGAGCGGCGTGACGTTGACACCTATTCCAACACCGTCGCCGACACCGTGGGTGTTGCCGGCTGAACCCGACGTCGAGCCGACCGCGATTCCGAATGCGAGTCCTCGCTAATAGATCGTCTTCGGCTCCGTCCCCGCCAGAATTTTCTGGAAGCGCGGGTCGCTCCGGAGCGGATCCCAAACCCAGCTCCATTTGAGATCCGCCTGTGTCATAGCAAAGAACCACCCATTCGTTAGGTTGGCGGGAAGAATGAGAAGTTCCTCAATCAGCTTGATCGCGTTGTCTGGTTCACCAGTGCGCGCATAGATCAGGGCGAGCGCCGCGGACGCGTCGTTTGTTTCCAGGATCGAGTTAGTCGCGAGTTCGACCCCGCGGCGGCCCTCGCGAATGGCCTCCTCTTTCCGGCCCCGGAATGCATCGATTAATCCAAGCTTCCAGTAACACGTGGCGTCGGCAGGGTGCTCGGCCAGCTCCTTTTCCATCTCGGCACGCGCTGCGACCAAGGCACTTTCCGCAGTGGTTGGGTCTGCGCCACGCGCGACGGCTAGAAGCGCCTCGTTCGCTAGTTTCGAAGATGCCTCCGACTCCCAAGGTCGAAACGTCGCGGCGGGAATGTCGTGCAGAACACGATCCGCGGTCGGATAATCACGCTCCAGCATCGCCAGCCGATACCGCCACATGTTCAGTGCTTCGGGCGGCGTCTCTGCGGGAGCGTGCGTTACCATTTTCTTCAAAGGCTCGAGCATTCCGGTCAGGTGGAATTCTCCCCAGCTCTGCCACCAGGCCAGCTGGTACTCGCCCGGACTTACTGCTTTCCACCGGTCGAGCGTTCGGATCATCTCGGGCCATTGGCGCACTGCCCAAAAAGTTATTGTCAGAAGCCCGACGCTGGTGGCATCGCGCGGGTCCAGGGTTTCGCCATGTTGCAAGGCAGCGATTCTCTCGCGGAACTTGTTCTGGCGTTTGTAAATCATGGCGCGCATCGACCAGACTTCGGAAGAATTCGGCAACAGTTCTTCCGCCCGCACGAGCTCAGCCAGGGCCGGCTCGGGATCGCGCTGACACCAGAAACGGTAGGCGGCGAGCGCGATCCGGGCTTCACCAAGGTTTGGGTTTAGCCGCAAGGATTCCTTCGCCTGAGTCAGTGCTTCCTTACAATCCGCATCGCCCGCGAAGGAGTCGTTGTCGCTCAAACTGAGTCCGAAGGAAAGGCGCGCGCGGGCGAGAGCAAACTTCGGATCGCGCTCGATCGCTTCCCGGTAGAGGTTGATCGGGTTGATCGCCGCTGCATCCGGTTCCTGCTCAGCGCCAAAACGAAGTTCGAGCTCCCGCGCGCGCAAATACAGAAGATAAGCCTCCGCGTTCTCGGTCGGCTTCGTCGCCACGATACTTTTTTCGGCAGGGGAAAGTGTGGCGCGTAATTCACGCGCAATCTCGATCGCCAGTTCCCCTTGCAGCGAGAGGGAGTCGTTCATCGTTCGCTCATAGCGTTCGGTCCAAAGCTGGTGCTCGTCGCGCGTGTCGATGAGTTGCACATTGACCACCACGCGATTGGCGGCACGACGGACGCTGCCTTGCAGAACGTGCGCGACGCCGAGAATCTTCCCGATCTCGCGCAATTTGCCCCCGACCGCAGCGCCCCGGTATGACATGACCGAGTTGCGGCCAATGACGGTGAGTTCTTTGATCTTGCCCAGGCTGGTCAGGACGTCGTCCTGGATACCGTCGGCGAAAAACGCGTCCTGTTTATCGTCGCTCATGTTTTCGAATGGCAGGACGGCGATGCTTTTTCCCGAAATGGCGGCGAGTGAAGCAGACGGGGCCGGCCCCGAAACGCGATGGGTACGCAGAAACACCGTGGCAAGCGCGGTGACCGCGACAATCGCCGCGCCGAAACCCAACCGCCTCCCTCGTCGCGCTGTAGTAATAATCCCGGTGCTACGACTTGAGCGCCTAAGCTTTTCCGGCACCGCCGAATTTCCCACCTCGTCCGTGTAGAAATTCACGAGGTCAAGCTTCAGGCCATGCTTGACGTCGCACTCGCCGAGATCGTGCAACAAAGGCTGCCACTGGCGGTAGTGAGAAAGATCGTCAGCCGAGCGCTTCGATAACAAAATGTGCCCGGCGTCGCCGCAATCCATCACGCGCTGCGCCAGGTTCATTCCCGCGCCCGCGACATTCGAGCGCTCGTTCACATCGCTAACCTGATTGACCGGTCCGCTGTGGATTCCCATCCTTAATGAAAGCTTGGGGGTGGTTTTCAGCGCTTTGGCGATTTCCACCGCGCACTGCATTGGCGCCTCAGGATCGGTGCGAAATACGAGCGCCATTCCGTCGCCAGTAGGCAAACGAATCAATTCGCCCTTTAACTCCGCGGCGCGGAATTGTTCGGTCGCGCGAACGATCTCGTTGAGCCGCTGAATTTGCTCATGTTGCTCATCCGCCAACAGCTTTGAGTAACCAACGATGTCGATGAAGAGAATGTGCGCGATCTCGAGACGCAGCTTCGTCTTCTCTTCATCAGGCATGGCGTGATTCTATTTCGAATCCGTCGGCGCGACGAGGCGAATCACCAGACGCATCACGTCGCCCGCGCCGTCGGTCTCGGACTCGGAGAAAGAGATTGTCGCGCGTCCGCTCATTTAATAAAAAGGCGCATGCTGGACAAAGACAGCAAACAACCGCAGAATGCTCCCGGCTCCTGGTATGTGGACATGACTTGCTCGCCGTGTCGGGTTCGCCTCGATGAGGCGCCGCAGCTCTTGAAGTATAACGAAGACGAAACCGTAGTTCATTTTCACAAACAGCCGGAGGGCGATGAGGAAACGGCGGCGGCACAGCGCGCGCTGGAAGTTTGCCCGACGCTCGCGATTGGCAACGACGGCTAACGAAAAAGTTTCGCGAGCAAAGATCGACATCGTTATGCCGGCTGAACCATCTGCTGCTCCCGCGTTGCCCTACACGCGGGCGAATCCATTTCCGGCACGGATGACGGTCAACCGCAGTCTTTGCGGCGAAGGTACCGATAAAGACACCCGCCATTTCGAGCTCGACCTAACTAATTGGGGATTGAGTTACGAAGTCGGCGATTCGATGGCGATCTGGGCGACGAACGATCCCGCGTTAGTCGACGAAATTCTGAAATTGATCGGCGCGAAGGGCGACGAGCCGGTCAAAGGGCCGAAGGGCGAAACGAATTTGCGGGAAGCCCTTTTCCGCGATTGCCGTATCACGCAGACAACGCCGAAGTTTTTGAAGATGATCTGTGAACGCGCGAACTCGGCAGCACTGCTGGCGGAGTTGCTCGATCCCGAGCGCAAGGAAGATCTCGATCGTTACCTGTGGGGAATGGAGATTGTCGATTTTTTGTCGGAACATCCGTCGATCAAAATCGCGCCACAGGAATTCGTGGACTTGCTGGCGAAATTGCAGCCGCGTTTGTATTCCATCGCGTCGAGTTTGAAAGCGCATCCTAACCAGGTGCATTTCACCGTCGATGTCGTGCGTTACGTTAGCCACGGGCGTAAACGCAATGGCATTTGCTCATCGTTTCTGGCGGACCGCGCGGAAGGCGTGCCGGTTCCGATCTTTCCGAGTACTTCGAAATTCCGACTGCCCGAAGATGGGAACACGCCGATCATCATGGTCGGACCCGGCACCGGCGTGGCGCCATTCCGCGCTTACTTGCAGGAACGTCAGGCCACCGGAGCCAAAGGAAAAAATTGGCTGTTCTTCGGATCGCAGAAGGCGGTCTGCAATTATTTTTACAAAGACGAATTCGAACAACTGCAAGCCGACGGCATTTTGACCCGGCTCGACCTGGCGTGGTCGCGCGACCAGGAAAAGAAGATTTACGTGCAAGACCGCATGATCGAAAACGCGGCGGAGATTTGGAAATGGCTCGATGGCGAAGGCGCGCATTTCTTTGTCTGCGGTGATGCGCGGCGAATGGCCAAGGATGTGGATGCGGCGTTACGAAAAATCGTGCAGGAGCAGGGCGGCCAGGATGTCGATGCCGCAAATCAGTACGTGGAGAAGCTGAAGACCGATAAGCGCTACAAGCGCGACGTGTATTGATTTGTGGTAGCTGCCGCGACAAGGCCGGCGAGAAAAATTGCTGCGCACAAGATCGACAATCCCCCGCCGATGATTAACCACGCGGGTCGATAGGCGAGAACAACGTGGCCACGCGCGCCAGCCGGCACTTCGACGACTGGAAAAAAGCCGCGATACGAATCGACCGCGAGCTTCTGCTGGCCAAGTCGCGCGATGTAGCCGCGGAAAAATGGACGCGAAAATCTGAGAAGCGCGGACCGATCGCCAGCCGGGACATCAACATCGAGTTCGACCTGGTTCCGTGAATCCTTAATCCCGGAAATGTTCGCAGTCGCAAATTCCTGCGCCGGTCGAGAATCGATCCAGCTGGTTGAACGCACACGTTCGAAGGGCGCGCCGCGACGATGAAACACGCGCGCTTCATCATTCGCGAAGGCTAATTGCCATTCCGACTGCGGCGGATCGTCCGTTAACTCCTGCGCCACAATCATTCCGTCCACACCTAACTCGGCCAGAGCGCCGGATTCGTCGTAAATCAAATAACTGCCGACACCGGGATCGATCTCGCCATGAATCGCGAAACCAAATTCACGGGCAACGCCGCTGGCGAGGATCGGGCTGTAGCCATTAATGAAGCGCAGGCCAGCCCACATCGAGGTGCTGCCCGGCCGCGCGACCTGACCGATCGGCTCGGACTTCTTCGTGGTGCGATAAGTGTGTTCGGCCGGCGGATAGATGCTGAGATAAAGCCGTTGCGGATCGAGTGGCACTGGACTCGTTAGGGCCTGCGCCAGATTGTATTTAGGCACGCCGCAGTTCGGCGGGATGCAAAGATAGGTGGCGAGGAACGCCGCGAAGGTGATGGCCGCAGGAATCCAATAACGAAATTGCGAATCGCGCAGGAAAAAATCCGCCAGCGTCCAGATCGCCGCGAGAGCCAGAAAAATCCAGGCGAGCGGGAAACCGTATTCGCCGTTCGTTCGCAAGATCGACATCGTAATCGTGGTCACGCCGACGAGAAGGAGCGCGACGAAACCGCGGCGCTCGTTTGTGCGCAGCGTTTCGGCAGCGCAGAGCGCGAGGATCAGGTGCAGGAAGGGCAGCCAGCGAAAGCTCCAGCGAAATACGCCGGCGCTCGGCAGCAGACAGAGCAAGAGCACGAGCAAGAGCAGAAAAAAATCCCAGCGGACCTGGCGGAGGAACGCGCGACCGCGATGCACGATCGCGGCGATGAAAGCGACTGGCGCGACGAGACCACACGCCATTTCGCTGGCCGAATGCGGCACCATCCGCGTGGAAAAATCGGCCCAGTTTACCGTCCAGCACGGCAGGATAAATCCGGGCAGGGCACTGAGTGGAACGATCCATTGCCAATGCGCGGAACTGGAGGTGACTCCCCGCCCCGAGCCGTGCACATAATCCAAAAGCGCGAGCAAGGCCGGCGCGGCCAGACCGAATCCGAGCGCGGTGCCGCCGAGCATGGGCAAGATCGACATGAAACTTTTGGTTTGGACTAACGACTTGATCGACAACCACGCGAGCAGCAGCGCGAACATGACGACGGTGTAGGGAAAACCCCCGGTGACGAGCAGGTAAACGAATGGCGCCGGCCAGATAAAGCGCCAGCGATTACATTGTCCATCTCGCCCCGGGACGAGTCCGTCCGACTGGCGGCCTTGCGCGCGTTCCAGAGCCCACCACGCCCAAGGCAGCCAGGCAAAAGCGGTTAGCGCGCCGAGCCAATCGATCGCTCCCCAGCAGATGATCCAGCCGTTTAACGTCGCGACCAGCGCGACGAAGATCGACAAGGGAATGTTAAACGCGCGACCGCGCGCGAGGAGAAATGCGCCGGCGGCAAGAACGAAGAGATGCGTGATCGACAGCGCGGCGGCTTGCTGCGGGAAAGTAAGCGGCAATTTCCAAACGAGAACGACGACGGCGTTGATGAAGCTCGAAAATGTTCCGTACTGAAATTCGCCGGCGAGATTACTGCACACCCAGGAATACGGACTGAGCAATGGCAGATGGCCTTCATTCCAGCTTCGCGCGACGTCGGCAAAGACGGGCAAGACCGACAATTCATAGTCGTCGTTCCAAAACAGAAGCGGGTCGCGGGCGAGCAGGATGAAGCAGAAGAAGACAACGATAAAACCGGCTCCGAATGCGCCGATAATTTCCGAACGCGTGGAGCGCGGGCCGAGCATCTAAAATGAAAACAGAAAACGCCGAACGCCCAACGTCCAACGCCCAATGTAGAATGCAGAAGTTTCACATTTCTGCTGATTGGACGTTGGACGTTGGGCGTTCGGCGTTTTCTTCATGTTACACAACCGCCGGCTTGCCTTCGGTCATCACCAACACCTTGTCTTCGATGCCGTGCGTGCGCGCGGACGCGAGCAAACGCTCGAGCGGTTCATGCATCGGTTCATAGCCGAGACGAAAAGTTCCGTAATGCATCGGCACCAAAGTTTTCGCCTTCAACTCGATGAATGTGCGCACGGCTTCTTCCGGATTCATATGCACTTCGCGTCCGGTCGGCGCGTCGTAGGCGCCGATAGGCAAAAGGGCGATGTCGATCTTGTAATGCTCGCCGATTTCGCGGAAGCCGGGGAAAAAGGCGCTATCGCCGCAATGGAAAATCGTACGAGCATCGACGTTGATAATGAAGCCGCCGAAACCGCGATGGAGATCGGCCAGGAAACGCGCGCCCCAATGATAACAAGGCGTGAGCGAAACATTGATCGGTCCGAGTTTCACGGTCTGCCAATAATCGAGCTCGTGCACGATTTGGAATCCGAGATCGTGCACCAAATTGCCGACGCCGATCGGGACAACGATCGGTTGATCGGCCGCGACTTTGCGCAAGGTGCGCCGATCGAGATGATCGAAGTGCGCGTGGGTGACCAGAACGAAATCGATCTCGGGTAAATGATGAATTTCGAATCCCGGTTTTTTCAGACGCTTGATGACCTTGAGCCACTTCGACCAAATCGGATCGATGAGGACGTTAACTTCATGGGTCTGGATGAGAAACGACGCATGACCGATCCAGGTGATGCAGATTTGGCCGGGCTTAATTTCAGGGAAGACCGGCGGCACGAAATCGCCGGCGCGCTTCACGAAGAGCGAGGGAATGACGACCTCGGCGAGGTAATTTCGTTTGTGCCAATCCGGCCGCGGCCGCAGCTTTACCCGGGTGGAACGCTTATTCTGGGCGCCGTTTTCGGAAGGCTGGCGGACGACGTTCCTTCGGCTTTTCTTCGAAAAAGGAATCGGCACTTGCCGCGAACGATATAAGTTCCTTACCTTGAATCAAAGTTTTTCGCCGCCATGAACGATGATGTGACCGAAGCAAAGAAGGCTTTGCGCATGGAAATGCAGCAACAACTGCGCGCTTTGACCGCGGAAGATCGACAAGCGTATTCGGAAGAAATCTGCGAGCGCGTCCTGGAAATGGAGCAGTGGGCCGGCGCGCAAAGCGTGATTCTTTTCGCGCCCCTGCCGAGCGAACCGTTGATCGACCCGCTGAAACTGGATTGCGATGTGCGGAAGATCGCGTGCGTGACTCTCTCGCACAACGCGCGCAGCGAAACCGACTTTCATTTGCCTGAGACGATCGATTTGGTTCTGATTCCTGGACTGGCTTTCTCGCAAGATCGACATCGACTCGGCCGCGGCGGCGGTTTCTTCGATCGGCTGCTGGCCGGTCCGGCCAAGGATGCATTCAAACTCGGGATTTGTTTTTCATTTCAGTTGCTCGACGAGGTCCCGACCGAAGCGCACGACATCCTAATGGATGCGGTGGTGAGCGATCAGAGTTGATCGCGGAGCCATTCCGCATTCCATTGTGCGCATGTGGGTCCCAAGGGTTTTCATTTTTCTTCTACTAAGTTGTTCGATCGCCAGCGCAGCGGAATCGCGGTTGCCGTTCGGGACGGTTTTTAAAGGGCAGGACCAATTCAATCGTCTGGTCGCGCGGGCGAAGAGCGAAAATTGGAAATCATTGCCAATCGGCGAACGCACCGCCGCCGTCGGGCAGGCGCTGGTCGGCACGCACTATAAACATTTCACTCTCGAGATCGACAATCGTGTCGAGTCGCCGTCGGTGAATTTCGTCGGGATGGATTGCTGGACGTTTTTCGAAATCTCGCTCGGCTTCGCACGCATGCTGAATGAGCCGGAGGATAATTGGACGCCCTCGGCATTGCTGCATTACGTCGAAGTCGATCGCTACCGCGGGGGCGAATGCACCGGCGAATATCTTTCGCGTCTGCATTATCTCGAAGATTGGCTGGCCGATAACGACCAGCGCGGATTGGTGAATGACCTAACGAGGAGTCTGGGCGGGGAAAGTGTGCCGCATTCCGCGCGGGAGATGACGCAAGGCTGGCGGCATTATCGTTATCTCGCCGCGAATAAATCCTTGCTAGGTCCGCTCGCGAAAATGGAAGAGCGCGTGTCGTCGCGGGCGCTCTACGAGATTCCGAAAAGCCGCGTGGCCAAGATCGAGCCGAAACTTCAGAGCGGCGACATCATTGGGATAGTCGCGCGCGATCGCGGCAATTTGCGCTCGACTGCGCATGTGGGACTGGCGCTGCGGGCGAGCGACGGTGTTTTGCATTTCATGCATGCTTCCTCGCCGAGTAATTCCGGACGCGTGGTCGTCGACAGCGAGCTTTCGAAATATTTATTTCGCTATGGCAGCGACACCGGCATTCTGGTGGCGCGGCCGTTGAAGTAACGCGGGCCACAGACCCGGGACTGTTACTTTTTTCCCGAAGGAAGCTGAATCCTAAACGTCGCGCCTTTGCCGAGCCCTTCGCTGTGCGCGGTGATTTTTCCGCCGTGCATTTCCACGATTGCCTTGCTGATAGCGAGACCAAGACCGAGACCTTCGCGGCGAGTATCAACTTGCTCGAACGCGTCGAAGATTTTTTTCGATGAACGCGGCGTCGATGCCTAATCCATTATCCGCGATCTCGATGACGATGGTTTCCGGATTCAGATTGTGGCTGCGAACGGAAATCGCGCCATCGAGCGCGCTGAATTTGTAGGCGTTGCGAAAAACATTCCAGAACACCTGTTGTAGCCGCGGCGCATCGACTTCGAGTTGATGATCGGCGGCTTTCAGGTCGAACTCGACATGGAGATGTCGATCTTGCGACTGCGAAGTCAGCGCATCGTCCCTTCGTTCCGGCTCCGGATTAATTAGGCCCATTCAAACAGGGCGTGCTTAAGTGACCAGCCGCTAACGCGCAACAAACCGCTTTAATGAGTGGCCCGCGCCAGCGATGATTGAATCAACGAATCGTGAAAGTCCTTTGCGTAGTCGAACCCGGAAAAGCGCCGAGCACACGGCTGCGGCTGCGCGATTGTCTGGTGCGATACTCCGAGCTCGGCGTGGAGACGACCGTGTTGTCGAGCAGGCGATCGAGTGTCGCGAACCGTTTGCGTCTTATTCGGGAAGCGGCCCGTCACGATGTGGTCGTGTTGTTCAAGATTTTAGGCTTTAGCGAGCTGGAATTGACGCTGCTGCAACGGGCGAATCGCCGGATCGTGTTCGACTTTGACGACGCAGTCATGTTTCGAGATCAAAAACATCGAAAACGGTTACGCGGAAAAAACTTCAAAAAATTTTTGCGAACGCTGAAACATTGCGAAGCGGCTGTGGCCGGGAATGACTTCCTCGCCTGCTTCGCGGAAGCGTGCGGGCCGCGCACGATAGTCTTGCCGACTTCGATCGATCTGACCAAATACCGGTTAAAGGAATTCGGCGACGCGCCTGGCCTAACGATCGGCTGGCTGGGATTGAGCGATGGTCTGCCCTATCTGCGGCATATTCAACCGGCGCTCCATCGCTTGAGCGAAAAATTTCCGGGCTTGCGCTTGAAAGTGATCAGCGACAAACCGCTTCACCTCGACGGGGTCAAGATCGACAACGAAACGTGGAGCCTCGAAACAGAGCAGGCCAACCTGGCCAGCTTCGACATCGGCATCATGCCGCTGTGGGATTCGGTTTGGACGCGCGGCAAATGCGGTTACAAGATTTTGCAATACATGGGCGTGGGCACGGCCGTAGTCGCGTCGGACGTCGGCGTGAACAGCGAAATCATCACGCATGGGCAAAATGGATTTCTCGCGCGCACGCAGGATGACTGGGTTAAGACGCTGAGTCAGTTGATCGAGAACGCGCAGCTGCGAAAAGATTTCGGTCTGCGCGGACGCGAACTGGTGGAAGCACGTTTCTCGCTCGAAGCGTTCGCGCGCGGGTACGTAAAGCTTTTTCAGGAAGTCGCGCATACGCCGGGAAATTTCGCTGCTTCGGCGAGTCGAAATATTTTTCGACGCTGGAACTTTAGCAGCCGCGCCAGTGAGCTTTCAGGCGGCGATGTAATTGTTATCTCGGTGCCAAAGAGTGGGCGGACGTGGGTGCGCACTTTTCTTTGCGCTTATTTTTGCGAGCGGGCCGGCCAGCCGTTTACCCTCCGGCCGAATCGCTATCACGAACCGGCCATTCCGCGGCTGATCTTTTCTCACGACCTTGCCGAGCAACGTATGAAAGCGAGGCTCTGGGACCGCATTCGCGGAAAATATCTCGTGCCTGCGCGCGAGCTGGCTCGCTCTCGCATCGTGTTGCTGGTGCGCGATCCACGCGATGCTTTCGTTTCGCTTTACATGCAATTGGTCCATCGCACCCAGGAAACGCCGCAGCGGTTGAAACAAAAGACCGCCGGTGATCTTTTGCGCGATCGCCGCTACGGCATCATGTCGATCATCCAAACGATGAATCACTGGTTCGTGGAATTCGCGCACCGCCAAAATTTCACGCTGCTCCACTACGAATCCTTGCGCGCGGCACCCGAAGAGAACTTTCGCTTGTTACTCGCCGCGCTCGGCGAGACGTCGCCAAACCCTGACGCGTTTAAACACGCGCTCGGGTTTTCGGATTTCGCGAACATGCAGCGGCTCGAAGCGGCTGGCGTGTTCGATTCCAAAATCCTGCGCTCACGCGATGTCGGCAATCCCGAAGCGTTTAAAGTCCGCCGCGGAAAAGTAGGCGGATACCGCGACTACTTGTCGGCCGAAGACCAGGCCTTCGCTGCGGAAGCGCTCAAGCAATTGGATGCTCGTTTTGGTTACACCGCTTAGCCACCGCGAATGAAAGATCGACAATGTGCGCCTGTGATGATCATCGGTGCGCACCGCTCCGGAACCACCGCCACCGCGCGCGCACTCGAACTCCTTGGTCTGCAAATTGGCCAGCGACTCGACAGCCATGCCGAATCGAAGCGGCTGCAAGAATTACACGATGCGTATTTGCGCCGTGTCGGCGCGAGTTGGTATGAGCCGGAGCCGTTTCTCGACTCGCTCACAACGGCCGAAGGCCAGCGAAATTGCGCCGAATATTTGCGCGAAAACATCGGGTGCGATTTTGCCGAAATTTTCGGATATCGGAAAAATATCAAAGGATTGTGGCTTCTGGCGCGAATGAAAATGGGAACGCCCTGGGGATGGAAAGAACCGCGCACTACGTTATTCGCGCCGGCTTGGCTCGAAGTTTTTCCTGAGGCACGCATCGTTCAGGTGATTCGGCATCCGATGGCGGCGGCGATCAGCATTCGTGAACGAGAGTTAACGTTTCAACGCGCCGGCGATGCGCCGTGCGGCCGGCTGGACGATCTCGATTACGACGTGAATCTCGTTAGGCGTTACATTGAAATCGGCGAGAAGCTTGAGCATCGAACGCAAACTTACCGGCGGGTCCGCTTCGAAAACATCCAGGCCGATGCGGAAAATTCGCTCGCAGATCTCGCGCACTTTTGCGGTTTGCGATTTAGTGCAAAGCAACTAAAGGCGGCGGCGGCAACCATACGCCCCGGCGCGGCCGCAAGATCGACATCTCCATCTGGACGTTGCGAAGCGGAGAGCTTGCGGTAACTTCTTCAGGACGGGGGCGCACTGGTTTCGACTCATCGTTGGAAACGCAGACGGCATGTCGAGGATGGTTCGTTGGCCTCGTTAAAATCCGGACCAAAACAAATAAACGCAGATCACCAAGATCTCGCTCTCGCGGCTTAATTGACCGTGATGTTCGGAGCTGGACGCCTGCTACGGCGCCGAACATGGACAGCAGGCTAATCGGACGGCGGAGTGACCGCGCCGGACGGTGAAGGAACTTCGCGGACACTCGGGAGTCGGCAGTGTGCCGGTGCATCGTTTGGCTCCTTAAAAATAAGCATCGGATAAACATGTAGATGGCTGCGCGGATAGCGACGAGGACAGGGGTTCAACTCCCCTCGCCTCCAATTTTTCTCGATTTATTTTCCCGCTTCGATCCGCGGATTTTTAAAATAAAGCTTCACATCGGAGGCCGTCGCTGTTATAAATTCCATAATTCGATGTTTACCCGCCTTCTGAAATCCAGTTCCTTTGCAAAAGTCGTTTACCCCCTCGCCATTCTGCTGGCTTGTTTCACTCTCAGCGCTCGGCCGCAATAGCCGGTAATCCTGGCTCCAGGCGAGAACGACTTGGTCGTGCTTAACGGATGCGTCGTGTCGGCGTGCAATTATCTGGCGGCGCTCAAAACGCAGCACAGCCTGGACAATAATTTTGGGCCAAAATTCTTTTGGTCCGCTACAACGATCACCCCGCCGGACATGCTTATTGCGTGTGGGAAACGGATGGAACTATTTACGGGTACGATCGCAACGCCGGCTCGTTCCCGATTCCGGTTTACACGCGTGACCCGCGCGCCATCGCGATCGTCCCCGCGCAAGAGCTGGGCAAAGTGCTCAACGAACCATTGTCGGTGGCGCGAGCCGAATTTGTCGAATCAGGGAAAGCTGAGATCTACAAATATTAGTTGGCGCGAGACCTCGCCCCCTTTGTGCAAGATCGACAATCGATCGCCGTCAACGCCGGTCGGTAATGTTGCCTAACTGACCCTGCGTTTCCCATCTCTCCTGTTTGTTCCAGGGAATCTGCGATTCCTTTTTCGCGTCCGGATCTTTCACCAGAGCGACTTGCTCTTTGTTGCTCGCACAGGAAACGAGCGAAGATGCAGCCGCAATCAACAGGACGAGAGCGGTCGATGTTTTGAGCTTAGGAATTCGAGCCAGCATAGATCACGATATCTCCGGGTTGAACCTGAACGCCGCGCGCCAGGCTACCAGTGACGATATCGCCGATGGCGGTGGCTTGTTCAACCGAAGAAATGCGAATTTTGCCGATGAGGGTGCCGCTGCGCAGGACCAATATCTCGGAATTGGCTTCGACTCCCTGCCGTCCGCCGAGGTTAAGCACCACGAAGTTATAGGCCTGATTCACCGCCAACACGGTGCCTTGAACTCCCAGACGCCCGCGGGTCGCAGGACGTCGTTTGGTTGTTTCCTGCTCAAGATGAACGGAGCGATTCTGCGTAGAACTGAGTTTGTCCGATAACAACGCCTTCTCGCGCTCTGCGCCGTCGAGCAATTGTCGCGCTTCGTCGAGTTGCGCTTGCAGCTCACTCGCGGACGCCGTTCCGGGATTCGTTTCAGCGGTCGTTTTCGCACTGGCATTTTCGACCCGCTTTCGCAGCGCGGCGATCTCCACCTCGTTTGTCTGAAAGCGGGTTTGCAGCTCCGTCTTTTATTTTTGGACCTGGGCAAGTTCCGCTTCGGCCTTGGAGGCCTTGCTCTGCGCTTCGCTCACTTTTGCAGCAGCCGACGTGATGGCGGCCTCGCGCGCTTTTAATTCCTCTTCATTTGCCGGTCCCTGATCGGACGATTTTTGCGGTACCACCGCATGGGCTGCGTCCATGCGAAGCCCTTTTAATTTTTGCGCATTCATCACCCCGAAGAATGCCGCCGCGATTAAGAGCAAGGCGGAAAATCCCAAAACACTTTTCGGAGTAGCCGCGAGGGCCGTCGTTTTCGGGAGCTGCATGAAATGCGCTCTTCTTCTACGCGGGAACGGGGCCGAATTGCAATCTCGATTCCGCTCGTCGCGCTGAATCGCAATCTTGAAATGGCGTTGCGCTCTCCCCTTTTCGCACCTATAGAAAACGCTCCATGGGACAACAGCTTCGCGTCCGAACCAAACGTAAACGCCGTAAATCGTATCTGGAGCGCAAGAAGGCAGCTTCCCGCACTACCCGCCGGGAACCGCGCGCCGTAAAAGCGAAAAAATCCGCGGCCGGATCTTCGTAACCGCATTCATCCGCTGCTTCTGCGGATCGGAAGGTCATGGCGGACGACGCTCCTCGATATCTCCTCGTCGACGGCCATAGTGTCATCTTCACCTCCCGGCACTTGCGCGGGCTCCATCAGCGCCGTTCCTCCCTTGGCCGGGAAACGTTGATCAAACAGCTGCGAAACTACCAGGATTGGACTGGCGTCCGCGTCGTCGTGGTGTTCGATGGCACGGGCAGTCAGGTTGATGCCATCGCTGATTTAGAAGACATCCAAATATTTTATTCCCGCAGCGGGCAGACTGCCGATGCAGTCATCGAGCGTCTCGCCAGCAAATATGCGAAACGCTTTGCAGTCACGGTCGCTACTTCCGATTATCTCGAGCAGCAAACGGTGGCCGCTTGCGGCGCCGAATACATGTCGGCCGAAGCGCTGTTGGATTTGCTAAAGGAAACTGGCGGCAAGCGGAAGCCTTAGTCCATCAGGCCGCGCCAAGCAAAGCTGCCTGCTGCTCCGCCCGCGGCGCGAAAGAATGTTGTCGGGCCTTTTGCTGACAGGTAGCCAGAACCCGGGCGAGCACGGAATAAAGCTGTTCGACTGGAAGATTTTTGCTGACGTAACCGTTAGCGCCGGCGCGCAACGCCGCGTGCATCTGCTCCTCATCCTAACCCATTCCGGTGAACACGATTATCGGCACCGTCGTATTGACCTCGCGGATGAAGGAAATGAGCGAAATACCATCCACCTTCGGCATCTTAAGATCGACAATCACCACTTCACAATCGTGGTGCGCAAGCCAGGTAGCAGTTTGAAATCCCTCTGTGATCGACTCACAGGTGTGACCTTTTTGTCGAAGATAAGTCACCAGAAAGCGGCTGATCGCAGGATCGTCGTCAATGATGAGGAATTGGTGGGTATCGCGGTTAAGGAGCTTCATTGGGTCGCTTATAATTACTATAACCAATATAAGCACTATCCTTGCCACGCCCCGAATTCACTCTCCGATTTTCTTTTCCAGCGCTTTGACCCGCGCAAATAATTTTCCGAGTCGATGAATCCACGCGATCTGCTCCCGCGCCTCTCGCATCGGCACCGCTGGTGACATAAACCACGCCCCGCTGTCCGCCGGCAGATTTTTTGAGACGCCACTTTGCGCGCCGATCATCGTCCGGTCGCCGATCTCGAGATGCCCAACGATACCGACTTGGCCCCCCACCATAACCCGCTCCCCTAATCGAGAACTGCCGGCAATACCCACTTGCGCCACGATGATCGAGCCGGGCCCGATGACCACGTTGTGCGCGATCTGAACGAGGTTGTCGATCTTGACCCCTTCTTGAATCCACGTCCGGCCAAACCGCGCGCGATCGATCGTCGTGTTCGCGCCAATTTCGACATCGTCATCGATTTGCACGATCCCGAGTTGCGGAACTTTTTCCTGCCGGCCTTCCAACATTTCAAAACCAAAACCGTCCGCTCCGATGACGGCGCCGCTATGAATGATCACGCGCGCTCCCAGCCTTGTGCGTTCTCGAATCGTAACGAGCGGATAAATCTTGCAGCTCGCACCGATAACCGTGTCGTGGCCGATATAACTTCCGGCACCGATTAGAGTGTTATCGCCAATCACGCTTCCCGCTTCGATGACCGCATGCGGTTGGATCGACACATCCTTCCCGAGCTTGACCGTAAGATCGACAATCGCACTTGGATGAATGCCCGCCGGAAACTGAATCGGCTTTGGCGCGAACTTCATCACCACTTGTTCGAAAGCCTTCGCGGGATTCGCCACGCGAATCTGAACCGCGCTGGTCGATTCGGCGAAATTCTCCGGGACAAAAAGCGCCGACGCCTGCGTCTTCTTCAGTTGCGCAGCGTATTTCGGGTTCGCGAAGAACGAGATTTCGCCTCGAGTCGCTTCCGCCAGTGACGCCGCGCCGGTAATTTTTACGGCCGAATCGCCCTGCAATTCACCGGCAGAATGCTCCGCGATTTCCTTGAGCGTCAACGTCAAATGAAGATGTCGATCTAAGCTTTCACGCTGGCCCGCACCGCCTCGAGCTGACCGGCCGAGCCGAGCTTGCCGTTCTTGTGCGCGATGAAGTTAGCGTATTCCTCGACGAAAGTTTTTCCGGGCGGACGAAAATCAAATTGATCGGGATGATCACGAAAGAATTCCCGATGCACGCGCGTCCAAACGAGCCGCCCGTCGGTGTCGATGTTCACCTTGGTTACGCCAAGCTTGGCCGCAGGCAGATATTCTTCCTCGTTCACGCCGCGCGCGGACGGATCGAGCTTTCCGCCCGCAGCATTGATCCTTTCGACTTCCGACTTCGGCACGCTCGACGAGCCGTGCATCACAATCGGCATTCCGGGAATCAGCTTTTTGATTTCTTCGATCACATTGAAATGCAGACTTTGCTGACCTTTGAATTTGAAGGCGCCGTGGCTGGTGCCGATCGCGGCCGCCAGCGAATCACAGCCAGTCCGTTTCACGAATTCGACCGCTTCCTTCGGATTGGTCAGCGAGGCGTGGCCTTCATCTACTTGGATGTCTTCTTCGACACCGCCCAGCTGGCCGAGCTCCGCCTCGACGCTGATCCCTTTCTCATGCGCGCGATCGACCACGCGTTTGGTGATCTCGATGTTCTTGTCGAACGACTCGTGGCTGGCGTCGATCATGACCGAGCTGTAAAAACCCGACTCGATGCAATCGTAACATGCTTCCTCGTCGCCATGATCGAGATGCACCGCGAAGATCGCTTCCGGAAACATGGTCACGGCCGTGCGAATGATCGCTTCGAGCATGCGCTTGTCGGCGTATTTCCGCGCGCCTTTGGAAAGCTGAATGATGAAGGGCGCTTCGCTCTGGATGCACCCGCGGAAAAGCCCGAGGCATTGCTCCATGTTGTTGATGTTGTAGGCGCCGACAGCGAACTTACCGTAGGCGACTTTGTAAAGTTGAGCGGTGGTGACGATCATAAATGAACATGTCGATCTTGCGCGCGCCTGGCCGCTGCCGCAAACCTAATTCGAAAATCTAACAGCTAGTGGCCGTTCGCGCTGGCCGGCAGCATCACGCTCACCTGCGTTCCCTGCGAACTCGAATCGACATCGACGCGACCTTTATGATCGAACACGGTGCGTTTCACAATCGGAAGACCAAGGCCCATTCCGCGGGCCTTGGTCGTGCAGAACGGCGAGAAAATCTTGTCCTTTAAATCCGGCGCGATGCCTTTGCCATTGTCCCGCACCGTCACCATGACACCGTTAGCCCGCTTTCCTTCCCGTAACGATTTTGCGCTCAACGTTATTTTCGGCTTCTCCTGATTCGAGACAGATTCGGCGGCATTCGCGAGCAAATGAGCGAACGCTTCGGCCAGCGCCGTCTCGTCTCCACCGACACAGAACGTTTTGTATTGCGATCGACCCATTGCCGCGGCGGCAAAGTTGTTTCGGCATCCAGCGTGTCGCGCA
>JBDUDM010000035.1:0-18539 GCA_040002925.1 Spartobacteria bacterium | reverse complement strand
CCGGCGGCAAGATCGACATCTTCACCCGGCGTGCGCATGGTCACAGCCACCGCTACTTTCCCGATCCGAATCTCGAGCGGTTCCTCCACCGTTACTTCATCCGTCACACATTCGAACGATCCGTCGGACTTTCGTCGCGCGATGCTGCCAGCAGCCGCGCCGGGAATTTCCGAATTGGGTGCGTTCATCAAGAAGTGATATTCTAGCACGTGCAGATCGCGCATCTCTACATCTCTCCCGGCCATAATTACTTCGGGCGTCATGGCCAGCCGGCCGATACGCATCCAACTCTGGAAGTGCCGGAAATCGAATGCGTAGCCGGTCACGGCATTCGCGGCGATCGCTTTTTCGATTACAAAGACGAATACAAAGGTCAGGTCACATTTTTCGCGCAGGAAGTTTTTCAGGCGCTTTGCGCCGAATTCGGCGTGACCGATAAAGCGCCGGCCGTGCTGCGCCGCAACGTCATCACGCGAGACCGAGATTTAAACGAATTGATCGGCGCCGAATTCGAACTGCAAGGCGTCTCCCTCGCCGGCGTCGAAGAATGCCGGCCGTGTTACTGGATGGACGAAGCGTTTGCGCCCGGCGCCGAGAAATTTCTGCGCGGCCGCGGCGGACTGCGGGCGCGCATCTTAACCGACGGACGGATTCAAGCCGCGCGACCGGTTCTGGCTAACGAATGACGTTGACCGCAGTGTTGCTGGCCGGCGGCGAATCGCGCCGCATGGGAACAGACAAAGCCGAGATCGTTTTCAATGGCGAGCCACTTTGGCAAAGACAGCTGCGGATATTGCGTGAGCTGCGGCCGGAAAAGATTTTCGTATCAGCGCGGGCAGAACGCGCGTGGCTTCCGGCCGATGCCGAATTGCTGTTGGATCAACCTCCCTCGCGCGGACCGATTAGCGGACTGGCTGTCGCCTTGGCGCGAATGCGGACCTCACACTTGATCGTTCTCGCCGTCGACATGCCATTCGTAACGGCCGCGCATTTACAGAAACTGTCCGAGCGTGCCAACCCATCTTGCGGTGTTGTTCCGATGATCGGCGATCGCGCCGAACCACTCGCCGCCGTCTATCCGCGAGAGGTAGATGTCGATCTTGCGCAGGCGTTGGCGGGAAATGATTGGTCGTTACAACCGCTTGTTAGGCATCTCGCCGACGCAGGCAAGATACAATTCGTCGATGTCAGCGCAGAAGCCGACCTCTACCGAAGCGTTAACGAGCCAAGCGACTTGTCGATCTAGCGCGCTTCCGCCGCATCTCGCCAAAGCTGATCGATTGCTTCAAGACTTTCAGCAGAGGGCCGCACCCGAATCACCACACTCTTACTCACCGGCGTGTTGCTCCGGTCCGCTGTGCTATTGATCGGAACCAGCACGTTCGCTTCAGGAAAATACGTCGCGGTGCAACCGCGCGGAATGTTGAAGGGCGCGACCATGAAATGCGCGGCGATCCTTTCCTCTTTTTGAAAGCAGCCGAAAAGATCGACAAGTTGCCCTTGCTGCAAGCCGGCCGCTTCCACATCGGCGGCATTCATGAAAACGACGCGGCGCCCGTTGTAAATACCGCGGTAACGATCGCTTAAACCATAAATTGTGGTGTTGAACTGGTCGTGGCTGCGAATCGTCATCATCAAATATTGGCCGGGCTCGAGTTGGTGCGGATCGATCTCAGAGAGGACGAATTTCGCTTTGCCTTCCGCGTTGTTGAACTTGCGCTTGTCCCGGGCGTCGTTAGGCAGATAAAAAATCTCGCCGCGAACGCGTTCGTTAAAATTCTCGAAACCGGGAATGACATGCTCGATGTGGTCCCGGATGCGGTCGTAATTCGCGATCAAACCCGTCCAATCCACCGTCGTGCGATTACCCAGAGTCGCTTTCGCCAAACCGGCCACGATGGCGGGCTCGCTCCGCAGATGTTCGCGGGCCGGTTCAAGATGACCGCGCGAGGGGTTGATGATTCCCATCGAATCTTCCACGGTGACGAATTGCTCGCCTGCTTCTTGTCGATCTTTCTCGGAGCGGCCAAGACACGGCAGGATTAGCGCAATTTCTCCAGTGATGAGGTGCGATCGATTGAGCTTGGTCGAAACGTGTGCGGTCACTCGGCAACTCGTTAGCGCGCGCGCGGTGTATTCTGTATCCGGAGCCGCCGCGAGAAAATTACCGCCCAGTCCGAAGAAGAAACGAATTTTCCCATCGGCCATGTGCTTGATCGTTTCGACGGTGTCGGTGCCGGCTTTCGGCGGCGGCGTAAACTGAAACTCGCGTCCCAGTTTTTCCATGAAATGATCGTTCATGCGCTCCCAGATGCCCATGGTGCGATCGCCCTGGACATTGGAGTGGCCGCGCACCGGACACGGCCCCGCGCCCGGGCGGCCGATGTGACCGCCTAGCAAAAGAAAATTCATCACCTCCTGGATGGTCGCGACGGAATTCTTGTGCTGGGTCAATCCCATCGCCCAACAACAAATGATGCGTTGGCAGCGCATGGCGATTTGTGCGGCGGCGCGGATCTGATCGCGGTTAAGCCCGCTGCCGGCGAGAATGTCTTCCCAACTCGTCGCGCGCACGTGTTCGGTAAACGCGTCGAAGCCGCTCGTCTGCTCCGCGATGAATTGTCGATCTAACACCGAGCCGGGGAGTCGATCCTCTTCCGCCAGCATTTCTTTCATGATCCCGCGCAACGCCGCCATGTCGCCATTGATGCGCACCGGCAGCCAGAGATCGCTCAGCGGCGTGCCACGATTGAGCAGCATCTTCGCGGGATATTTGAGGACGTTGTCGTACTCCTGCGGGTTTGGATTCACCACTTCCATTAGTCCCGGTTCCGGCAACGGATTGATCGCGACAATCTTCGCGCCATTCTTCTTCGCGCGTTCCAGCGTGGTCAGCATGCGCGGGTGATTCGTTCCCGGATTTTGCCCGAGAATAAAAATGCCATCGGCTTTCTCGAAGTCCTCCAGCGTGACGCAACCTTTGGCGATGCCGATGCTTTCGTTCAACGCCGCGCCGCTCGATTCGTGACACATGTTGGAACAATCGGGCAGATTGTTGGTGCCGAATTGCCTAACGAAGAGTTGATAAAGGAAGGCGGCTTCATTGCTCGTGCGCCCGCTCGTGTAAAACGCAGCCGCATCGGGCGAAGGCAACGCGTTCAGTTCCTGCGCCAATAATTGAAAAGCATCATTCCACTCGATCGGCTGGTAATGCGTGCCGCCGGCGCGCTTGGCCATCGGATGAACTAACCGCCCCTGCTGCTCCAGCCAGAAGTCGGTGCGTTTGCTAAGATCGACAATCGAATGTGCGCGGAAAAACTCCGGCGTGATTCGCTTTGTCGTCGTCTCACTCGCCAGCGCTTTCGCGCCGCTTTCGCAAAACTCGAAAACGTTACGATCGTCATCCGGACTTGGCCACGCGCAACTCTGGCAATCGAACCCATCCTTCTTGTTCACCTTGAGCCACGTCCCAATCCCGCGCGCAAAACCGCTTTCGCGCACGGCGAATTTCAAACTCTGAATTACGGCGGGAATTCCGGCTGCGACCCGGTGCGGTTCGCGCAACTGCGCGTCTTCTTGATCCAAAGGCGGCTGCGCCCCCGGCGTCGGAGTCTTGCTCGCGACGTGCGCGTCGCGGTGGGGAGCGGTCGTTGGTGCACGGGTGCCGACACCACGTGGTTTTTGCGCAACCGTGTCGGATTCGTCCATCGCTTTCCAAATGATAAACAATTCAGGGACGCAAGCGAGCGCGGCGAGATCGGGCTTTTGACGCGCACCGGCGCAGGGTAGACTTCGCCCATGCCGCCGCTGACCTACGCGAATTATCTCGATCTTGAGAAACTATTAACGCTGCAAAATCCGCGCTCCACCCCCGCCGAGCACGACGAAATGCTTTTCATCATCATCCATCAAACGTATGAGCTTTGGTTCAAGCAGCTGCTTCATGAGTTCGAGAAAATCAGAAACGATTTTTCCCAAGGCCTGCTCTTCGACGCCATTCATTCTTTCAAACGTGCGCGCACGATCATGAAAACGCTCGTCGGACAGATCGACATTCTCGAGACCATGACGCCGTCCTCATTCTCGAGCTTTCGCGATCGACTCGACACTGCGTCAGGGTTTCAATCCGTCCAGTTTCGCGAACTGGAGTTTTTGCTCGGATACAAACGAGCGTCTGCGCTCGGGCATGTGAAACCAGACATGCCGGGCTACGATCGCCTGCTCAGACGCCTCGGCGAACGCACGGTTATCGACCACTTCTACGATTTCCTGGGCACCCGCGGAGCGCAGATTCCGGTCGAGCTGAAGAATCGCGATCTCTCCAAGCCGAACGAGCCTAACGAAAGCGTGCAGGGTGAGCTGATTCGGCTTTACCAAGAGTCACCGGAAGTTTCGATCCTTTTCGAATTGATGACCGACTTCGACGAGGGATTGCAGGAGTGGCGCTATCGCCACATCAAATTGGTCGAGCGAACCATCGGCGCGAAAAAAGGCACCGGCGGATCGCCGGGAGTGTCCTTCCTGAAAGAATCACTGTTCAACGCGATCTTTCCCGATCTCTGGGCTATTCGGCACCAGATGTAACGACGGTTTGCAAGATCGACATCTACATTTGCGCGGTTGTTAGGATCCGAGGCGAAGGAATTCACGCGCTGTTGCCGATAGCAATTGGGCGCTGTCTTCAGAAGAAAGCGTCGATTCGATGAGCTTGCCGGAATGCGCTTCACCCAGCGGAAAAGGATAGTCCGACCCAAGAGCGATGCGTTGCCGACCGAAGAGTTTCACCAGCAATCTCAACGCATCAGGATCATGGACGAGTGAGTCAACGTAGAAGCGGGCGGGCTTATCTCCGTCAGCCAAATATTTCCGCGGATTCGTCTTGTTGTTGATCGCGACTAAATCCGGACGCACATGAAACGCGTGTTCGATGCGGCCGATGGTGAATGGGAATGCGCCGCCACCGTGAGCGAAAGCAACCCGGAGTTTCGGGAAGCGCTCGAACACGCCGCCGAACATCATCGAGCAGATCGCGAGTGAGGTTTCAGCCGGCATGCCGACCAGCCACGGCAGCCAATATTTCGCCATGCGATCGGTGCCGAGCATGTCCCAAGGGTGTACAAAGATCGCGGCGTCCAGTTTCTCGGCTGCGCTCCAGATTACGTCGAGCGAGGCATCGTCAAGGTTTTGCGTTTCGTTTCGAGCGCAGTGGCTGTTCGCGTCGACGTGCGTACCCACCTGCGCGCCGCGCAAGCCGAGCTCGCGAACGCTGCGTTCCAGTTCGCGCGCCGCAAGATCGACATCTTGCAATGGAATCGTCGCCAGTCCGGCGAATCTGGTCGGATATTCGCGCACGACTTCGGCGATGTGATCGTTCAACCGTCGCGAAAGATCCAATGCGTCGTTCGGTTTCGCCCAATAGCTGAACATCACCGGCACAGTCGAAAGCACCTGCATCGAAACACCGGCCGCATCCATTTCTTCGATGCGGCGTTTCGGGTCCCACGCGTTATCGCCGATCTCGCGAAAGACGAGATCGCCGATCATCATTCGCGCGCAACACGGCTGGTGATGCTCCAGCCTAACAAACCCGGCGTAGCCGTATTTGCGATCGAGATCGGGCCAATTCCGCGGCAGGATATGCGTATGCAGGTCGATCTTCATCAAGCGAAATTGTAGGGCGTTTCGGTGAAACGCCAATCAAATGGCGTCTGACACAGACGCCCTGCAATTCTAGAACGGCTTTACCGGCTCGGCCTTTTCCACGTTCGCCCCGCACTTTTTGCAGGTGCGGCGCGCATCGTCGTTCCAGAAATCGAGCATGGCCTGGCTGAAATGTTGCACGATGTCGCCGCAATCGAAGTGAATGTCTTCAACTAACGCCTCGCACTTCGGGCAATAAAAAATCACGTGCTCGGTCTCGCCCGGCGGACGACGACGTTCCACGACCAGGCCGATGGTGTCGGGCGGCCGGACCGGGGCGTGGGGAACGTTCGGCGGAATGAAGAACGTTTCCCCTTCGCGCACGAGATGATCGACAATTCGCTCGCCCTCGCGGATACGCACCTTGATGTCGCCTTTGAGCTGGTAGAAAAATTCTTCGGAGTCGACCTGATGAAAATCGTTTCGCGCGTTTGGACCCATGATGACCATCACAAAGAAATCGCGGCCGTCGTAGACATAACGATTGCTGACCGGCGGTTTGAAGAGGTGGCGATTCTCTTCGATCCAATTTTGCAAATCGAGTGGCGGTTGAACGCTGCTCGCCAGCTTTTCGTTTCGGGTCAGAGTGTCGGTAGCGATACCGCATCCTATTTCCGCACACGCGCAGCGTCAAACCCGATGCTGCGCAAGATCGACATCTACATTTGGGGTTGATCGGGCACCGGGCCGCGCCTAATATCCGCGCCTCTATGAACGTGAAACTCCTGATTGGGTACGCCGGTGCGCTGGCGTTGTTAGGCGTGATGACCGGTTGCGAAGAGATGGAAACGGCGGGCCAATCCGCGGCCGATGCCGCGCGCACCGCTGGTAACGCCGTGCGATCGGCTCTGCCATTACCCACTCCGGCCGGTTACTGGCATGGCGACGACGTGAGCGGCTCGCCGAAGATCGTCGTTCATCTGTCCGAACAGAAAGCGTACTTTTACAAAGGAAAAAATCTCGTCGGCGAATCGACCATATCGTCCGGCAAACCGGGATTCGGCACGCCGCCTGGGCATTATCGTGTTGTCTCGAAAGATCGAGATCATGTCTCGAGCGAATTTGGCGATTACGTCGATAGCGAAGGAACGGTGGTCAGATCGAACATCGACGTGCGCAAGGATCGGAAACCGCCGGGCACGCACTTCGATGGGGCGAAGATGCCGTATTGCATGCACTTCAATGGCGGCTATGCCATGCACCAGGGTTATGTGCCGCCCTTTGCGGCATCTCACGGTTGCATCCGCTTGCCCGGGGAAATGGCGCCGCAATTTTATAATGCCGCGCACGAAGGCACGCCGGTCATCGTCAAACAGTAATTGTCGATCTTAGCCGGGAGGCCACGCTAGAGCGCGCTTCCCGAGCAGATGCACATGAAGATGCGGAACGCTTTCGCCCGCATCCGGTCCATTATTGATGACCACGCGATAGCCGCTCGTTAACTCGAGTTGCTTCGCAATATCGGCTGCGACCAGCAGGAGCTTGCCGAGAACAGCTTGATCGTTAGGCGAAGCTTCGGCCAGCCGCGGAATCACTTTTTTGGGAACAATCAGGACATGGACCGGCGCCTGCGGATCCACATCGTGAAAGGCCATTGCGTCGTCGTCTTCCCAGATAATTTTCGCCGGAATTTCGCGCGCGGCGATTTTCTCGAAGATCGTCATTGTTTAACGCAGGGAGCAGTCGAGCCGCTCGAATTCACTTGTCGATGTTAGCTTCTCGCGGACGAAGCAGACGATTTCCTCGCGCAACGGATCGCAGGCGCGGGTCCATTGTTTCACGCCGCGCAGATGTTTCACTGCCGGCGCGAGCGAACAGAGATGCAAAGTTTCCGTGCCTGCTTCGACCAATGCGTGAATGCGTTTCTCGAGCAGATCGAAGAACGCAAGCTCGTAGCCGGTCCCGGCTTCCTGCGCAATATCGAGAAGAGAAATGGAAATCGGCGGCGGTGCCGGCGTGAAGTGTGGAATGATTTCCTTGTAGCCGATCACTTTCAAAACGTAGCGGACCGTTTGCGAAAGCTGACTGAAAGCCACGACCGATTCATCCGTGCGCAGCCGCAGATAGAACGCGATGCTTTCGGTCACGTGATCGGTTAACCACCAACTCGGATAGCCGGCTTTGTCGGCTGCGCGGGTGATCGCATCGTGCAGCCAATCGCGGTTGAACTCGAACAGCTGTCCCGAGTCGCAGCGCAAATAAGGAAACTCTTCTTTAAACGCTACCATGCTTCACGGGTTCGGATGGGAACAGCTCGCTCTGCGCTGCGTTTGGCCGGACGCGTTTGCCCAGCGCATGGATGGCGTCGACAAATTCGTCCACGTTTTGAAATTGCTGATGGACCGATGCATAACGCAAGTAGGCCACCTCGTCGATGCCGCGAAGTTTCTCCAAAACTTTCGCGCCGATGGCGGTCGATTGCACTTCGCGGCCGCTGGTTTCGAGATCGTGCACGATGTCATCGACCACTTGTTCCAAAGTGACGAGGCTGACCGAGCGCTTCTCGAAAGCTTTCGCCACACTGCTCACCAGTTTGCGTCGATCGAACGGTTCGTGCGTCCGGTCGCGCTTCACCACGCGCAGATCCGAGCGCTCGATCTCCTCGTAAGTCGTGAATCGATATTTGCATTTCAAACATTCGCGACGGCGACGGATACTCGAGTTATCGCGGGATTGGCGAGAGTCGATGACCTTGTCGTCACGCGACCCGCACTTTGGACAACGCATGGTATGAAGTGAGTAAGTAGCACACCATCAGTTGTAGCGTCAACGCATGTTTGCGCTAACGCTCTTTCGCTTGTTTGCCCGCTGGATATCGTTTCGCCATGAACGCGCCCCGTCTTTCGTCGAAAGCGAAACGGGCGCTCCTTGTCGATCTTGTCTGCATCGGCGTCTTAATTTCGCTTTGTCTTTTCATCGCGCTGCCGCGGTTCCGCGTCGGGATTAACTGGGCCGACGAAGGCTTCCTCGCCTACGGCGCCGTCCGCGTGCTGGAAGGGCAAATGCCAAATCGCGATTTCGTTAGTCTGCAGCCGCCGCTTTCGTTTTACGTTCTGGCCGCGGCTTTCAAGACTTTCGGAACTTCGCTCGTGACTCTGCGCGGCTTGGGATTGTCGATCTACCTTTTGCTTCCGTTGTTGATCTACGGAATCAGCCGCCATTTGATGTCGGGCGCGATTGCGTTCACTGCGGCATTGCCCGCGGCCGTGCTCGGGATTCCCTACTTCAATTTCGTCCCGTTCGCGGTGTGGCAGGGCATCACCATCACGCTCGGCGCGGTTCTCCTTTATCTGAACGCGACACTAAAAGGACGGCCGTGGCTCGCGGGCGCCGCTGGCGTTCTCACCTCGATGTCGATCTTAGCGCGGCACGACCAGGGCGTTTACCTGGCACTTTCGATCGTCGTGCTTAGCATCGCGCTCAGCCGTTCCGGAACTCGCGTGAAACTAGCATTCCGCGCGTGGGCCATCGGCGCTATCGTTACGGCGCTGCTGTTTTTAGTTTTCGCAGGGCTGCGCGGCGCTCTCCCGGAAATGTTCCGGCAACTCGTTCTCTTTCCGCTTCACTCGTACGCGAAGACGAGTTCACTGCCCTTCCCGCAAAACAGTTTTCAATTATCGCTCTCGCAAAATGCCACCATCCTTTTGTTTTTCGCCGCTCCCGTCGCCTTCGTCCTCGGAACCAGTTTCTTAATATGGAGAATCGTTCGTAACGGATTCGATCTGTCCGAAGCACTGCTGAGCTTCCTTCTCGCCTGGGCGATCTTGTCCTACGCACAAGTGCTGACTCGTTCCGATCTCGAGCATTTGTTAATCACGCTGCCGCCATTGTTCATTCTCTTCGGCTACGGACTCAACCTTGTTAGGCACCACTTTGCGGACGTTAAATTAGTGAACATGTCGATCTTGTCTTGCGCTGCCATTCTCGGCTTCACCTTCCTGTGGATCATTCGGCCCGTTGTTTTGCCCAATGTGAAAACTCAGACACAATCCCTCGCGTTCGCGCGCGGCGGAGTGCGAATCGAAGATGGCGATTGGCTAACCGAGTTCGTGCGCGGCGTTCAGAAAAACGTCCCGGCAGATCGTGCGATTCTCGCTTTCCCCTACCAACCGATGTTTTATTTTTTGTGCGAACGTCGGAACCCGACGCGTTGGAATTATCTCTGGCCCGGCGATCAATCCGAAGCGGAGCACGCCGCTTTGATCGAGCAGGCGGAGAGCGATCCGCCTGCCGTCATATTCCTGACCGACGAAAGCGACATGTCGATCTACGCGCCGAGCATCGTCGAATACGCGCATCGGGACTACCACCGGGTCGGCGACTTCGGGCCGCTCAACGTTTACTTTCCGAACTCGCCCGCGCGTTAACGCGGCGGGAACTCAAACTCGGCTTTGTCTTTCTTCGCCGAAAGCATGAGGTAAGCGGCAAATTTGTTGCCGCGCTTGGAAACGAAGTTCTCGATGAGCTGCGATTTCCCTTCCGCGAGCAGCTCTTTCACCTCCTCGGGCGTGATTCGGTGTTCGCAGAGTTGTTTCGTTAACTTGAAAACGGGCCGATTGTCCTGGTCAGGCTTGCGGACGTAGTAGGCGTCCTCCGTCTCGACCAATTCGCCGCTGTGAACTTTGCTTTCTCCAATCACGGTGGCCGTGGAGAGGTCGACTTTCGCCCGCGCTTTGCGTTCGACCGGTTTACCATCCTTGCCGACTTTTGGTGCGCGCGGTGGAAACTCCCAACGAATTTTCGCTTCGTTGCGCAATAGAAAAGCATCGAAAGGCCGGCCCTTCTTCGAGATGAAACCTTTGATCAAATCGGTCTTTCCCTTTTCCACGAGCTGCACCGCTTGTTCACGCGAAACCTCTTTTTTGCACATCAGCCGAGGCACGCGGAAAACCTGCTTCCAGGTTCCGTTATCGCGCTGGCGCAAAACGTAGCTCGAACCGACTTCGCACAATTCCCCTCCAGTGGCGGGATCGGTCCAGAAAGATTCCACCGTGCCAAGATCGACATTGTCGCCAAAATCATATTCCGCTTTCCACTTCCCGGTCTTCTCGTCCTTCACCAATTTTAACGTAGCGGCGAAGCTGGCGCGGGTCTTGGCCGAGATGAAACCGTCGAGCGGACCAACCTTGCCTTTCTCAACCAGTTCGCGCACTTCGGACTCTTCCATTTTGCGGCCACCGACGGCCTTGTAGATCATAAATTCACCGTCCTGCGATTTGTATCCACGCAGCGTCTCCCGCAACGGCTTGCCGTCGGTCGGCGAAATAATATCGGTGGTGCGCGCGACCGAATCGTCTTCCTCAAATCCTTTCACGCGCTCGACGATGCCCTTGGTCTCTTCCACAATTTCCGCCATGAATTTCTCGCGCGGAAATTTCCCATGCTCCATCAAGCGCAGTTGATGTTCCCACTCGCCGGTCATGGCCGGACTGGTGATGTCGGTCGCTTTTACGGCAGTGAGAAACTGAATCAGTTGCTCAGCTTTCGCCGTCGGCACGAGCTCTTTCTGTTGTCGATCCATGTAAGTCTGGCGAATCAATCCTTCGATCGTTTCCGCGCGGGTGGCCGGCGTTCCGAGCCCGCGTTCCTTCATCGCTTCGGCCAACTCTTCGTCGTCGACTAATTTCCCCGCCGTCTCCATCGCCGAAAGCAGAGTCGCTTCCGTATAGCGCGGCGGCGGCTTGGTCGCATCCGGTTGCAGAACGACCTCGAGCGCTTTCGCCTGACTGTTATCTTCCGCGCTCAATGCCGGCAGCGCCTTGCCAGGCGTAGCGCCGTCATCAATCGTGCTCTTGCCGTAGACTTCGAGCCAACCCGCCGAAGTCATGACTTTGCCTTCGGTTTTAAACGTATGCGCGGAGACTTTGCTGAGACGCGTCGTCACGTCGAATTCCGCGGGGGGATAAAACGCGGCCACGAAACGCCGCGCCACCATGTCGAAAATTTTTCCCTCGGAATCGTCCAAACTTTTCGCCTCGGAGCTGGTAGGGATGATGGCGAAGTGGTCGCCGATTTGCGCGTTGTTGAAAATTCGTTTGTTGAACTTGACCCAATCTTTCTCGAGCGCTTTCTGCGCGTGGGGTCGCAGCATTCCCGAAAGATTCTTGAGGGTTTGCCTAACGATCGGGAGATAATCCTCCGGCAACGCCCGCGAGTCGGTGCGCGGATAAGTGAGCATCTTGTGTTTTTCGTAAAGCGCCTGCGCGATTTGCAGAGTGCGCTTGGCCGAGAAACCGTAGCGGCCATTCGCTTCCCGCTGCAACGTCGTTAGGTCGTACAATCGCGGCGCGATTTGGGAACTCGCTTTCTTTTCTTCGGAGACAGCCGCCATCGGCTGCCACTGGCAATCGGCAACCACCGCGGCCGCTGCCTTTTCGTCCCAAATGCGATCGATGCGGTCGTGCTCATCGCTGTTTTTCTTGAAGCCCGGCCGCTGATACGTGCCCTCGTAAATGCCTTTCGCCACTTCGAACTTCCCCGCCACGCGCCAATAATCGCGCGGCTTGAAATTGCGGATTTCCAGCTCACGCGCATAGACCATCGCCAAAGTCGGCGTTTGCACGCGGCCGACCGTCGCAACATTCCGCCCCCGCGAACCGAACATTCGTTTGGTCAGAGCACGCGTACCGTTGATGCCGATCAACCAGTCGCTCTCGCTGCGCGAACGCGCTGCATCGGCCAGGCCGGCCATCTCCGCCCCGTCGCGCAGATTCTGAAAACCATCGCGAATCGCCTGCGTCGTCATTGATTGCAGCCAGAGGCGTTTGACCGGGTGTTTATTTTTCGCGAGTCGGCAAAGATTTGTAAAAATCAATTCGCCTTCTCGCCCCGCGTCGCAGGCATTGATGAGTTGCGCGATATCTTTCCGAGCAATCAGTTTTTTGAGAGCGTTATAGCGATCTTTTGATTGCTCAATCGGCTTCAGCTCGAACTTTTCCGGAATAATAGGAAGCGTTTCCAAACGCCAAAAGCCGTATTTCTTTTTGTCGATATCCTCCGGCATCTGGAGCTCGACCACGTGACCCACTGCCGATGAAATCACGTAATCGTCATTTTCAAAGTGATCGGCTTGCTTTTTTACACCAAGAGCGCGCGCCAGATCAGTCGCCACGCTTGGCTTCTCCGCAATGATCAGTGATTTAGACATCTCGTTAGGACAGCTTGAAAAATCTGAGCAGGTCGCTGGCGAGATTAGCCCAGCTTCACAAAGTATTTGCCAGGCAACTGCTTAACGAGCCGCTTGAGTTCAAGGCGGAGGAGGGTAGAAGAGACGGTCGCGCTTGGCAAATCGCATTTCGCAGTGATCTGGTCGATGGCTGTCTCGGACGCTTCGATCGCGTCGAAGACTCGGCGTTCGTCCTCGGTTAGGGGTGGCAACGGCCTGGCCGCCGCTTCGGGCGATGGTTTCGTGTCCGGCAAAAGGATCTGGAGATCGTCGAGAATGTCGTTAGCGCTCATCACCAGTTTCGCGCCTTGCTGGATCAATCGGTTCGATCCCATCGCGCTCGGTGCGTTTATTTGACCGGGCACGGCGTAAACGGATCGGCCTTGTTCAAGCGCCTGCGATGCAGTGATGAGCGCGCCGCTATTGAGCCCGGCTTCGACGACGAGAACGCCGTGGCTCCAGCCGCTGATGATGCGATTACGCATCGGAAATGTTTGCCGGTCCGGGTCCACTTCCATCGAAAACTCCGAGACGACCGCGCCATTCCCGCTGCAAATTTTTTCGGCCAGCCCCTTGTTCTCCGGCGGATATAACTTCGACAATCCCGAGCCGATGACCGCAATCGTTCGCCCCTTCGCGGCCAGCGCCCCTTGATGTGCGGCGGTGTCGATCCCGCGTGCTAAACCGCTGATCACCGTGAGCCCCGCGTAGGCGATTTGATAGGAAAGCTTCTTCGCCGACTCCGTCCCGTAATGCGTCGTGCGTCGCGCGCCGATGATTCCGATGGCGTGTTGATCGCGCTCCTGCAATTCGCCCCAGACGTAAAGCACGATCGGCGGCGCGTGAATTTCGCGCAGCGATTTTGGATACGACGGCGATTGCTGCGTGATTACGGTCGCGCCAAAATCCGCGACGCGTTTCAACTCCGCTGCAAGATCGACAATCGATTCCCAGCTCGAAATCTGGTCGGCCACCTCGTTACCAATGCCGTTGACCGTGCGAAGCTCCGCCCGCTTCGCCGCCAGAATACGTTCGGGAGTTTCAAACACCTCGAGCAATTTGCGCAGTCGCACCGGTCCCACCGTCGGCAGCATGTTCAGCGCGATACAGGCTTCGGTCGCGTTCATTCGGAAAGTGGCGCAAGAGTCCTGCTTCAAATCCGAAAACGCAAGCTTTCCGCCTTGCCGAAGGCGCTCCTCTTTCGTGAGAATCGCGACCAGATGAAACAAGTCGCAGATGAAAACGGTACCCCGTTGTATCTGGCGCAAACCGAGATTCGTCAGCTCAAGGAGACGATCGGCTCACTGCGTGCGCAGCTTGAAGAAGTTCAAGCGGGCCGTGAAAGCGCGGTCCAACATGCGGTGGCGGCAGCGCATGACGAGGTGCGGCAACTGCAGAACACCATCCACACTTTGCGCGATCAGTTGGAATCTGCGCTCGTCGCGAAAGGACAAGCCGTGCAAGCTGCGCTCATCACTCATCTCGATGAAACCCGCCAGCTCCAGGCCACCATCGGCAGTTTGCGCGATAAACTCGAGGGCCGTGTAACCAATGCCGCGAAGTCGTAACGGATCACCCGCCGTAAAGACGCGGCCATCGTCCGCGGCGTTGCAAGAGCGCCTGCGCCGAAGTGAACTTCTGCTCGATCTCACTGAGCGAGTCTGTTCGATCGAGAGTCTCGATGACCTGCTAAAGGTACTTGTCGATCTTGTCGCCGCTGAAACGGGCGCGGAACGCGGCACTCTGTTTCTGAACGATCCCGCCACGAAGGAACTTTACTCACGCGTCGCGCACGGCACGCTTAAACGAGAAATCCGGTTACTAAACGACGCCGGGATAGCCGGCGCCGTCTTCCAATCTGGCAAAGGCGAAATCGTGAACGACGCTTATGCGGATCCGCGGTTTAACCGCACCGTCGACGAACAAACTAATTTCGCCACGCGCTCTATCCTCTGCGCTCCGATCAAGACCGCCCGCGGCGAAGCGATCGGCGTGGTGCAGGCGCTCAACAAGCGAACCGGCGCTTTCAATGGCGACGATCTCGATCTTCTCGAAGCGATGGCGAAGCAAGCGGCCGCCGCGTTGCAAAATTCGCAGATGGTCGAACGCATGGGACGCACCCGCGCGCAGGAGATGGAGTTCCTTGAACTAGTCGCGGATATCACCAGCTCGTTAGACCTGTCCCTGCTCCTGCGTCGCGTCATGAGTGAAGCGACGCGAATGTTGAAGGCCGACCGTTCGACCCTTTTCCTGCACAACCCGAAGACGAAAGAATTGTGGTCCGAAGTGGGTGAAGGTTTGAACGCGATTGAGATTCGCATGGCGGATCACATCGGCATCGCCGGCGCGGTCTTTCAATCGGGTAAGACGATCAATATCCCGCACGCTTACGCGGATCTCAGATTCAATCCTGCGTTCGACAAAAAGACCGGCTACTTCACGCGATCAATCTTGTGTGTGCCCATCGTGAACAAGAACGGGCGCGTCATCGGCGCCACGCAAGCATTGAACAAAGCGGGTGGGCCATTTACTGCGGAGGACGAAGCGAGGCTGAAGGCTTTTACCGGCCAGGTCTCCATCGCCCTCGAGAACGCCAATCTGTTCGACGACGTGCAGAACATGAAGAATTACAACCAGTCCGTTCTAGAAAGCATGTCGAGCGCCGTCATCACGCTGGATGAAGAGGGACGCATCCATACTTGCAACGCGGCGGGTTACCGCATCTTGCGCTCTGCCGAAGGCGACGTCTTGAATCGTTCCGCGGCGGAATTTTTCACCGGCCCTAACGAATGGTTGGCGCAGCGAATCGCAAACGTTGGCGAGACCAATCGGAGCGAAGCGCTGATGGACGCCGAGGTGGTGTTCGGCGGTGAAACCCGCAACGTCAACGTAACCGTTCAGCCGCTCGTTAGCCTGAAAGAGAAACGGCTCGGCACCATGTTGATGATCGAGGACATCAGCAGCGAAAAGCGCATGAAATCCACCATGTCGCGCTACATGGACCCGAGCCTCGCCGATAAAGTTCTCGCCGCCGGCGGCGAAATTCTCGGCGGCCAGAGCATCGAAGCGACCGTTCTGTTTTCCGATATTCGCTCGTTTACGACGCTCACCGAAGAGCTCGGCGCGCAGGGAACGGTTGCGCTGCTCAACGAGTACTTCTCCATCATGGTCAACTGCATCGCGCAGGAAGGCGGCATGCTCGATAAATTTATCGGCGACGCCATCATGGCGGAGTTCGGAATTCCCATCCCACACGGCGATGATCCCGATCGCGCCGTCCGCGCCGCGATCGCGATGATCACCGAGCTAAACACGCTGAATCAGCAGCGACAATCACGCGGGCAAAAACCGATCCTCATCGGAATCGGCTTAAACACGGACGCGATTGTATCCGGCAACATTGGCTCGCCGAAACGCATGGACTACACCGTCATCGGCGACGGCGTTAATCTCGCCTCGCGACTGGAAAGCGCGTGCAAAGAATATTCCGCGCAAATTATTTGCAGCGAGAATACCTATAAAAAATTGCGGGGTTCGTATCGCGCGCGTGAGATCGATCTCGTCGTCGTGAAAGGGAAAACGCAGCCGGTCGCAGTCTACGAGATTCTCGATTACCACACCGACGAGACGTTTCCGAATTTGCCCGAATCGCTGAACGCCTTTCGCGGCGGCTTGCAATATTATCGCAAAGGCGAATTCGACCGCGCGGCTACCCAATTTCGAGAAGTGCTCACGTGGAACCCTAGCGACAAGCTCAGCGAAACGTACATCCAGCGCTGCGATTATCTGAAAACGCAGCCGCTCAACGGGGAATGGGACGGCGTCTGGCGGATGAAATCGAAGTAACTTAAAATGGAATCTCGTCGTCGTCCGGCTCGGTGGCCGCCGCGGCTTTCGGCGGTGGCGTTATCGATTTTGCCGGACGTGATTGTCGATCTTCGCCGCCCTCACCTGTATCCCCGCCCCCACTCGGGCGACTCCCGAGAAGCTGCATCGTCTCGCCGATCACGCGCATTTTGCTTCGTTTTTGCCCGCTTTGTTTGTCATCCCAAGTGTCGAGTTGAAGTCGACCTTCGATGAAAACCGGACGGCCTTTCTTTAAATATTCACCGGCGATTTCCGCCAGCCGCGCCCACAGCACCACGTCGACATACGTGACTTCCTCACGTTTTTCTCCGTTATCGAGGGTGTAGCTGCGATTGACGGCGAGGCCGAGATCACAAACGGCGCTGCCCTTCGGCGTGTAACGGACTTCGGGATCGCGCGTGAGGTTCCCGAGCAGAATAACTTTATTGAAACTGGCCATGCGTCAGCTCTAGCGAAACTACTTCTCCTGCGCCAACTTTTTCGGCGCCGCTTCCTTCTTCACCGTCTTCTCGCGCAAGCGCTGGTAATGCTGGCGATAAACTTCGGGATCGAGTTTGAATTTCGAACGCAGTTTCGTGATCAACTGCGAGTCGGCGTGAAAAACAAAATTCACGTAGAACCCGCCATCGAGCGGACCGGCGACGTAGGCAAAGGGACGTTTGTCCATCTTTTGCACCTGCTCGATCTCGGCGCCTTCCTTCTTAAATTCTGATTCCAATCGATCGACGATGTCCTTGACGGTGTCGTCTTTGCCTTGCGCGTTGAGCACGATCAGCGCTTCGTAACGGTTCTTCATAAATCCTCGGTTTTGTTGAAAGTGTTCATCGCGGAAACGAGCCCATTGTCAATCGCACATTTCACCGCCTCGGCCGCACGTTCGATTGTCGATCTTACAAGCAGCTTCTCTTCTTCAAAGAATCGTCCGAGGACGTAATCGACTGATCCCTGAGCGGGCGGTGCGCCTATGCCGATACGAATGCGTGGGATTTCCTCTGTTCCAAATTGCACAATGATGGATTCCAAGCCGTTGTGTCCGCCTGTTCCGCCGTCGGGGCGGATGCGAAGCCGGCCTAACGGCAACGCCAAATCATCCAGCACGATCAGCATTTCCTGCGGTGCGATTTTGTAGAACTGCGCCAGCGCAAACAGCGGATGGCCGCTACGATTCATGAAGCTCATTGGCTTCGCTAGAAACACGTCGCCCACTTTCGCGGAGAGCGCGCCCCACTTTGTCGATCTTTCCCATGTCGATCTTGCGCTGGTCGCAAGTTGATCGACCACCATGAAGCCGATGTTGTGGCGCGTCTGCTCGTATTCCGCGCCCGGATTTCCGAGACCGGCGACCAGGCGGATGCGCGATTCCAAATTACTTCTTGGAGTCTTTGTCCTTCGCCGCGGGCGCCTTGGCCGCAGGCGCCTTCGCTCCCGGCGCCGTTGCCGCCGCGGCTTCGCCTTCGGCCGGCTTCTTCTCGGTGATCACTTCCGGACCCGTGGCCGCGCCTTCCACTGCAGCCACCGGCTCTTCCTCCACTGTCGGAGCGAGCACTGAGATGACGGTGAGTTCGAGATGCACTTTCGGCGTAACGCCGTTAGGCATTTGCAAATCGCGCACGTGAATGGAGTCGCCGATATTTAGATTGGTCACGTCGACGGTGATGCGATCCGGCAGATCGCGCGGCAAACATTCCACCGCGAGTGAGCGCAAATTTTGTTCGAGCAGACCACCGAAATTCTTCACGCCATTGGCCGTGCCGGTCGATTCAATCGGAACTTCCGCGTGAATCTTCTCGTCCATCGAGACCGCGTG
>JBDUDM010000110.1:0-5553 GCA_040002925.1 Spartobacteria bacterium | reverse complement strand
CAGAAGACAGGATTAACAGGATTGAATTGGATTTTCAGGGGAATCTGGAAACCAGGAATCCAGGAATAAATTACAAATCGATCTGTTTCTCTTTTCTTGGCCTCCTGGCTTCCAGATTTGTTTTCGAATCCTGTGAATCTTCTTTAATCCTGTCTAGTTCTTCGTCGCATCAAAAACGATCTCGCCGCCGATGATCGTTATCGTGCAGCGCGTCTTGAGAATTTCCGGCGCGGGGATCTTCATGATGTCGGCGGAGAGGACGGTGAAGTCGGCCAGCATGCCAATGTCGATCTTGCCTTTGTCGTTTTCTTCGAAGGCGGCGTAGGCGGCCCAGGTCGTAAACATTTTCAACGCGTCTTCGCGCGTGACGGCTTGCTCGGGATGCCAACCATCGCTCGATTCGCCTTTGATGCTTTTGCGCGAAATGGCGGCGTAAAACTCGATCATCGGTTCGCCGCGTTCGACCGGCGCGTCGGAGCCGGCCGCGATGATGGAGCCGCTCTTAATAAAACTTTGCCATGCATAGGCGCCCGCGAGGCGATCCATTCCGAGACGCGCGGGCGCGAAAAATAAATCGCTGATCGCGTGCGACGGTTGCATCGACGGAATGACGCCGAGTTTGGCGAAGCGCGGAATGTCGGCAAGATCGACAATCTGCGCGTGCTCCACGCGCCAACGCGGCTCGCGGACTTTTCGTTGATCGGGCGGGACGGCTTTGAACGCTTCCTCGTAAAGATCGAGAATCGTGCGGTTGGCGCGATCGCCGATCGAATGCGTCTCCACTTGAATACCGCGGCGCAATGCTTCCTCGAACATCGGTCGTAATTGCTCCGGCTTTTCGGTGAGATAACCGAATGTGTCGGGCGCGTCGCTATACGGTTTCAATAATGCGGCGCCGCGCGAGCCGAGCGCGCCGTCGAAAACAACCTTGATGGTGCGTTGGGTGAAGCGGCGATCGTTCTCATTAATCGTCGCGCCTTCTTTTAAGAACCATTCCGCATCCGCGCCGGGACCGTAAACGGTGTTGACCATTCGTAATTTTATTTTCCCGACGTTGTACTGCTTTCGGATAAGATCGACATCGTCCTTGTGGCTGCCGGCGTTTTGGATTTCGCACCAACCGAGTTTGATCTCACGCTCAATCCCGAGTTGAAGCGCTTTCTCGCGATCGGCTTGCGTTCCTTTCGGAATATTTTTCTCAACCAAATCCTGCGCGTTATCGAGGAGCATTCCGTTGGGCTCGCCGTTCGTTTTCAAGATTTGGCCGCCGAATGGGTCGGGCGTGTGATTGTCGATCTTAGCGAGTTTCAGCGCGGCCGAATTCGCCACCGAGGCGTGACCATCGGCGCGCTTGAGATAAACCGGATTGTTCGGCGCGATGGCGTCGAGATCAGCGCGCGTCGGAAATTGCGGCGGTTTCCAAAACGTTTCGATCCAACCGCGGCCGGTGATCCATTTGCCGCTTTCGCTTTGCCCGACGCGCTCCTTCACCTTGGCCAAAAAATCTTCGAGCGTGTTGGTGCCTTCGAGATTCAACAGCATCTCGCGTTCGCCGATGCCGAAAATGTGGCAATGCGAATCGGTCAGGCCGGGCACGACGGTTTTGCCGGCAAGATCGATCCGGCGGCTGCCGGATTTCGCGTGAAACTGTTTCGCGTCTTCGTTTGAGCCAACGAAAACGATGCGCTGGCCTTTCACTGCAACCGCCTCGGCGTGCGGTTTACTCTCGTTCACGGTGTAGATGTTGCCGTTCAGCAGGACAAGATCGACATCTTCCGCGCCGTGCACGTTCCGCAAGACGCAGTTTAGAAGAAGGAAGATAATACAGAAGAAACGCGCTTTCACTTGACGCTCCGCTGAAGTTTTGACCTGATCATTTTTGCGAAATGGGCAGAGCTTCGAATCGGAAGTTCTGGGACAGTTTTGTATCAGAATCGACACAAAAATGCGCGACGAAATTTCTTTTGCCACTGCCGCGTGCATTCATAGACTTGTTTTCGCCTCCCCTCAGACGCCTTATCAACCTCAAAATTTTGATCGTCTGAACCAATCACATCCTAATTATAGCTTTGGTTCGTTTTTAGGTTGGCGGATGGGGGCAGACAGGGAAGGCGTCCGCTGATTTTATGGCGAACTTTTTCCCGCGCTGGACTAATTGGCTGCCACTCAAGATCGCGATCTGCGGAATCTTGATGGTGACCGGCCTAACGGCGATGACGTGGTATTACGTGACGCCGAAATACACGCGCGTCGGCTACGAGCCGATCCAGCCGGTGCCGTTTCCGCACGACATTCATGTGTCGCAACTCGGGATGGATTGCCGTTATTGCCACAGTTTCGTGGAGGTGGCGGCACACTCGAATCTGCCGAACACGCAGACCTGCATGAATTGTCACACGCAGGTGCAGAAGGATAATCCGAAGCTGGAACCGATTCGCGCGAGCTGGAAAACGGGCAAGCCGGTGGAGTGGGTGCAGATTCATCGGACGCCGGATTACGTTTTTTATAATCACAGCGCGCATGTGAATCGCGGGATCAGCTGCGCGGTGTGTCATGGCCAGATTAATCACATGCCGACGGTGTATCAGGACAAACCGCACAGCATGGCGTGGTGCCTCGAATGTCATCGGCATCCCGAAAGATTCCTGCGGCCGGAGGACCAGATTTTTAATCTCGATTGGAAACCGGACGACGTGAAGCCGGCGGATTTCGTGGCGAAATACGGCAAGCCGAATGGGGTGGAGGACGATTGGAAGCAGAAATCGAAGCTCACACAGGGGGAGATCGGCCAGACGTTGAAAGAGAAGTGGAACATTAATCCGCCGACGAATTGTCAGGGGTGCCATCGATGAAGCGCGTGTTCGAACATCCGCCGGAGTCCGCCAACGGAAAACGTTACTGGCGGAGCGTGGACGAGTTGAGCGAGACGCCGGAGTTCCAACAATGGCTCGAGCGCGAATTTCCGAACGGCGCGGCGGAGATGGCAGACGACGAATGGTCGCGGCGCGGCTTTCTGAAACTGATGGGCGCGTCGATGGCATTGGCGGGTGTGGGCCTAACAAGCTGCCGCCGACCGGAAGCGCATCTGGTTCCATTCACGAAAAGCGCGGAGTGGACGATCCCCGGAAAATTTCTTTACTACGCGACGGCGATGCCGCGGCGGACCGGGGCGATTCCGTTAGTCGCGACGACGGTCGATGGCCGGCCGATTAAACTGGAAGGCAATCCACTGCATCCCGCGAGCGGCGGTGCGACGGACGTTTACGCGCAGGCTTCGATTCTCGATCTCTACGACCCGACCCGCTCGCGACATTTTCTGCACAAAGGAAAACCGGCGGAGCGCGATGCGTTCGAGAAATACCTTGTCGATCTTAGCGCAAAGGCGAAAGCGGACGGCGGAGCGGGGCTGGCGTTTTTAGTGGAGGAAGTTCATTCGCCGACGCGGGAACGTTTGCGCGCGGAAATGGAGCGGATGTTCCCGAAGATGCGTTGGTGCATCTACAACGCCGGGATGACGGAAGCGCAGCAAGTCGCCACGCAGACTGCGTTCGGCGCGAACACGCGTCTCGTTCCACAAATCGAGCGCGCCGATGTGATCCTTTCGCTCGATAGCGATTTCGTGGATTGCGGCGAAGGCGATGTCGCGTCGGTGCGCGGATTTACTTCGCGGCGCCGAATCAGCGAAGCGAAGGGAACGATGAACCGGCTCTACGTCGTGGAAAATCGTTTCACGTTGACCGGTTCGATGGCGGACCATCGCTTGCGTTGTCCGGCCAGCCAGATTTCGACGGTCGCTTACGCGCTCGCGAAAGAAATCGCGGGCGGAACCGGCGATACCGGCCTAACGGCGTTGCTAGGAACGATCGCCCCGACCGCGACCGAAGGATTTGATGAGGAGTGGGTGGCGGAAGCAGCGGCGGATCTTGTTTCCAAAGCAGGCGCGAGTCTGGTTCTGGCCGGTTCGCATCAACCGGTTACAGTGCAGTTGCTCGCCTACGGCATGAACGCCGCGCTGAAAAATATCGGCGCGACTTTGATGGTGCATGATTTCGCATCGAATCCGCGGACGATGAGTCTGCTGCAGCTGGCGGATGAGATTCTGCACGATCAAGTGAAGCAGCTTTTCATTCTCGGCGGCGACCCGGTCTTCAACGCTTTCCGCGGAATCGCGCAGGATCTGGAGACGAAGCAGCCGCTGGATTGGGCGGACTTGCAGAAGAAGGTGCCCGATGTCGTTAGGCTTGGTTACCACGAAGATGCTACTTCGGCGGCGAGTCAGTGGCATGTGCCATTGGCGCATTATCTCGAATCGTGGGGTGACGCGCTCGCGGCGGACGGAACGTACATGTCGATCCAACCGATGATCATGCCGCTCTTTGGCGGCGTTTCGGAAATCGAAATGCTGAACATGGTTCTCGGCCGGCCGAAAGTGGAAGGGCCGGAATTGATCCAGGAGACATTTCGCGCGACGAAACCGGCCGGCGATTTCGCGACGGCGTGGACGAAATTTGCGCACGACGGATTCAGTTCGCAGGCACCCGTACGCGATCGCGGCAACGCATCGATCGCGGGTGGGGCGGGCGCGCTCGCGCAACAACTCTGGAATTCGCTGCCCGCGCCGACGCCGGAATCTCCCGAGATCGTTTTCGTGCGCGACTACTCCATCGACGACGGCCGCTACATTAATAATGGCTGGCTGCAGGAGCTTCCCGATCCGATTACCAAATTGACGTGGGATAACGGCGCGTTGATGAGCCCAAATCTGGCGAAGCATCTCGGCGTCGAGACCGGCGATCTCATTCACATTTCGGTTACCGATGTTGCGCGCGATCAGAACAACGGTCCGATCGAGCGTGACCTGGTGATCGCCGCGCTGATCTCACCGGGTCACGCGGAGAATTCGATCACCATTCCGATGGGCTACGGTCGCCGCATGCCCGGCTTCGATTCGCTGCCGTATGCCGGCGGCGCGGTCGAAGACAAGCCGGGCATGGCCGAACAAATCGGCTTCAACGCGTTTCATCTGCGCACGCCGTCGAGTCCGCACTTTATCGTCGCCGACGGGAAAGCGGTCGAAAGCGTAAAGGTGGAAAAAGCGGGCGGGAAATACGCACTCGCGATCACGCAAGACCATTGGAGCATCGAGGGCCGCGGGCTCGTGCGCGAAGCGACGCTCGATCGTTACCGCGAAGAAAATGATTTCGTCAAGAAGATCGCGGGCGACGAAGAGTTGCCGGCGACATTGCCATCGCTCTACGCGCATCCGGCGCTCACTTCCGAGCATCAATGGGGCATGGCTGTCGATCTTAACGTTTGCACCGGTTGCAGCGCGTGCGTCATCGCCTGTCAGGCGGAGAACAACATCCCGGTCGTCGGCAAACTGCAGGTGGGCCACGGCCGCGCCATGCATTGGATTCGCATCGATCGTTATTACGCGAGCGCGAAGGAATTTAATCAGGACGCGCGCGAGTATCCGCAGAATCCGGAGATCGTGCACGAGCCGATGATGTGTCAGCACTGCGAGAACGCGCCGTGCGAAACGGTTTGTCCGGT
>JBDUDM010000034.1:0-18760 GCA_040002925.1 Spartobacteria bacterium | reverse complement strand
GGTAAGGTAACTTCTGCGTTCTTATCGCGATTGGGTAGCGAGGTCAATCTTCTTTTCGCCTGCGTCTTCTTCGCCTGATCCTGCACGCCGCGAAATGCGGGAAAGAGCAATCCCGTCAAGACGATGATGATGCTGATGACGACGAGCAGCTCGATCAACGTGAACGCTTCGCTCCATGGAACGTTGAGCGTTGAGCGTTTTCTTCATCTCCATTTCTGCATCTGTTCCGGGAAAGGACATTGCGCGCAATCCGAGTTGTCTGGCAAACAAAAGTCTTCGTAAATCTGAAGCAAGCCTTGCTGATGCGCGACTGTTTTCAGAAATGATTTCCGGCGCGGATTGTCGCCAAACAAGCGCGTCGCCCCAGTCTCGACTCGTCGATTTGATAGTTGTGCCGGCAACTTTGCGTACTCGCTCCAAAGATCGACATCTTCATTCAGCCAAAACGGAAAGAGAACGTTCGCGAAAATTTCGGCAATGCGCGATTCGCCGATGAGCGCCATTTCCTTCGGCGAAGGTTCGGCCAGGAGCGTGTAGTGAAACTTCCAAAACGGATGATCGAGTTCGCTGAAGAAATCGTGAGCGCGGGTTTTGCCTAACGATTTTCGAAACGACAGCCATTGCTGGGCCAGGATCGACAAGGCGGCGAGACGACGTTGTGGATGATTGGACGGACGCGTGCTCGTGATTCGCCAGGTCTTCGCCGGCAAAATGAGACGCTGCATTTCATCGCGATGCGGCCACCAACGGTCCCACAGCGCCCGAACATATTCCCTTGTCGATCTTTGATAGATGGCGAGATCGGGCGATTCGAGAAAACCGGCGATGCCGAAGAGCAAAGCCTCGGCGTCGTTAGGCTTTTCGCGCAGAAACTTCAACGGCAATCGCTGCGCGATGAGCGTGAATGGCAATTTGTTTTGCTTGTAACCGAGCGCGGCGGCGATTTCCTGGAAGAGCGCTTCGTCGACGCCGTGATTGTCGATCTTAGCGCGGAGGCGGGCGGCTTTGCGCTGCAAACGAAATTGCGCGGCGGAATCAAGCACGCCGTTGACACGATCCTCCGGCAATCCTTTTAGCGGCGCCTGGCAACGTCCCGGTCGCGCCAGCGGAAGGTTGGTGCTGAATGCGTCGGGCAATGTCGTCGGATCGATCCGAATTTGCGGAACATTGCGATGCGAACTTGTGCGCGTGAAAAATTCGCGGTCGCTCTTCTCGACGAAAATATGGAGAACGGTTTCATCGAAAGCCGGGTTCGTCGCATGACCGTGTGTTTCCCAACTGCGATCGACAAGGTCGATCTCGATCCAACCGCGTTGCGGTTCGCCACCGTTAATGCGCACCGCGGCATCGCGAAAGTCAGGCCCGGCTTCGCGGTTCCAAGTGCCGAATTGGACGATGTCGATCTTGTCGCCGGCGGTGGAAACAAATTCGCGCCCGAACTCACCCGCAAACCAACGCGCTTGTAGCTCGAGTTCGGTCGGAACACGCGGCGAAACAAGCAGCGCGCGCTCGCGTACGCGGCCGGCCGCGCGCATTTGCGAGTAGCGATCGTCGTTAGGCCGAGACCGCTGGATCGACATGGACCTCTTCGGCCACTGCGCGAGGGCTTCCACGCAAACGCTCGCGCAGGTACTCGACGATTTGCTCGACCACGGCCGCTTCCGAGCGCGGAAAAAGGAAAAGATATTTCGGTCCCTTGCCGGTGGCGGGACCGATGTTGAAATTTTCGGAAAGAAATTTCGGCTCGTGCGCGATCATCATTCCATCGAGATCGATCGTTTGCGCGAAAGGACGGCCCCCTTTCCGCGCGACGAACAAAAGTTTGCGCGGCTCTTCGTTCATCGCGACGAGGGCGCCGAAAAGATTAGCGGGAATGCGCCGGCCGCCGCCGCTGATGCAGGGCGCGGCCCACGCGGTCGTTTCGCCAAGCATGGTTTGGCGCGAGAAGACGTCGGCGAGGCGAGGCGGTAAGGTCAGCGGCAAATTTGCCGGAAGATTGTGCTCGGCCGGGCCGTTCAGTTTTCTTAACGCGAGAAAGATTTTTACTTTGACCAAGCGCAGAATCTTCGCGGCGAAATAGCAGAAGGCGATGATGGCGACCGCGAAGATCAACAAGGCAACGAAGGGATTGTAGTGGATGAGCGCGAGGCCGCCGAAGACGGCGATGTCTTCGCCCAAACTCAGGGCGATGTTGGTGAAAGGTTCGGGCGAGGCGTTGGTGGCCAGCCGCGTCGCAGATTTTGCGGTGTGGCTGATCAGACTCGTGCCGCCGGCCAGCAAACCGACGAGCACAGTGAACGCCGGACTCGGATGACCGAGCACCTGGATTGCGAGCAACGCTCCGCCGATCGGACGAATGACGGTGTGAACGGCGTCCCACGCGGAATCGATCCACGGAATTTTGTCGGCGAAAAATTGCAGGAAATACAAAACGCCGGCGACGGCGATGAGCCACGGTTCGCCGAGCGGCGCGAGAGATTGATAGGCAGGCGCGAGCGTGATCCAATGAAAATGAATCGCCAGACCGGTAACCAATACGGTCAGGTAGAGATTAATGCCGGCGAGAGCGGCGAGGCCGAGCGCGACGCCGAGAAGATTCAGCTGACTCACGGGGAAATTATCGGCGCGGGTGAGGGAATGTCACGCGTGATTGCGTTTGCGGTTCGCGCTGCGGGTTGGTAAGTGCAGCCATGCTCGATATTCGCCTCATTCGCGAGAAACCGGATTTTGTGCGCGAGCGGCTGGCCACGCGTGGCGGCGGCGAAGAAGCGAAGATCGACAATGTTCTGCAGATCGATGCGGCGCGTCGCAAAACGGAAACGGAGTTGCAACAACTGCAATCCGATCGCAATCGGCTGAGCAAAGAGATCGGCGCGAAACGTTCGCGCAAAGAAGCGAGCGACGAGCTCGAGGCACAGGTGCGAAAGACCGGCGAAGAGATTGTCGATCTTACGCAGCGAGCGAACACAGCGGAAGAGGAACAGAGAAAATTGTTGCTCGAAATTCCGAACACGCCGCACGCGAACGCGCCGATCGGAAAAGATGCGAGCGCGAATCCGGTGGTGCGGACCTGGGGCGAGAAGCCGTCGTTAGGCGGTGAAGTGCGCGATCACGTTGCGCTCGGCACGAAACTGAAGCTGTTCGATCTCGAACGCGCGGCCAAACTGAGCGGTAGCGGTTTCATCTGCTTCACCGGAGCGGGCGCGCGGTTGGAGCGGGCGCTGATCCAGTTCATGCTCGATTTGCACACGCGCGAACATGGCTACCTCGAAGTGAGTCCGCCGTTTTTGGTTCGGCGCGATTGCATGGTCGGCACCACCCAGTTGCCGAAGTTTGAAGAAGACATGTACGGACTGGAAAACGGCGAGATTTTTCTCGCGCCGACGGCGGAGGTGCCGGTAACGAATCTTTATCGCGAAGAAATATTGGCGATTGTCGATCTTCCGAAAAAGCTGACGGCATACACGCCTTGTTTTCGGCGGGAGGCGGGATCGGCCGGGCGGGAGACGCGCGGGATTATTCGCGTGCATCAATTCGACAAGGTGGAGCTGGTGAAAATTACGGCCGCCGAAAAATCCTACGAAGAACACGAAGCGTTGACGGCGGACGCGGAGCGCGTTCTGCAGTCGTTAGGCTTGCATTATCGCGTGATCGAACTTTGCACGGGCGATCTCGGATTCGGTTCCGCGAAAACGTACGACATCGAAGTTTGGTCGCCGGGACAGAATGCGTATCTGGAAGTGTCGAGCTGCTCGAACTTCGAAGATTTCCAGGCGCGTCGGATGAATCTTCGCTACAAGGATGCGGAGGGGAAAAATCGGTTCTGCCACACGTTGAATGGCTCCGGGTTGGCGCTTCCGCGATTATTTGCGGCGTTGATCGAAAGCTATCAGCAGCCGGACGGTCCGGTCGCGATTCCAGACAAACTGCAGCCGTATTTCGGCGCGGCCAAGATCGACATCGTCTGCTAGAGACGCCCTAATTCATTGACTGCTTTAAGCAGTCAATGAGTTAGGCCATTCGTCATCCGTCATTCTGTCGTTCGGGTTTCGTCATTCGCAAACAGGTCGAGCTGGGAACGGTCCTGTACGCTGAGCGTTTCTTCGGCTTCGGACGGGAGTGGGAGATCGAAGCCGAGACGTTGCGCGAGCCGCTGCGCTGTTTCCGGCGCGAAGCCCTCGAAGTGATTGCCGACAAACGCCCAGACATTGCGCACTTCGCCGACGTTCCGCTCGATTTTAAGGGACCAGCTTTCGAGCGCGGCCTCGCGTTTCCAGAGAAGTTTGTCGTAGCGATGGAAATGTTTGCCGTCGCTGTCGTATTTAGTGGCGTAATCGCCGAGCAAACGCAGATATAAAAAATCCGCGGTCTGCGGCAGAAATTCGAACGGCGCGAGATTACGTTCGTTCAGCGGACTGGTATCGGCCCAGACCCAGCAGATACGATATTTTTCGAGTAAACCGATGAACTGCGGCCGATGCCAGCCCGGATGCCGAAACTCGATGGCGAAGCGAAAGTCGCGCGGAAGCTGTTTTAGGAATGCGCGCAGAGCCGGTTTGCCGTCGTTAGGCGAAAACGCGGCCGGAAGTTGAATGAGGACGACTTGTAGTTTCGCAGCGAGCGGCTCGATCGCTTTGCAAAAAGCGCTCAGCTGATTGCTGCAATCGCGCAGACGGCGTTCGTGCGTGATCTCGCGCGGAAGTTTACATGCGAACCGGAATGCTGCGGGCGTCATCTCCACCCAGCGCCGGGCGGTGTCTTCGCTGGGCGCGCCGTAGAAAGTGGAATCGATTTCGATGGCGGGAAAATAACGGGCGTAAAACTCGAGCCAACGCGTCTTCGGAAGGTCGCTCGGATAAAAAGAGGCCTGCCAGTCGTCGAAACTCCAGGCGCACGTCCCGATGCGGATTTTTTGCTGATGGTAAAGATTCAAGGGGTCGGAAAGGAATCGTAATTGCCTCGGCGAGAAGATGTCGATCTTGCACGATGTCGATCTTGCGGGCGCCGGAACTGGGTCGCACAACTTGACGGAGCGGCTATCGCATCTACCCTGAAAACCCCATGGTTTTTCCTTCGAGAACCTTTTTTGTCGCGATCGCTCTGAGCCTGACTACGATCGCGTCCGTTTCGGCTTCGGTGATCTTCAAGCCGGGGGAAAAAGCGAAGTATGTCGCGCCGGGCGAGGAGCAAATAAACGGCAATGCGGAGGAACTTTTTCACTCTGGCCAGGAGGCAGAAAAGTCGGGCAATTGGACGCGCGCGATTCACGCTTACCGCACGATTGTGCGCAAGTATCCGAAGGATGCGCTCGCGGCGGGGGCCGGTTTCCGTTCAGCGCAACTACAGGAGCAAACCAAGGATTACCTCGCGGCCGCGGATGCCTATCGCTACATCATGCAAGCCTATCCGACCGATTCGCACTTTAATGAATCGATCGAGGGCCAATTCCGTATCGGCGAGATGTATCTCAACGGAAAGAAGATCAAGATTTTGGGAATCTCGGTCGCGAATGCGCTAGATCGCGCGGTTACGATCTTTGCCGGAATCATTCGCAGTGCGCCTTTCGGAAAATATACGGCGCGGGCGCAGTTGGATATCGGCCTGGCGCGTGAAAAAGAAGGCGCGAATGACGCGGCCATCGCTGCTTACCAGGCGGTGATCGATAAATTTGCGAACGATCCGGTAGCGGCGGATGCGCAATATCAAATCGGATACATCTGGTTTACGGCGGCGCGACAGGGAACGAAGGATGCGGCCGCGACGGACAAAGCGCGGACGGCGTTTCAGGATTTTCTTTTCCGCTACCCGAATAGCGAGAAGGCCGCGCAAGCACGCGCGAATCTGGGGTTGCTGCAAAAAAAGGAAACGTCGACCTCTTTTACGATCGCGAAATTTTACGACAAGCAGAAATATTATCGCGCGGCGGCCATTTATTATAACGAGGTTATTCGGCAGCAACCGGGCTCGGTCGAGAGCGTGAAAGCGAAGAAGCGGGTGGATCAGCTGCGTGCGAAACTAGGAGACGCGGCCTTGCAGCCGCAAAAGACCGATCCTGTCCCCGGAAAAAAGAAGGCGGAAGGTGAGACGTCGAGAACGGCGAAGGGTGGTGGCCCGGCCATGCGCGGTTCGCCTAACGAAGCCGCGCCGTTACCCCCCGCTGAAACCGATCCCTCTCTGCCGCCGGCGGCTTCGCTCATGCCTGACACCACCACCGCTCCGGCGGATTCAGGCTCCGGGAGCTCTACTTCGCCTGACGCGTCTGCTACTCCGGCGCCGTGAAAAATTTCGCAGCCGCGCTGTTGGTTAGTTTCGGTCTCGCTGGTTGTCTGGGGTATCATGTCGGTCCGGTTAAGCCGGCGTATCTCAGCGAAATCCGGGTCATCTCGGTTCCGACGTTCAAAAACAGCACTCTCCTTCCGCGGGTCGAAGTCCTGATTACCGGGACCGTTATCAAACAACTGCAGCAGGACGGCACCTACAAAATCGGCAACGACAATAACGCCGACGCGATTCTGCAGGGCGAAGTGATCAAGATCAGCCGCTCCCCGGCGCGTTCGGTGCGCGGCAATGTTCTCGCCACCACCGAATTCAATCTTTCCATCCACGTGCGCTATAAACTGGTCGATCGCTCCGGCAAACAGCTTGGCCCGCAGGGCGAAGCCGGCGGCACCACCAGCTTCTTTGTCGGCACCGACGTGACCACCGATGAACGCCAGGCGCTGCCATTGGCGACCGAGGAACTGGCGACCCGACTCGTTAGCCAGTTAAGCGAAGGATGGTGACGGCCGATGAAAGGCGAAGAAAAGTTGTGGGCCATCCTCAACGACAAGCTCGATACGCTTCGCGCCGGTCATCGCATTCCGGAAGCGGTGCGGGTCGCGGAAACGATTCTCGACCTGGCCAAACGCGCTTTCGTTGACGATCCGACCCGGCTCTCCGTCAGCTTCGAAAAACTCGGCCAGCTTCTCGATCAAAGCGGCGATCGGATTGCGGCCAAGCCGTATCTTCTCAAATCCCACCTTGCCCTCGAAAAAATGGAGCCGGCCGATCAGTGCCTTCTTTTCCGCTCCGCTCGCCGCCTCGCATTCCTTTGCGATAATCTCGGCCAATCCGAAGAAGCGATTCGTTACTACGAAAAGGCGATCGCCTCCGGCACCCAGCTAGAAGATCTGCCTTACGCCGACCTCGGGACGATGTTGAATAACATCGCGCTCATCTTTCGCAAATCCGGGCGGCAAAAAGCGGCCGAGCCTTATTACCTGCACGCGCTGCAAATCTACGAGAAGCAGCTTGGGCCCGAACACGCCGACGTTGCATCGGTCCTGAACAATCTCGGTGTTTTCTACACCAACCAGCGGCGTTTCACCGAAGCCGAAAAAACTCACCTGCGCGCGCTCGCCATTCGCGAGAAAGTGCATCCGTTAACGCATCCCGACATCGCGCAATCGAAATGCAATCTCGCCGTGGTTTATCATTCGCGCGGCGACTACGCGAAGGCGTCCGAACTTTACAAAGCGTCGCTCAAAACCTGGGAAGACATGAGCGACCAACCCCCGGAAGATTACGAAATCGTGGCGAGCAATTACGCCGATCTGCTTCGCTCCCTCGGGAAAGCGCGCAAGGCCCACCAGCTCGAAGCGCGCGCTAAGAAAAAGCGCCGCCTGTAAGATCGACAATTACATTCGCGCTTGCGCGGGCGAACCGGCCAAGCGATGTGATTCTCCTTCGCTCACGTGGCGGAATGGCAGACGCGTACGACTCAGAATCGTATGGGGAGACCCGTGGAGGTTCAAGTCCTCTCGTGAGCAAAATCACCTAACGAATCCAGAAAACGAAGATGTCGATCTCGCGTTACCGATTCGACAGCACGGCTTGCAGCCGTTGGAACTCCGGATCTTCCTGCAAAAGTTCCGGGACCACCTTGTCGATCAACGCGAGTTGTTCCGCGGTTAATTTGAACGACGTCGGCAACGCCATGGCCTGCCGCCGCAACTCCGCGTCGCCAATATTGCGGAAGCTGATTTCAATTCGATACGGCTCTTCCAGTTGGGAGTAGGCCGGGGCATCGGGCCGGTCGATCCGGCCTTTGTAGAGCAGACGAGTTTGCGCGAGAATATCCATCCAGCGACGCGCCGACAAAACATCCATCGAAGAAACCATGGTGCTTTCCACCACCGAAGCGACATCCGGAGCTTCCGGAGAATGGCTGCTCGCATCCGGCTTGGCCACTCCGGCGTTCACATTGACGATAATCAATCGCTGCAAGGGCGCGGCCGAGAAATTGATCCGGCGATTGATGACGCCGTTGTTGTCGAATTCATCCAGGATGGATTGCAATCCCTGGTTATCGACCAAACCGCCGTCGGCGAGATGCACGTACTCGTTCGTCTTGTTATTAAAAAATTCCCACGCTTTGTTGCGAAGATCGACATTGAGATCAGCCCGCGCGTTTTTTTTCCCCGACTGATAGGAACGATCCTGTTCGAGATCGAGCGACGGCGGATAATTGCGCAGCGTCAACGGGTCGAGCAGAATCGGAAACGCGGATGACGCTGCGCATGCGTAACCGAGCGGATAGGGGAGAAGATTCGAGCCGAGTCGTTCGAAGGTGTCGCGGGTAAAAGTGAAACGCTGCCCCAGCGCGAGATTCGTGGCGTGCAAACGCAGAATGGGACGCGAAGGAAGATCGGCAAATGTTTTGCGTTCGAAAATATCCTCGTCGTAAAGCTCCGCCGCGAAATTGATCCGCGCGTATCGGGTGGAAAAAGCGGCCAGGATTCCTTTCCCGGAAAAAAAGCGGCGTTTCAATTCTGCCTGAATGTCGCGCTCGACAAAACGCTGCTGAAACGCCGGTGTCACGCTGCCTTTCAGGCACCACGCCGTCGCCGCGAAGCTTCCCCCGGAGATTCCCGCGACCAGGTCGATCTCGTTCGCGAGATTCGAATCGACCACCGTGCCGTTGGCGTTGGTAAATCGATAGGCGCTGCGGCGCAGAACATCGAGCGTCTTCCATCCCACCGCCGCCGCTCTCGAGCCGCCACCCGAGATCGACATCAGCATCAAGGTCGCATCGTCCTGCTCCGTATTGTCGGGCCACATTCCCCGCAACAGCGGATTGTCGACCGGGGTTGGCGGACTCGTCGCGCTCGTTGGAACGAGCGGCTCATTGTAACGCGGCGGTTTGTCGTGCAGCCAAAGCGCAAGGCCGACTGCAACGACGAGCAAAATCGCCAGCGAAATTCCGACCGCGCGCCCGAATATCTTCACATGCTTTCGATGTCGATCTCCATCGGACGAGTCGGGCTCGTGTTTTTCACTTCGACGCTCTGCTCGATCGCGCCGGAGACATTGACCGAGATCAGGACCCAGCCCGGGTTTCCTAACGTGAGCAACTCGCCGGTCTTGCCGTTAATCTCGCCGTCCAGCAAAACATCCGCGCTGTAAAAGGGCAGACCGGTGAGTCGGACGACGATGTATTCCATGGCGCAATAGTTAGGCCTAGGGCAGAGTCTGCACTGATGCGCCAGCGGCGGGCAATCCAAAATTCACTTTCAATTCGCGAACGTTCTCAGAACATGGAGTTTCACTCATTGAACGAGCTCGCTCTTGGCAGAGACCCGGAAGAAGTCCGGCGGATGTTTGGCTCGATCGCGTGGCGCTACGATCTGGCTAATCATCTGCTCAGTTGCGGCTTTGATTTTTATTGGCGCGGCCGCGCTTCGAACATCGTGGCGGCTTGGCAGCCAAATACGATTGTCGATCTTGCCACCGGCACCGGGGATCTCGCCCTCGTTTTGCAGAAGCGTTTGCCGGACGCGCGAATTGTCGGCGCGGATTTCTCGGAGGAAATGCTCGCCCTCGCCAAAGCCAAAGGTGTGCGCGAAACCGTGCTCGCTAATGCGATGGCGCTGCCATTCGCGGACGCTGCCTTCGATTGCCTAACCATCTCGTTCGGCCTGCGCAATCTGCCAGATTGGCCGGCGGCCTTGCGCGAGATGCATCGAGTGCTGCGTCCGGGTGGCCACGTTCTCGTTCTCGAATTCTCGCTGCCACGATTGCCGATCTTGCGCGCGGTCTACCGGTTTTATCTGCATCGCGTGACGCCGATCGTCGGTCATATTCTGACGAAGGAAAAGAGCGCCTACGATTATCTGGGCGAATCGATCGAACGTTTCCCCAAAGGCGAAGCGATGTGCGCGTTGATGGAGGCAAACGGTTTCGTAAACGCCAAAGCCGAACCGCTGACCGGCGGCATCGTCACGATTTATACCGCAGCGAAACTGTAGAGGCCGCTGTTCTCAGCGGCAGCGCACTGTTTGCCGCCGAGACGGCGGCCGCTACAGGATTACGGTTTCGCCAGCGGTGGCGGATTTGTTGCCGGCGCGGTCTGAACGAGCGGAAGTTTCAGCGCGTTAAAGTCAGGACCGTTGACGATGAAGGTACCTTCGCGTTCATCCGCGCGCGCGAACCACATTCCATCCCCAGCGGGCGCGCCGATCGTTAATTTGTGCGCGGCCTTATCGTCCGGCGATGTGGTGAAATTGAGAACAAGCTGCGGCTTGTCGAGACCATGTTGCGGCGTTGTTGGCCCCACCCAGCGCACCGCGCGCAAGATCGACAAGGTGTTAAGCAACGATTGCACGTTGATCTGGTTCACATCGCCGGCGCCTTTTGCCCAGGTCCATTGGTTGTTCGCTCCGCGCACCAGCGTCTGCTCGTTGTCCGTCACCACGCTCAACTGATGGATTTGCTCCGGCTTGAACTTGAAGATCGACAATTCCTGCCACTGCAATGGATCGGAGAAAATCGCGTCGAGCGATCCGCGGCGGACCGCAACGATGAAAGGTTCGTCCCCGAGACGCGCATAGACTTCGTTGCCCTCCACTTTTCCGAACGCGATCGTCGCGAAAGGCCGCTCACCCGCTTTTGACTCCGCCGTGTTTTCAGATGCGAATGAGCTGAAGGTGACCTGCACTTGCGGCTTATCCAATCCGTACTTCGGCAGGTTCGAGGCAACGTCTTCCACGAATCGCGTGACCTGCTCGTTCGTGATGATGTCGATTAAACGTTTCACTTCGGCCGAGTTTGCCGGCCCGTTGTTTCGGCTGGCGATGGTCCATTCCTCTCCCTTGCGCGCTAGCACCGTTTTGCTTTTGCCCGGCGCCTCGATCGTTAGGCGGTCGAGCATCTTCTCGTCGATCCGAGCAAGGTGGCGATCTCGCAGATCGTTAGGCTTGGTGTTGAGGATCTCCTCAATTTTCTTCGGCAAAGTGTAAACGAAACTGCGCGGCGAGAAGCGGACATAAACCTGGTCCTTTTGCTTCTCCGGCGACGCGCCGATCTGCAGCATCTGTCCCTGTTCGCCACGGGACGAATCCGTCCGACCGGCGGACTTGGCGTCCTGGCCGAACAACGTGATCGCTCCGCGCGGCTCGGCCAGGCCATACGCGTGGAGATCGCCATGATCGTCGGCGACGAATTGCTGAATTCGGGCCGTCGTGATTTGCGCGATCAAATCGCCGATCTTCTGATCGTCCGCGCGGGCGCGGAGCGGCTTGATGAATTCCCAGCGGTCGCTCTTTTTTTCCACTTCCATTTCGCCGGCCGGCGTCTTCAGCACCAGCTTCGAAATCTGCGCCGCGTTCAAATCGGTCAGCTTCTTGTCCCGAAAATCTTCCGCCTTCTTCTCGATCGCTTTCTTGACCGATTGACTAACGAGGAACGCGTCCCGCGCGTTCTCGAATCGCACGTACATTTTGCTTTCGAACGCGGCCTCTTTACCAAACCAGATTTCCGGCGGCGCGCCCGTGCCACTCAGCTTCAATCGCAACTTTGGTTTGTTCAGCCCGAATTCGTTCAGCTTGTTTTTGTCCGCATCGATTTCCTTCGCGCTGATGGCGGAATCCTTTTTCCAATCCTCCAGCTCGATCAGGAGATTATTAATCGCCGCGCTGTCGGCTTGGTCTTTGATCGGCGTTTCCAGCCGCCACTTATTGTCGATCTTGCGCATGTCGATCTTGTCATCGCCGTTTTGAATGACGATGCCGTCGATCTTGTCTTTGGTAATGTTGACGACGTTCTGTTCCTGTCGGAACGACTCTTTCGTGGTGAGCGATTTCGTTTCCCAAAACTTAATGTAAACGCCGACGCCGATCGCGATCACGGCCAGGACTAAAGTGGTTCGCCAATTCATAGGAAGTTCGCGGCTCAAGCGCGGCGCTGCCACCAAACTGCCGCGCCAAGAACAGCCGGCACCAGCGGGATCAAGACAAGGATGAGCCAGCGCACGCCGCGCATCGCATCTTCATCGAGCGAGAAGGTCAGCGTCTTCGGAACTTTCGGCGCGATGCCGATCAATTGCTCACGACTGAGCAGCCAGTTAATCGCTCCGGAAATAAAATCGAGACCCTGTTGGTCCTGGGTCAACGCCTTGTCTTGAATGAAGGTGGCGTTGGTCACGACGACCATGCGCGACGAACCGACTTGAACACGCGCATCTCCGCTGCCGCCCTTTTCGATCGCCGCTGCAATCGTTAGGGGAGTTTGGGGTGCGGTCCGCGCGTCTTCCTGGAACTTCGCCTGATTGTCGCCGTTGTAATCCTTCTCCGCGAAATAACCTTTCTCCGCTTGAATGAGCGGCTCGAGTTTAATGTTCGCCGCCTGCACGCGCTGCGGTTCCAGCGTTAACGAGGAACTGCCGCCGAAAAATAACGCGCGCGCGCCGGCCAGCCGTTTCGTGACCGCGCTTTCGCCGAGAAAATGCGCCTGCACATCGCGTGTGATGGCGACCTCCTGGATGCCGGTTTTAATGAACACCATCAGCCGGTCGTCATTCACTCTCAGGCCGAGCTCATTCAGGAACGCGGTTAACTTCGGCGTCTTCGCGCCAGGATCGACAAGTAACAACACGCGGCCCTGCTTCTCCCAGAAATCGCGTAGCAATTTCATCTCGCGATCCGACAAATCGTACTGCGGTCCAGCGAGCACGATCGTTTTGATGTCGGCCGGGATTTCCGCCTCGCTCTGCAGATTCAATTCCTGGAACTTAATGTTCTCGTTCTCGATGAACGTCTTCAACGTCGAGATGGGACTAGCGGGCGGTGGCTCTTGTTGTTGGGCCAACATCGGCGGCGGCTTGGCATCGACAATCGATGGTTCCTTGTGCCCGGTGACGTAGCCGACTGTATTTTTTTTGCGTTCCACCAAATCCATCATCGCGCCCGTGATCGCCTGTTCGCCTTTGAACGCGGATACATGCGGCCCTTCGCCGAACATCGCCGCGCCCTGGTCGATCTCCGCCATCTCCGACGCCTTCACCGTTTTGTTGCGGCCTTCGTAATCGAGCACGAGCAGGCTCTCGTCGCTGACCACTTTATATTTCTCGAAAAGCTCCTTTGCGCGCGAAAGATTTCGCTCCGGATCGATGTTCTCGATGTCGATCTTGCCCTTGCCCGCGTACTGATATTCGGTCAGCAAACTTTGCACGTCGGGAGTGATCGGTGTGCTCGCGAAAAACACCGTCACCCGCATCTTATTTTTTAGCGTGCTGAGAAAGCGCTTCGTCTTGTCGGATAGCGCGTACTTCTGCTCGCGCGACATGTCCCAACGTTTGTAATGGCTAAACCCGAGATAATTCGCGGCGATCGCGAGAAACAAAATGAAGATGATCTGCAACAGCACGTTGACGCCGATCTGGAAACGCCGAATGCGTTTCGGCGCGGTCGCGTCCGTTTCTCGTGTTGGCGTCACAGTCTCCATTTGCGTGATTGGAAAGCGAGTTGGGTTAACGCCAGCATCACCATCGTCATGCTGAGATAGAGAACCATCGGTCGCGTATCGATGATGCCGCGCGAAAGCGTGCCCATTTGTTCGATGGCCGAGAAATAACCGAGCAGGTCGCGCGTGGTCGCGCTGACATCGAGCAGGATGAATTGGACGAGTCCGAGGAAGAACAGCAGCGTGATCGCGCAAAAAGAAATGACCGCGGCGATGATTTGGTTCTTGGTCAACACCGACGCGAAGCAGCCGACAGAGAGATAAAACATTCCGAGCAGCAGCAGCATCAGGTAAGAGCCCCCAAACGCACCGGCCGAATTCGCCGCGGGTTGATGTGTGATCTTTTCGAAGACGAGAAAATAGAGCGAGGTCGGGATCCAGAGCACGATGTAGAAAACGACGGCGCCGAAGAATTTCGAGAGCACCACCTGCCAGTCGCGCACCGGCGCGGTCATGAGCGGTTCGATTGTGCCAAGCTTAAATTCTTCGGCGAACAGCCGCATGGTGATGAGCGGAAAGATCAACACGAAGGCGAACCAAAAGAACACGGAATTGAAAAACGCTTCCTGCACCGAATAGGGAACGGCGCGTTGATTCATAAACGCGACCTGAAAATAAAAATCCACGCCGCTAACGAGCAGGAAAAAAACGAGGACGATGTAGGCGATGGGCGAGTAGAAATAACTGCGAACTTCGCGGGTGAGGAGGGTGTAAAATTTTCGCATGTTCGCTAGATCGACATCTACTCACACCGGATCCGCGTGCGTGATTTCGACGAAGACATCCTCGAGCGTCGCGCGTCGCTGACTCAACTCACGCACTTTCCAGTGGCGATCTGTCGCGAGTTGGAAAATTTCCTCGCGCACATCCAATCCCGATTCCACGCGCATGGAAAAGATTTTCCAATCGCCGTCGGCGTCGCTCGTGACATCGCGCACGCCTGAAATTCTTTTTAACTCCTCCGCGCCATTGTCGCTGCCGACTTTTGCTTCGATCACCACGCCGCCGGCCTGGCGAATTTGCCCTAACAAATTCTCCGGCGTATCGCACGCTTCGATCCGCCCCTTGTGAATGATGATGACGCGACTGCACGTCATCTCCACTTCGGGGAGAATGTGCGTCGAAAGTAAAATGGTGTGCTGCTTGCCCAGATTCTTAATCAGCTCGCGCACCTGTCGGATTTGATTTGGATCCAGACCAATCGTCGGCTCGTCCAGAATTAACAGATCCGGCTCGGCCAAAAGCGCATCCGCCAGGCCCACGCGTTGGCGGTAACCTTTCGACAACGCCGAGATCAACTTCTTCTCGACGTCTTTCAATCCGCAAAGCTCCTTCACGTCGCCGACCCGTTCGCTGATGCGTCGATGCAGCACGCCCTTGAGCGCCGCCCGGTAATTCAAATACTCGGTCACGCGCATATCATTATAGAGAGGCACGTTTTCCGGCATGTAGCCGAGATGCGCCCGCGCCTGGAGGGATTGCTCGAAAACGTCGAACCCGGCGATCGATGCGCGTCCGGCGGTCGGCGGCAAAAAGCTGGCCAGGATTTTCATCGTGGTCGACTTGCCCGCGCCGTTCGGCCCGAGAAATCCCATGATCTCGCCTTTGCCAACCTCGAAGCTGAGATCCTTGATCGCGGTGTGACCGGCGTAACGCTTCGTTAGATTCTCGACCTTGATCATTGCGGAATTACTTCGTGAGACAACGAACACGTTTTGCGTTGCGAAAAACTTTTGTCAACGGGCCGTCAACGCCACCGTTTCGATGCGTTGCCCGCCACCGCCGCTGCGCATCACGCCGACCGCGAAAGGAACGCTCGTTCCGCTGGTAACCTGGACGAGCAAGGCTTCGAGTTGTTTCACAGAAGTCAGATCATACTTGCCCGCGCGGTAAATCACGAGGCCGCGTTCGATTCCGGCTTGTTCGGCGGGACCATCCGGTTCCGTTCCCGCGACGAGCACGCCGCGTCCGGGCATGTAGCCGAGCGCATCGGTCAGCTCCTGCGTTAAATCCTGCAATTGCAGTCCGAATAAACGCTCGGCGTTCGATGTCGATCTTGCCGGCTGTTCTACTTGTCGATCTTGCGGTTTTTTCGACGCGATCTTTCGAAATCCGTTAACCGTGTCGCGCACCATGTCGGCTGGGATGGCGAAACCCAATCCCTGCGTCGGCACACCTTGCGGCGTAAACGCCATCTTCGCCGAAGCGACGCCGACCAATCTGCCGGAAAGATCGATGACCGGCCCGCCGCTGTTTCCCGGATTAATCGCGGCGTCGGTCTGAATCAAATTTTTGTATTCGATGTTGTCGATGGTGATGTCGCGGCGGGTTGCGCTCAAAACACCGCGGCTGATCGAGCTGCCGTAGCCGACCGCGTTACCCACCACGATCACCGTCTGACCGAGGAGATTCGTAGAAATGTTATTGAGATCGATGAAGGGAAAATCGGTTTTGCCATCGACCTTGATGAACGCGAGGTCCTTCTTGTCGTCGCCGGTAATGTAATGCGCGTTGTAAGTTTTCTCGTCGTTCGTTACGACCTGGATCTTTAAGTCGGCCGCGCGCTCAACCACGTGTTGGTTGGTCACAATAAAACCTGCGGCGTCGACAATGAATCCCGAGCCGAGGCTTTGCAGAGTCTGCCGAATCTCGCGCGGCCGGCTGCGGTAGTTGCCGAAGAATTGCGAATAGAAATCATCGAACGGATCGCGCACCTGTCGCCTAACGACACGCTCGGTATTGATGTTCACCACCGCCGGCAAAACTTTCGCGACCGCGAGCACCGACGGCTCCGATGCCGGATCAGCCTGCGCGAATGAAGATGTCGATCTTGCGAGCAACAGCAGCGTTGCGAAAATTGTGAATCGCATTGGCGCTGCAAGTAACGGAGCACGCGGAGGACTGTCAACTTGCCGCGCGACATATCGGCGGCAGATTAGATCGACATGCGAACTTCGATCGCGACGCGCGCGAATCTCGATCTAATCGAGGAAAATTATCAGCGCTGGCAGGATGATCCGCGCTCGGTCGATGCAAGTTGGTCGGCGTTCTTCGAAGGTTTCGAGCTTGGCAATTTGCCGCAGAAGAATGGTGCGGCGGCGAAGACAGCTCCGCGCGAGGGGCCGCTGCAAACGCGCATCGATGGTCTCGTTTACGCCTATCGCACGCTCGGTCACACCGTTGCGCTGATCAATCCGCTGGAGGACAAGCGTCCGGAAAATCCGTTGCTGACGCTGCGCGAGCTCGGGTTCAGCGAGAAGGATCTCGATCTTCGAGTGCAATCGAAATTCTTTCTCGATAATCGCGAGATGAAGTTGCGCGAGATGCTGGCGGAGCTGGAGAAAATCTACGCGGGCTCGATCGGCGCGGAGTTTATGCACATTCAGAACACGCGCATCCGCAATTGGGTGCGGCATCGGCTGGAGTCGCGTCCGGAAAAGAGCGCGACTTCGAAACAGGTGCAGGTGGCGTTACTGCGCGCGTTACTGGAAGCGGAGTCGTTCGAGATTTTTCTGCACACGCGTTACGTCGGGCAGAAACGCTTTTCGCTGCAGGGCGCGGAATCGCTCATGGTGATTCTCGACACCATCCTGCACAAATGCCCTAACGACGGCGTGGAGGAAATTTGCATGGGGATGACGCATCGCGGCCGGCTCAACGTGCTCGCGAATTTCCTGCGCAAATCGCTCAACGTTATCTTCACGGAGTTCACCGAGAATTACATTCCTGATCTGGTCGCGGGTGATGGCGACGTGAAGTATCACCTCGGCTATCGCACCGAACGGAAGCTCGCATCGGGCGCGAAGGTGGAGATTCGCCTGTCGGCCAACCCGAGCCATCTCGAAGCGGTGGATCCGATCGTCGAAGGGACGGCGCGCGCGCGGCAACGCATCCGCGGCGATACCGAACATCGCCGGAAAGTTTTGCCGTTGCTTATTCATGGCGACGCCGCATTCGCGGGGCAGGGGATCGTGGCGGAAACGCTGAACATGTCGCAACTGCCGGGCTACGGAACGGGCGGCACGATTCATATCGTGGTGAACAATCAGATCGGGTTCACCACGCTGCCGGAAGATGCGCGCTCATCCATGTACGCGACTGACATCGCCAAGATGATCGAGGTGCCGATTTTCCATGTGAATGGCGACGATCCGCTCGCGATCATGTTCGTTAGCCAACTCGCGCTCGATTTTCGTCAGGAATTCGGACGCGATGTCGTGATCGACATGTATTGCTACCGACGCTACGGGCATAACGAAGGCGACGAGCCGGCGTTCACGCAGCCCGATCTTTACGCTAAGATCGACAAGCGACCTTCCACCGCGCAGCTCTACAAAAGCGAATTGCTCGAAGCGGGCACGCTCACCCAGGACGACGCCGCCTCGCTCGAGATTGAATTTCAACTGCGGCTGGAGATGACGCTCGAAAACGTCAAAACAATCGAGAAAAATAAAGCGACCGAACAATCGAAGTTCAAGGAATCGACCGCCGTTTTTCAACCGGAATATACCAGCTCATCCGTCTCTACCGCGATCAGCGAGAAGACGCTGAAGACAATCGTAGATGCACTCACGCGGGTGCCCGACGATTTCAACGTTCAGCCGAAAATCAAACGCATCATTCTCGAACATCGCCGCGCTGTTTTCGAAAAGGGCGGTCCGTATGAATGGCATTACGCGGAGGAACTCGCGTTCGGTTCGCTCATGCTTGAAGGCGTGCCGATTCGTTTGTCCGGTCAGGACAGCGCTCGCGGAACATTCAGCACCCGCCACGCAGTTCTATATGATGCGCAAAGTGGCGAGCCCTATGTCCCGCTGCTGCACATGGGCAAAAAGCAGGCGCGCATTTGCATCTATAATAGTCTGCTCTCGGAAGCGGCGGTGCTCGGATTCGATTACGGTTACTCGTTAGACTATCCCAAGATGCTTTGCCTGTGGGAAGCGCAGTTCGGCGATTTCGCGAACGGCGCGCAGACCATCATCGA